>JAJRTU010000057.1 GCA_024278135.1 Gammaproteobacteria bacterium
CACTTCTCCCTTCTATTCCATCCGGATCGGAGATTGTCATCCCCAGCATTTGATAGCCGCCGCAAATTCCCAGCACTTTCCCGCCATAACGCAGATGTTTTTGTATGGCCGCTGTCCAGTTGTGATGCTGCAACCATTGCAAATCAGCACGTACGTTCTTGCTGCCGGGCAAAATGATCAGGTCAGCAGAAGGAATCGCTGCGCCGGGAGCGACAAACTGGAAGTCCACCTGTGGGTGCAGGCGCAGGGGATCGAAGTCGGTATGATTGCTGATACGCGAGAACAAGGGGACGATAACTTTAATATGACCATCGCGGGGTTCGACACCTCTATTCCGGGCAACGGCATCTTCCGCTTCCAGGTGAAAACCATGAAGGTAAGGCAATACGCCCAACACCGGTTTTCCTGTTTTCCCCTGCAACCATTGCAAGCCGGGTTTCAATAATTCGATATCACCGCGAAATTTGTTGATAAAAAAACCACTGACTCTGTTTTGTTCGGACTCGCTCAGCAGATCAAGGGTCCCCACTATATGGGCGAATACTCCCCCTTTATCGATATCCGCAATAATAATGACCGGACAATCAATCTGTTCAGCAAAGCCCATGTTGGCTATATCTTTGTCACGCAGGTTGATTTCCGCCGGACTGCCCGCGCCTTCAACAATGATGTAGTCGTATTGCTTCCTGAGACGATGATAGGATTGCAGCACAGCTTCCATCAAGGCCGGTTTTCTTTCATGATAAGCCTTTGCATCCAGGGTTGAATCGACTTTACCATGCACAATGACCTGTGCACCGATATCGGTGTCCGGTTTCAGGAGGATGGGGTTCATATCGATACAGGGTTCCAGTTTACATGCCTGAGCCTGTACTGCCTGAGCGCGGCCGATCTCCCCGCCATCAATGGTGACTGCGGAATTCAAAGCCATATTCTGCGGTTTAAAAGGAGCAACAGAAAAACCACGTCGCAGCAGGACACGACAAAGTCCGGTCACCAGCACACTTTTACCAGCATCAGAAGTTGTCCCCTGTACCATTATTGTCTTGCCGGTCATGTTCGAATCCTGTTATGTTTGTGACTTTATGTCTGCTTTTACCATTTTTATTTCTTTGTTGCTTGATCGCCTCTTAGGTGAACCTCGTCGCTTTCATCCGCTTGTCGGCTTCGGTGCGCTTGCCTGTAAAGTGGAAAACCGGCTGCTTGCTGAACACAGAGATAACGCCGGCAGACAAAGACAGGCCGGCATTATTGCATGCCTGCTCTTGATCGTCCCGCCGGTAACTGTGCTGATTATCATTCAACACTTACTTGACGACAGTTATTATCCTGTTGTCGCCATTGACGTTGTTCTGCTCTATTTTGTTATCGGTGCCCGCAGTCTGGAGAAACACGCCGCAAAAGTCGCTATTTCCCTTGAAGAGGGAAATATAGATCAGGCCAGAATGGATGTCGCTCAGATAGTCAGTCGCAATACAGAACAACTGGATAGAGAAGGTATTTGCAAGGCGGCTATAGAGTCAGTATTGGAAAACGGTAACGACGCGGTTTTTGCACCGCTGTTTTGGTTCATCGTCGCCGGTGTACCGGGGGCTGTCGGGTATCGACTGATTAATACTCTTGACGCCATGTGGGGCTACCGGAACGAACGATATTTGTATTTTGGATGGGCAGCTGCACGACTGGACGATCTTGTTAACTGGATACCGGCGCGACTGACTGCATTCAGTTATGCTCTGGCAGGAAATTTTCAACAAGCTGTCCGTGCCTGGAGGAAGCAAGGCCGGCTGCTGGAAAGTCCGAACGCCGGACCTGTTATGGCCAGCGGTGCCGGTGCCTTGAAACTCACTTTGGGCGGTCCGGCCGTTTATCATGGGAAACTCAAGGAAAAGCCTGTTTTTGGACATGGACCGGCACCGGAGCAGGGAGACATACACCGAAGCATAGCCCTTATTCGACGCGCTATTTTTCCTTTCCTGATCGTTATTCTGCTGATGAGCGGTATTTTATGAGCCTGTTCCACGGTGGTGATTTGGCAGCCGCCGAAAAGGCCTTTGGCATAAAGAGGGAGCACTGGCTGGATCTTTCCACAGGCATAAACCCCAATGGATGGCCCGTTCCGGAATTGCCCGCAGAAATTTTTCAACGCCTGCCCTTTCTGGACGATGCATTGATCGCTGCCGCCAGCAGCTATTATCGCTGTGACACACTTCTACCCATACCAGGATCGCAATTTGCCATTCAGGCATTGCCAGGATTGTTTCCAAAGTGCACTGTGGCGATTCCGAATATTGCTTATCAGGAACATCGGGCCGCCTGGGTAAAAGCTCGACATAAGGTCGTACTTTACGCAGATAACGAGATTAACGGGATGGGTGCGGATATTGAATCGGGAAGAATAAACCACCTGCTTGTCATTAACCCGAATAACCCGACATGTAAGCTAATAGAAAAAAAACAACTGAAATCATATTTACTTAAATTGAAGAAGCGCAATGGTTTTATGATTATTGACGAAACTTTTATGGATGTTATGCCCGGAAACAGCATGATCGACTGTTTGGATACGGGCCATCTTATTATTCTGCGTTCTTTAGGTAAATTTTTCGGATTGGCCGGTGTGAGGCTGGGCTTCTTACTGGCGGAGATCGGTATCTGCAACAAAATACAGGAGCAACTTGGACCCTGGGCGGTAAGTGGCCCCGCCCAGTGGATTGGGATACAGGCATTATCCGACACAAACTGGCAAAGCAACAATCGTCAATACTTATACGATCAGTCAAAGCGTCTTGCCGATTATCTTAAAAAGATATTTTCCGAAGAAATGATCAGCGCTGATAATACGCCGCTTTATGTTACTCTGAATTTCAACGAGGGCTTTGCAATATCACTTTACGAACAACTGGCTGAAAAAGGCATACTTGTCAGATACATTGCTCTGGATAATAAAACTGCCTGTCTGCGTTTTGGCTTATTGAACGGTGATCAACAATGGTTCAGATTGAAAAGTGTACTGAAAACATTGTCAAACAAATAAGCGTTATGAGAATTACCTCAAACAACTCAAAAGGCTGTCACAAAGCTTTGTTCTGCGTATTTTGTTTCTTTTCATCATTCCGACATCTCCGTGGACATAAACTGAACAGTCGATCTTTATCGGCTTGTGGTTTTGTGGCTGAGCGGACCGCCACTTCCGCAGGAATAACGGGCCTGTACAGGCACGCTTCGCCAACAACTGTTTTTTTGTTTATCGCGGCTTTTTTACTGCTCGCAACAAACACGCCGGCACTTGAAGTGACTGACGATCTGGGGCGCACGGTGAAACTGGAAAAACCGGCGGAACGGATCATCAGTTTGGCACCACATGTGACAGAAAACCTGTTTGCTGCGGGTGCCGGACACTTGATTGTCGGTGCTGTCAACTACAGCGATTATCCGGAACAGGCGAAAATAATCCCGCAGGTGGGGGGTTATAACAGTTTCAATATTGAGCTGATCCTGGCTTCCCGACCTGACCTCATCATAGGCTGGAAGGAAGGCAACCGGAAACAACAGGTTGAACAATTAATAAATCTGGGCTTGACCGTTTACATCAGCGATCCCAGGGGGCTTGAAGACATCGCCCGGAATATTCAGCATTTTGGCATACTCAGTGGTGAAGAAGACAGCTCCATGAAAGCCGCCGATGATTTCCTCGAAAGACTGGCATCACTTCGTAAAAAATATTCGGGACGCAAGGAGATATCAGTATTTTATCAGGCCTGGAATCAGCCCTTACTGACGGTGAACAAACAACAATTCATAGGGAGAATCATAAAACTTTGCAGTGGCAGAAATATATTTGCCGATCTCAATGCCTTAACACCACAGGTAAGTATAGAATCCGTTCTCACACATAACCCCAGTGTCATTATCGCCAGTGGCATGGGCAAGGCACGACCTGAATGGCTGGATGACTGGAAACAATGGTCGTTTCTGGACGCCGTAAAAAACGATAATTTGTTTTTTGTTCAGCCTGATATTATCCAGCGACACACTCCTCGACTACTTGATGGCGCGCAACAGATTTGTGATTATCTACAACAAATCCGGGATAAAAAAATATAATCCGATCTGCGTATATGTATCCCAGACAAATGATAAAAATTTTCATCGTTGTCCATGCTAATTCAAGCTGGAATGAGCTCGGGCTTTGGCAAGGCCATTGTGATACTGAATTGAGTGAAACCGTGCAGGTGATGGCCAATAATCTCGCCAACCATCATAATATGGGCAGTGTAAAGCAGATATACGCCAGTGATTTAAAACGAGCCTGGCAGACGGCCGCCCCCCTCGCCGGGAAACTTGGTCTGAAAATAATAAAAAATATTTACTTACGCGAAGGTCGATGGGTCAATCACGACCTTCATAAGGATATACCGGTATTGTCGGCGCCTTACGATTATGAAGACAGAGCCGATGTACGTCGTCGCGCAACATCTGCTCTAAACGACATTGTGCGAAACAGCTCCCGGTTTCCAATATTGATTGTGACCCACGGTACTTTTCTTGAATGTTTTGTGGAGACCATCAGTACGGACACAAGCCCGCTTTACAAGGGTATCCGCACGGCAGTCAACACTTTTGAGTATACAGAGGGTGATTGGAAGATAATTCAGTTAAATGACGTAAGTCACCTGCCGAAAGTGACAAGCAACATGTGTTGTGTCACTGATAAAATCAGCTGATTTTCTGTTTTCAGTTCACTTATTCCTGATTATAATGGTTTTCCCGCTTGCCCGCTTACGATGACGATGTTTTTTACTCTTGTGTATAACACTCGAAAAAGAATGCTGTCTTAATATATTTTTTATAAGGTAATGAGTAAAAACGAAGAGAAAGATCCAGGTGTGTTTCAGATCGCCTGGAGCATGCTGGCTTCCTTCTTTGGCGTTCAGAACAGGAAAAACTTTGAACGCGACAATGCCTATATAGAGAAAAAGGGCTTGAAACCTTATCTCATTATGGGTGTTTGCGTACTTTTCACCTTTCTTTTCACGTTGTACGCCATAGTTAAATTTGTCGTACCCTGAAGCTGCGGGATGCTGATGACGCAGTCATTGGAGCAAACGCTTTAAGCGCCCAATCGCTTCTCCCATGCCTGTTGATTTCGGCGGGCATCCTGGATAAAAGGCGACCAACGAATCAACTGCAATATGAGCTTATTGAACAGGGAACCGGGAAAACGTAAAGGACGCAGGACATCCAGAAACAGGACAACGCGGGTACCGTCTGTGTTGTTTTGAACCTGGTGTTTAAATGTATCATCAAAAACCATACTTTTGCCCTCCTCCCAATGCCTTGTTTCATCACCTACCTGGATCCAGCAATCCTGTTTCGGTTCCGGGACGATTAATGCCAGATGGCCGCGCAGCAGACCTTTGTAGGGACCCCGATGTCTTGGAATACGCTTGCCGGGAGCGAGTACGGAAAACAGGGCGGTAAACATACCCGGGATCTGTTCGATTATCCGGGTAGTCTCCGGACACTGACTGCAGTTAGCGTCAAATTTAAAACCATAACCATACAAAAAGAAGGTCTTCCAGCGATCATCCCGGGTTAGATTGGTCTGATCTTTGGAGATGTCCTGAAAATTGGGGATGTTTTCCGGATGCTCCAACAGGCGCTCCAGTTCGGCACGGATGGCTTCCCAGTTTTCTTCCAGATAACCCGCCCAGGCAAAATCAGCGGGCTCACAAAAGGGTTGATCATCCACAACAGAAAAATACATCAATATGCGTTCCACACGTTTAATAATCCACAAGCCCACAGCTACGCTCGGGCGGTGCTTCTTTTTTCCCTCAGGGCCGGTTTTATCTTCTGTATTGTCTGTCATCATTTATACCTCTGATTTAGTGCATCACACCTTGCCTGACCAATTGCCACAATACCTTCCAGCCGAATAACAACGGGTGTCGTTGTAACCGTGGAGTAACCTGTATCTTGATCCCTGTATGTCTTTCTATCTTCCAGGCCGCATAGTCAACGCAATCTTTGAAAGTAAATACCGCCTTTGTCAGACGTAAAAGAGAAAGCACCCGACCTTGCCAGGCCCGCAGACGCCAACGTCGCAGGGCGGCCCGGCAGTCCCGTTCACTGGCCACGCAGTTATAACGGTCGTGAGGAAGCGCTTCCAGCATACTCAACGCAGGAGCGGCGTAAGCTGTCAGGCGTATGTAGTCTCCCATATTCAAATGAGTGAGCTGACGTGCCCGGTTTTTCTTTTCCGGCCTCAGCTCGGCATCATAGGAAAGTGCCAGACCCCGGGTCCAGATGGTCTCGCTGTCGACGATACTTCTGCCCAGCGCCGGCACACTGGCTCGCAAAAAAGTGAGTGTGGCATGTGCCAGTATTGTATGGATCCTGGCCCGCACCTGTTCGTTACAGGCATAAAGTAATCGGGTCGGCTGCGCAAAACGTCCCCAAATATAAGAATGAAACCAGCTGGATGTGCCCTCTTCGAAATCGTTGATTGAAATAACGCCGTATTTGCTGCGCAGTGTCAAATCCTGATATTCCAGTTCCAGATAAAACACATTGGGCGGAACATAACAGTTCAACTTCGCCAGAAACGCTTTGTCGTAAGCCCGCGCGTAATCGTCAACCACGACATAAAGATCCACGACGCTATCCTTCAAATCGTAACTGTGCAGACATGAACCATACAGCAACACCGCCTGCAGCGAATCACCAAACCGGTTTTGCAGCGCATCGATGAAAACATGAAAGCCTTTCGGTACGATTCTGGCACACTCTGATGCTTTTTCCGCAATGAGCTCCTCCGGCGGCGGCTGCAAAGCCGTTTTCTTATCGCTTGTCTCAAACATTATTTTACGTATTCAAACCTATTACGGAAATTGTCTCGTTCGCACTGATATGCACTGCTCCTTTTTCCCGATCCGCCCTGTACAGCTCACCATCTATAATAAAATCACCGGTCATCATTATACTCAAGGTCGATAGATTACAACTGCTGTAACCGTTCTGTTCTGACAAACCCGCACCTCTTCCGCAGAGCAAGGGCAATATTGATCGCCATAATCTTTGCGGTGAAGCCCGTACAAGTGTGGCATGAACCGGTAGTGCTTGTCTGCCCCAATAAGGCCGCAAGCCCAGCAGTAACCTGTCCAGGCTGGTGGCAAGAATCAACAGACTCTGTTCATCTCTCCCGGTTTCATCGTTGAATTGAACATGTGCTGTTATTTTTCCTGAATCACCACCACGTCCCAACAGCAGTGAAAATAAAAAACGTAACAGGACGATTCCCGATGCTCTCTCCCCGGTGATACCCAGTCCCCGTACACGCTTCTGAAAATATTTCACCCCCTCAGCTATTATACCTGCACCAAAAAACATACCGTATTGAGCTCTATCATCACCATTTTTAATGCGGAGCACCGGCCGGGTAATCAGGGGGTAAGGACCTGGTCCGGCCATCAATTTCAGCAGTCGAGTGAATACCTGCTCCGGCTTGCCCGATATATAAAAGTCCTTTGCCGTCATGTTCGTTGTTCCGGCGGGAATAATGGATATCAGAGGCGGGTGTGCAAATACCTTCCCGGCAAAAAGATGCGAAAGTACCGCATGCACTGTCCCATCACCACCAACAATAACCAGCACACCAAGTTGCCTCCCGGCAAACTCATTCAGTACAGTCTCAATCTCACGCTGATTACAGGCTTCACGATAGACTCCGCCCGTAATATCGCCGGCAAGCTTTCGAATGAGCGATACATCCTGCTTAATCCTGCCGCTGTGTGGATTAAGCAGAATGCCAACAGAACTGATGCGATCAGGCATCAATTGGACACTGACCTGGACAGACGCGTAAACAGGCGTACTTCCAGACGGTGCCTGTCACGTTCTGGATCAATACCGTTCAACCAGGAGTTCAACTCACCCTGTTCCATTTTCTGTCTGCTGGCAGCATAGATACGCATGATCAGGAGCAAGCTTGAAATCACATGCCAGCCAACCACCAGACAAAGACCGATATCCGGTCTGCCCCATAAAAACGACAGTGTTAAAAAAAACAGATTCGGATTTCGTCGTGCTGTAACCAGACGATTGAAAGAGTCCCAGGGTTGCCACAGAAACAGACTGAACGGAGCAAGCCAAAGTTGAAATCCACCCTCGCACAGCCGCCCGATGATATAGGCGGCCAGCATGATCCAGAACAGCAGCATGGTGGAGAAGGGGAAGGTCCATATTTCCGCTATACCCATTCCCCAGGCCAGATACCACAATGGGGGATGAATCAAATCCAGACCGTGATCAAGCCAGTCACCCAATTTACTGGAGCTGACGGTGACACGGGCAAGCTTGCCGTCGACAGTATCCAGAAAAGTCATCAACCAGCCCATGAACAAACCCGGGAGCAAATACCCATACCAGAATGCGAGTCCGGTTGATATTGCCAACACCAGGCTGAATAACGTGACCTGATTGGGCGAGAATTTATATTTTACACACGCGCGCACCGCCCAGCGCGCAGGCACAGGCCACAACCAAAGAGTAATGAAATCCGTGATGCCTTTATAGGCCCCGCTAAAAAGGACATCTTCCAGATATTGCCTGTTGTCCCGGTTGATTGGCAGAATCTCGGGGGGGGCATATTTCAGTAATTTCGGATCGTAGGCACTCACCAGATCTTTTGCCTGCTTTTTCGGTAGTGCAGATATCAGCCTGCTTTCCGCCTCGCCAAGCAATTCCTGCCTGAGTACGGGGGCATTGGCAGCCTTTGTTCTCACCGCGACCACTTCTTCACCAACACTGGCGCAAAGCGCGAAATCCTCTTGCAACTGCAGTAAGCCCTGCAACAGTCGTGGTTCAAACAGATAGTCGGCGCGCATGAATAAAACTGCCGTATCTGCCGCCGCCGGCAGGTCCTCAATAAGCTCGGCCTGCTCAAATTTGCTGAGCATGCGTGTTAACCTCTCTCGTCCGCTGAGCCCCCAAAGTCTGGTTTCAGTATCTTTCAGAATACAAATATAGGTCTTTTTCATGTTCAGTTACGGCTGTTTGCCTGTTTGTTTGTTGTGGCAATCTGTGGCATCGGACAATATGATACCGCTATGATCAAATTCATACCCATTGGGTCGGCCTGTGCCCAATCCGGCTTCAGGCTCGCGCATATTTCCGATCCACACCTGAGTCACCTCTATGATGTACCCTGGCGGCAATTGCTGAATAAACGCATCCTTGGCTATTTATCCTGGCGTTTCAGTCGCCGACATATACAGTGCCCCGCTATACTTGACGCTTTAATCAAAGATCTCGACGAGGCCGGAGCCCATCATCTCGCGATCAGCGGCGATCTTACCCATATCGGTACACCAGGTGAGTATAAGCAGGTTGCTGCATGGCTCGGTACGCTCGGCCAGTCGACTGATATATCCGTGATACCGGGAAACCACGACAGCTATGTTCGCAGCGACGCTGCCCAAACCAGTGATCACTGGTCCGCTTATATGGACAGTGACGTCGAAGCCAGCCCATTTCCAGAGGGCACTGCGACCTTTCCCCTTCTTCGTCAACGTGGGCCGGTAGCGATTATCGGTCTGTCCACGGCCGTACCCACAGCACCTTTTTTTGCCAGCGGACGACTTGGGCAAACTCAAACCGAAGCACTGGCCGAATTATTGGATCGTACGGGAAAACAGGAACTGTTCCGCGTTGTAGTGTTACATCATGGGCCGCTAGCCCACAGCAATAAATTCCGCAAACGACTGATAGACTCAGCACAATTTCGCTCCGTTATAAAGGCCCATGGCGCAGAACTTATACTGCACGGTCACGGACATTATCCTGTCAACGACATTCTTGAAACAGCCAACGCACCAATCCCCGTGATCGGCGCCGCCTCTGCTTCGGCACTGTCCGACTCCAAAACAAAGCGCGCAGGCTACAATATCTACGAAGTGAATGCCACTGCAAACGGCTGGAAAATACAGATGCAATCACGCCGTTATGATCGACATACCGGTCTCTTCAAAGAGCGGGAAAAACTGGAATTCCACTTGCCGGCTTCACGCCCCCGGAAAACCCCGTAGCCTGCCGAACATTTCCTCTCCCCGTTCACTGCTGCCATCTTCCTGTTCCTGCTGTATCAGCATATCCTTGCTTGTCTCCATGTACTCGTGCAGAAAAAACGGGTTGAGAACATCAGTTTATATCAGGAGTTTGTGGATGTTGCAGGTAATGTCGAGTGAATCTTCAGAATGGTGTCACAAGCTTCACGTACTGCACCGGCACCGCCCCCTTGCGCGCAAATATAATCTGCCTCTTGCACCACTTCCACTGCAGCGTCCGCTGGACAAAAAGAGAGACCGACATGTTTGAGGCATTCCAGATCACCAAGATCGTCACCGATATAAGCAATATCATCCAGTGAAATACACCAGCGTTCTGACAGTTCGTTCAGTAAGGGAAGTTTGTTTTTTACGCCGGCATAGTATTCATCAATACCGAGTTTTTGCATTCTTGCCGCGACTGCAGGGCTTGATTCAGCGCTGATAACACAGAGTTTGATGCCAACTTCACGCAGTCGCTGCATACCATGTGCATCACGGGTATTGAATTTCTTTAATGCCTCACCCTCCGGGCTGTAATACATACCCGCATCAGTCAGTGTTCCGTCGACATCAGCCACCAGTACTTTCACCGGGCTGGTTCTGCTTGCTTTCAAACGCTCCTTTTGCCGAAGTAACAGCTGCTCCACGATGAGCCAGTCGCTCTCCTCATCAATCTCAACAGCCGTTTCGCCTGCCATTTCGTGGACACCGATACGACCACCTAAACGACAGCCCTGCTCCCGGAGTATTTCAGCACGCGTCATATAAAAAGCGCCGTTTTCCATGTGACAACCCTCAAAATCCTGACGTCTGGGCCGTTGGCCAGGATCGTAGTTGATGGGTTCTCCTTCAGCTGTCCAGAAAAATCGTTTTGATATGACAGTCGTCAGCAGTGAATCCAGTTGTTCGTCGATCAACTTTTGCCGGGCAGCGCGAAAGTCTGCTGCCCGGGTTAAAGGTGAAGTGGCCTGGACAAGACAGATCACATCAAAGGGGATATGTTCCTGAAACTCGAGCATGGCGGATTCCGTACTGGCAGTGTCGGTACAATTCTCAGCTGCTCTGTCCACTACGTCCACCAATGCAGGAAATTCTCTGTTGACGCTTTCCCGGATCTTCTGCGAGTCAGTCGCCACATAAATCTTGTCGAAACACTGAGATTCAATTGCCTGAGACAGACTCCAGGCATAAAGCGGCCTGCCGGCAATCATGCGCAAATTCTTATTCGGGATCGTTTTTGAATTTGCCCGCAAGGGCATGAAAGCGACCCAGTTCATCAGTTGAGCTGTGCTGCCTGAGTACGTTTCAATTTTTCACGCTGAGGCACTTCGATATCTAGAATGGGGGCATCTTTAAAGGTCAGGGCTTTTGACACGGCACGCACATCTCTTACCAGTTTACGCAAGCCATCAGGTTCCAGCGAAGCCGCATGGTCAGTACCCTTCCAGGTTCGGTCCAGGGTGAAGTGTCTTTCCACCCAGCATGCTCCCAGCGTAATGGCGGCAATGTCCACCGCGATACCATGGTGGTGTCCTGAAAAACCGATTTCCTTCACTCGTGAGCCATATTTTTCCGCCAGCGTTTGTAATTCCAGCAGGCAAACCTGCTCAAAAGGAACCGGGTAACCAGAGGTACAGGCATAGAGAATGACGCGTTTCGCCGCCTGGCTTCTTTCCATCAACTCGACGATAGATTGTTGTTCCTCAGGAGTGGTCATACCCAGAGAAATATGAATATCGCCACTATAATCCCCGGCAAGATATTCAAGTATGGGAAAGACCAGGTTGCACGCTGAAGGTATTTTAATGAACTCCGGCTTGAGACTGGCGATTTCTCTGGCGGAAGTCATATCCCATACCGATGCCGAATAACCTATGTTGAATTCGCTGCACCATTGTTGCAACTGACGATGCTGTTCAATATCGAACTCAAGAAACTCGCGGTGGGCACCGTAGGTGTCACCGTAACTGTTTTGCGGGTTGGGATGAGGCGCATTGTATTCTTCGGGTGTCAGTAATTCCGTATTCGTACGCTTCTGGAATTTGACATAGTCGCATTTGGCAAAAGTGGCCGCGATGCCTATCATTTCCCGGGCGATTTCCATATCGCCTTTATGGTTACAGCCTATTTCAGCAATGACTTTGGGTGTATTCATGTCAAATAAAATCTTCAGGTTATTGTTTCTGCTCTACTGGATCGGTGTCTGTCGCAGCGTGAACATTAAATTTATGCAGGAAGCCTAGTGTAGCAGGGAAATTCATTTAATGGTCATTCCGCTTACATAGCGGGGCGTTTTCGATCTGAAACAGGTGTTTTGAATGTTGCCTCACCCGGATATTGTCAAAACGATTCAATAGTCGACCAAACCGTGTAATTCTTCGCTCAAGCTCTGCTATCGACAGTTCCGGAAAACGATGATCATGATAGGCCTTCCGATTGGGTCCGGGACGGTGCATGTATAACTTTGTCAACATTGCTTTTACGCTGGTGTACAGCCATGCCTGAATAAAAGTAATGATCGGCCTGGCGGGCGGCTTTTCTTTGAGATATCCGCTTTGCTCCAGAATATCAACGATCCGTTCACAGGCCAGGGGGCCTTCCCGCGCTGCCACGTAATAATCCATCAGTGCCTTGCGCTGTTCACCCTCCGCCGCAGCCAGTTCGCCGGAAACGATGTGTCCAAGCGTCTTCACCAGGGCTTGAAAATCAAAGCACTCATGGCTGAGTTTGGTCGGTAAGCCCTGAAAATCATAATCAAAATACTCGTTAAATGTAGGCAGATAAGAAACAGCCGGTACACTCAGGGCGTAGGCTTCCAGACCGGTGGTGCAACCATTGTGAATCATGACCTTCGCTGCCAGTAACCAGGGAATAACATTTCCCTCGTTGGTGACGCTGACCCGTTCACATTTTGCAGCGAGCTCATGATAAATGGTGAAATTCTCACTGGGGTGGGGCCGAATAACAATATTCAAATCGGGGAAGGCCTGTTGCAGGTCCGGGATGAGCTTGATAAAGGCGTCCAGGGTGGCCTGCTTATGGTCACGCAGCCCTTCCGCAAACTCTCGACTCAGACCCTTTCCTATCTGACCGAATTTAGGTTCCTTGTTCGGATCATTGGAGGGCAGAAAAATCCCAACGCTGGGAATGAAGGGATTGACGTCAGTGAAATTAGTGTTTACAAGAATGAAATCGCCATGGCTTTTCCGAATACGTTCGACTTCCGCGTCAAAATAAGGACGCATTTCCACCCGGAGCATATCGCCACGGGGATTTCCAGTGATATGGATGGGCAGACTTTCGGGTGTGTCGGGGTATTGCCTGAGCAAATCGACATTTTCCTGTCCCCAGGCAAAAATATGAGAAACAAGCTTGATCGTCACCGGGGAAAGCCGGAGAGTGAAATAGGTCTCCGCCGGCGGATGTACCAGTGCCTCTTCTTCCCAGGCCACGATTTCGTGCCCCAGCTTACGCAGAATTTTGAACATCAAATCACTCAGACTGCGCATGCTCTTCGCCAGATAGACCCCACGGGGAAAGGATGCTGCCTGGAAATGGGTGTAGGCGCGTGAGCCCATGATCACCGGAAAACCCCTTTCTGCGGCGACACAGGACAAGAGGAGTTTTGCATCCAGTTCGCGGACCTGATTTTCAACAGGTATGACAAGAGTTGAAGCTGAACTTTCCATTCTATAATTTAATACACTTTCAATGCGCGCCTGACCAGATTATTCGTCCAATTGTTGTTTCAACACATCCCATTGCCCGGCAAAGGCCTTGAAAAGACCAGGGTCACTGGAAATAGCGGCGATTTCATGATTGAGCCAGAATGAGGGCCGGGTCCAGTTAAAACTGCCGAAAACAGACCACCGCCGGCCGTTATGCTCCACCAGTACAAACTTCAGATGCATGGGAGCATGCTCAGCATGCCTGACCCTGCTGAAACGGATCCCGGCAGCACTAAGCGCCCGTTCCACCTTTGCTGTCACGCGTCTAAATGTGGGTTCCGCCAGTATCTCCAGTTCCGCCCCCCGTCCGGCGAGCGCGATCATAGCATTGACAGCGCCATTGGCCCTAATGTGTGATGCCACGATGCGCACGCGGGTACCATGACCAAACTGCTGTAAAAACTGCATCAGCGGATGCGAACCCGTCCGTGGCCAAAAGTAAACCGTCGTATCAGTGCCCGTTAACGGCTGATTGGCATCCGCAGAGAAGCGGTAAAACATACCGGGTGGTGCACGGTGAAACTGCCGGGCATGTTTTTGCAGCGCTTCAACCAGTACTGGATCGCTCAGCCCCACCAGAACATTGTAAGCACGGTCCTGATCACCTGTCTCCCGGATAATATCGGGTCTTTGTTCGGGACTGTCTCCAGATGGATTAAAAGATCCAACAAAGGCAAGCGGCTTCGGATGAGAAAAGCAATAGAGTTTCTCGTGTACCTGCATATTCCAGGCCCTTCCTGGTGGGGCCGGTATACCGGGCAATGAGATGACTCGCAGTCCGCCATCGAGCCCGTTTTTACCGGAAAGCATGGCAATAACAGCATCATTCGCATCAGATGTCCGCGGTCTGGCAGACAGGCAGATGGTGACCTTGACCCCCCGCTGACGGGCTCGAATTAATGCTTCGGCCAGTTTTCGATCACGAAAATAATAAGTCACCCAGTCAATGGCCCCGCCAGTGGGGACAGCAGCAATACGCTCGGCCAATATATCGCGCAGATGGCCCGGTTGATCGGGGCTGCCGAAATAAGTCTCAGAAGGATATTTCATTCTTTCAACAGGCTCGCCTCAGTTCGATTTATACAATACAGCTGTAAGGCGCCGTGTTTTTCGAGGCTGGGGCTGAATCATATTTTATTACCGGCAGAATCTTTAAAGTCATTGATAACATTATAAATAAACAGGGCCGAAAGCAGCTCACCCTTTCAGGCCAATAGATTGAAATATTCATACATTGATCTGGGGCATGGCGCAGCAGGATCTTAGGACAGTAAGCCGATAATTCAAACCGGTATTTCCCGAAGTCATTTATCATGCGCTGGAGAAAAATCGACGAACTCCGCCGCGAGCAACTGTATATCAGAGCTCGGACAGACATGTCAGGGAAGCACAGCCGGAAGAGCCGGGCTTGTTCCAGTAACGCCATTCGCCTATATTGCGGCAATTCATACGGGTAATTTCCTCTTCCTCACAGGAGGAAAACACATCAGGACATAGAGATATCATCATGCAGAAAAACAAAGATTTGAAAAAGTTTTATGACGGCGTTTACAAAAAAGGTGAGCGCAAGCACTATACACCCAAGCTGTCTCTGTCCGCAGGTGATCTACCGAATGAAGACAGTGAGGTCATCGGGGTAATGTCGTGGAAAGGAAAGACCGTTCTCGATGTCGGCTGTGGCACCGGCCGGGCATGCTTTGAGATTGCAAAGAGAGGTGCCAGGCGGGTCGTCGGTATCGATTTCAGTGATGCGGCCATCGCACAAGCAAAGACCCGTCCGCTGCAAAACAATCTCGAATATCACGTGGATGACATCATTGAGCATAAAGGCAAGTATGATGTAATTATATCCATCGGCACGCTTGAACACATGGATGAGCCCTATGATGTACTCAAGCGTTTCAAGAGGCATCTGAACAAAGGCGGTGTGATTGTCGTGACCTGCCCGAACTGGACGAACCCACGCGGCTATGTTCTGCAAACATTGCTGCGCCTGTTTGATGCCCCTATCACACTCGCTGACTTGCATTCGCTGACACCGATTGAGTTTGAAGCATGGGCAAAGAAACTGAAGATGAGGCTCAACTGGCGCACTTTCGACCATGACTGGGCGCATGGCGAACGGCTGATCACCGACTTCAAAAGGCGAATTCCGAATGTGCTTCGTGATGCCGGCCTGCCCAACAACAGAAAAAAAGTAGCCAGTCTAATTGACTGGATTGAAGCCCATGTCCTGCCGCTCGATCACAGCAGCAAATTCAGTGGTGCCACCGGACTCTATGTCCTCAGACAAAAGAAAAAATAGCCGGGGCATACACAAAAGAACAATCATGCCAGTCGTTGTAACCAGGCTATAGCCAGCCAGATCAATAATATGCCGGGGGCAAGCGCCACCAATGGGAAACTCAAATTCAGCAACAGACCCACGTTGGCGATAATCTGATCCAGCAAGTAGACACATATCCCGGTAATACCGGCCAGGACCAGTCGATTGGCAATGCCGCCCCGCACAGAACCGAACACAAAGGGTACAGACAACAGAACCATGGCAATAGTCACCAGACCCCCGCCAAACTTTCGCCACAGAGCCAGTTCATAGGCATCCGATTGTTGGCCCGTATCGCGTAGATAGTTGACATAGCGGTAGAGATCCAGTGGCGAGAGACTTTCAGCGGGCCTGTTCAACGTCGCCATTTGATCCGAATCAAGAAACGGCTTCCAGCTCATGCTGTCAATATGACGGGTCTGTATCTTCCTTTCGCCAAACACCTTGAGCGTGACATTGGACAATTCCCACTCCCTTTCTGTTTTGACTTCAGCATATTCCGCCAGTAGATGCTCCAGCAGCTTGCTGTCGTCATCAATACGGATAATTTCAACCCCTCGCATGAGGCTGCCCTGGGGGCTCTCACCGATACGCAATATCTGCTGCTTGTCCCGCGTCCAGGTCCCCAAATCCTGGCCCAGTTCAGTACTTTGCGCCAGTGCTTCAGCACGGTGGGCAATGGCTTTTTGCTGCAGATCCGGCGCGACAAACTGTTCCAGAATCGCAATAAGAATAAGCAGGAGGACACCCACCTTAAAAACAGTGAAACTGATTCGCATTGGTGACAAACCGGCAGCTCGCATAGTAATCAACTCGAAATTCACTGCCAGTCTGCCGAGACCAATCACCGTTCCCAGCAGGGCGATAAAGGGTGCCAGTTGAATGAAGCGCCGGGGCAGTAAATAGCCGACATAGATGAACGCATCTTTACTCTGATAGAAGCCTTCACCGACATCGTCAAGCTGTTCAATCAGATCCAGAAAACTGAACAGCGGCAATAAAATGGCGGTCGCAATGAGTAGACCGCCGGCAATTTGCCGCACAATATAATTTTCCAGCAGCGTCATCGCGACAGAGAAAATTTTGATTTAATATCTGATTTAAGCAGCACGATAACCACAACCATCATCAACACATGTAACCACCATATACCTGGAAAACGCCCCACCATGCCCTGTTCGACCCAGGTACGTGCAAGCCCGCTCAGATTGTAATACAGGGCAAATATCAGGGCTGCAGTAAATATTTTTTCATTGCGTCCCTGACGCGGTGAAGATCGACTTAGCGGGATGGCGATTAATGCCAGCAAAACAGTGGCGACAGGTCTTGACAGTCGCCATTGCAATTCAGCGATGTCCGAGGGCTCGTCAGAAAGCAATAAAGTTGTGGTAGCGGCAGCCTTACGCTTGTAACCGATGTCGTCTTCCGGCTCGTCCAGAAACAACACCAGCTTTTCAAACTTTATCATCTCATCATCTGTACCATCATACATAAGCCGATGTATTGTGCCATCATGCAAATGGAGCTGGGTACGTTGTTCCTGCTGTGCCGGAACCTGTATGGCATAGCGTGACAGAATAATTTCCTTATTGCCGTTTTTGTCAGTGTAATGAAAAATATTTTTCATACTGCCATCACTGTCATCTTTACTCTGAATATAAACCACTCGTCCACTCTCTTCGTTACCGTAAAATCGACCCGGCTGGAAACGATCAGTATTCAATTCAGCATTGGCACGTGCATCCAGAATATAACTGTCTTCATAGGCCCAGGGACGACCCATAACAGATAACAAGCCCACCATCACCCCGACCGGCACAGCCACCCATAAAATAGCACGAATGATGCTCATACCGTCGATGCCGGCGGCACGCATAGCGATGATCTCCTGATCCCGGTGCATGCGCCCCAGTCCGACGACCACGGAAATATAAAGTGCTATGGGTACCAGCACCTCCAGAGCTATCAAGGTTTTCAGGAATACCAGCTTCAGCATGAGCGCGACACCGAGCGTCTCTGTTATAGCCTCCGCCAGGTAGCGGGCACTGCTGAAACAGGCGAACAGCCCCACCAGTATTCCCAGTACCGCAGCCAACGGCTTGATCACTTCAATGACGATATATCGTTCAATCTTCAGCACGGACTTCGGGACTCGAATTCTTCATGTATTGCGGATGGTAATATATTTATCACTCTGTATGATACGCCGCTTGAATCAGTTGCCGGTGAGTCTGCTGGGACTATCCAACAGACTCCCGAATCATTTTTTGAGAAAAGAGTATGAATGACCTTGAAGCCTCTGACCATGACTAAGGCTATTATATTAAGTGCAGGCCAGGGCCGTCGATTATTACCTTTTACCGAGAACCAGCCAAAATGTCTCTTGTCTGTCGGCGGCAAAACGGTTTTACAATGGCAACTTGACGCCTTGCTGGCAACGGGTATCCGGGAAATCACCGTTATTACCGGTTTTCACAGTGATCTTGTCGAGCAATTGTTACAATCAGAATATGCCGGTAATAACAGAGTCCGGATACTTTACAACCCGTTTTTTAATGTCTCCGATAATCTTGCCAGTTGCTGGCTTGGCCGTTCCAGCATGGACGGTGATTTTCTCCTGATCAACGGCGATACTATTTTTGAACATAGCGTGCTCGAGCGCGTACTGGCCTCACCCTCCGCGCCGGTCACACTGACTGTCGACTTTAAGGCTGACTACGACGAAGATGATATGAAAGTCGAGCTGGACGGGCTTCAAGTCAGGCATGTCAGTAAAATCCTGGGTACTGAACAGTCCCACGCTGAATCAATCGGCATGCTGTATTTCAGGGAAAACGGCCCACAACAATTCCGAAACACCATTGAGGAAGCGATGCGCAAGCCGGCAGGTTTGAAATCCTGGTTTTTATCTGTTGTAGACGCGATGGCAGATGAAAATCTGGTGCGGGCCTGTTCTGTATCAGGTATGCGCTGGGCAGAGATAGATTTTATTGCTGACCTGGAAGCGGCTGAGAAACTTCTGGTGAGCTGAGTATCTTCTCTGCGAATTGCCTGTCTTCAGCGGTATCGACATCCACCCCTGCCTGTGGAAAGGGTAACAGCACGGGACTGATGTCAAGCTGCAGACGACTTGACACTTTTGCCAGGGCCGCTTCCAGGCTGAGCTTGCCGGTAATATATGACAGCAGCCCCCATATACCCAGTATGCCGCCAATCATTTTTGCCGGTCGTTTGCGCCTTTGCTCAACCTGGCGCCAGAACGGCACCAGTTGTCTTCCCCTGGTATTCAGGAAGGCAAATAAATTGCAACTGCAAAAACCGCCATTGCTGAATTGAATGACAGTACGCTTCACTTCCGGATAAGTATCGGCAATGGTCCGGTATTCAACCAGTCCTACACTGGCATCGGTTCTAGTCTCCAGTGTCCGGGAAATAAAATAGTTGACTATATTGGCTTCCAACAAGGCGTGATCCGCTGTCGTCAACAATACATGTTCATTCTCATCAATAATTTGCAACGCGGATTCGACACTTCGACTCGGGGAATCAAGACTGGGCAGCCAGGTAATATTCGCCTGTTCTATTTTTTCCGCCAGTTCGGGGCAGTCTTTCAACGCCGGCGCCGGCGGGCCGCAAAGCACTATTGAATGTATGGCGCCGCTATCCTCCAATGCCTCCAGTACACGTAACACCATTGGCCTGCCGCAGATTGGTGCGATGGCCTTGCAGGAAACGCCGGCGTCTCTGGCGACCGGATCGTCATTGCTGCGATCACCCGCCAGTACGATGGCGACGAATTGTCGTGAACCGGAGTAAGCCTTATTCATAACATCCGGTCGCCCAGCGTTTTCCGGTAAAGTCGGTAGCGCTTGTACATCGTGCTGCCGATACTGTCGAGTATATTACGCATACCCTTGTTATCTTCCAGAATCCACGACATTTCCACTTCTTTTATGCCCCGGGCAAATAAATTGTGACGAACCGCATCAATGACCAGAAATGCCAGGGCCATGCCCACAGGTTTGTTCTGAAATTTTTTTCTTACTCCCATCAATGGTATCCGACCTGTTGTTACCCGGGATTGTCTGATTCGCCAGATCAATTTGAGTAAACCGGCGGGAAAGAGACTGCCATTCAGATCATCGATAATGGCGTTGATATTGGGAAGAGCGGCGATGAAGGCAACCGCTTCATTATCAATTTCCGCTATCTGGATATATTCATCGGGCACCAGCAACCTCAGGCTGGTCCCCAATTCCGCAAATTCAGCCTCGGTAAAGGGGACAAAACCCCAGTTTTCCGACCAGGCATCGTTGAATAAATCACGCAAGGTCGCAATTTCATCTGCAAACTGCGCGCGATTTAATGTGCGTACTTTTATTTTGCGACGATAACGCTTCAGCAGTGCTGTCATGACCTGGGGAGCATCAAAGTCCACGTTTACCCAGTAAGCAAGCAAATCCTTCGTGGGTAAATAGCCCTGTTCTTCAAGAAACTGTCCATACCAGGGCCGTGCATGTGTCATCATTAACACGGGCGGATGCTCAAAACCATCCACCAGCAGACCACATTCCTGATTAAGAGAAAAGCCCAGGGGACCGGTGATCTGCCTGGCACCACGCTCATGCAACCACTTTTCCGCCGTATAAAACAGGGCAGCAAACACCTCTTTATCTTCCAGCCCTTCGATAAACCCGAAATGACCGGTGTTCTGCCCGTAAATTTGCCTGTGCAAATCGTCGATCTGCGCGCTGATTCGGCCGACGGGGCGGCCGTCGCGACAGGCGAGCCAGCCCTGCCACCGGCCGTGCTTGAAATACGGATTGAACGACGATAAATGCAGACGTCTTTCCCATTTCAACGGCGCCACCCAGGCGGGATCATCACTGTAGATCTGCCAGGGGATATCTATGAACTCCTTGATTTCTCTACTATTTGTAACTGGACGTACATCCACATCCCGACTCATCGTGCTAGCTTGGTTTCGCATACCGGAAATCATACCTGGTTGTTTTGAATATAGGCCCTGGCCCGCAAAGCGGCTCAGAATAGCATATTCACCAGCAAGACGGCCCGTATATTGAGAGGGATGCCAACCCATTTTCTGCTGATCCGACTGAAAAACCTGCGTGAAATTCAGACGTGCATTATATTTTTTTTTGTTTTATTATTCAGCAGGATGGCCGAATATCTTAATCTTGGCACGCAAACATTAAACGCGACCATGCGAAAGTTTGGTGCACCGGCTTCCTGTATTCGTCATTATCAGCACTGGAGTGTCATGTTAAGACCCGCTCAGGTCACGTTGGGCGCACTGGTTTTAGTGGCCTTTGAGCCTGTCAACACTTTTTCAGATCTCAGTTCAGCCAGTTTTGCGGAGCTTAAAATAGTTACCAGAGATATTGAGGCCAGTTTGAAAAACACCTTTTCTTACAACAAATTGAACTATCTCATGCTGATGATGGTCGATCCTGATGTTCACTTCCATGTCATTCCCAGATACGCAGGGACGAAACAATTTGCCGAACAGGAATTTATTGATGCCGGTTGGCCCGGACCACCCGATCTCGAGCAAATCAATCCGACCGATGATCCTTTGAACAGGATGATTTTAGATTCCTTACTGGAAAACTGGAATGCGTAGGTTTACAGGTATTTTAATGATTTTGATGCATTTTTGTTGTAAATTGTGTACGATGCGTCGCCATCGCCTCCCGGGGGGGAAAGCGGAAACGACCACAGTCCGTGGTCACCGGAAATTACAAACCAGGGATTATTTTAATTATCAAAACAGAGCAGATCTGTGTCTCATTTAAGGGTATGAGTATGTACTACTCTGGTGGTGTTTGATCTGAGTTGGAGTTAACGAGGCTGTGAAAAATAACGTAACGAGTACCTTAAACAACCTGCCACATCGTTTGGCGGATTTTAAGACACTAACCGAAGCACTGGATTATGCCGCTACCGGCGTGACAGGCTGTAATTTCTTCGATGCCAGGGGGAAACTCAGAGATGTAATCACTTACAGGGAACTTCGCGAACGGGCTCGTGCTTACGCACAACGCCTGTTGAAGCTGGGTTTAAATAAGGGTGATCGGGTGGCGCTTATTGCCGACACCGAAGTCGATTTTATTGCATTGTTTTTCGCCTGTCGTTATGCGGGTATGCTCCCTTACGCCATGCCTGTGCCGGTAAACCTGGGCAGTCACAATGTCTACGTCCAGCAACTGGCAGGCCTGCTCAAAGGCGGCCGGGCCGCTATCGCCATCGCACCCGATGATTTCATCGGCTTCTTGCAGGAAGCCGCAGAGGAACTGAATGACATAAAGTGGGTGGGCACACCGCAGCAACTTAACGAACTTGAGACGGCGAATGTTGAATTTGTATCCAATTCAACTGATGAACCGGCCTATTTACAATTCACTTCCGGCAGTACCCGTTTTCCTCAGGGTGTCGTCATTTCCGAACGCGCGATTATGAGCAATCTGAAAGGCATCGTTCGCAACGGCCTGGCCGTACGTAACGGTGACAGATGTGCCTCCTGGCTGCCCTTCTACCATGATATGGGACTGGTCGGATTTGTACTCGGTCCCATCGTTTCACAATTGTCAGTGGATTATATCCGCACCCGTGATTTTGCCATTCGACCGCTGCAATGGCTCCGACTCATCAGTCGAAATGTTTGTACCATCGCTTTCAGCCCGCCTTTTGGTTTTGAATTATGCGCACGGCGCGTGCGCGAGGCCGATTTCGCCGAACTGGATCTGAGTCGTTGGCGTATTGCCGGTGTTGGAGCAGAAATGATCCGTCCGGGTATACTTGAGAATTTCGCCAAAGCCCTGGCGCCTGCCGGCTTTGATGCCAATGCATTTTTACCCTGTTACGGGCTCGCTGAGGCATCACTTGCCGCCAGCTTCTCTTCTTTGGGCAAAGGCCTTGATGTGATGCATATCGATGCGCTGGCCCTGGCAGAACGGGGTGTCGCAGTACGAGTTCGCTCCGACAGCAGAAAAGTAAACGCCATTGTCAATTGTGGTCAAGCCCTGCCTGAACACGAAATCAAGATTGTCGATGATGAGGGTAAGGAACAACCTGACCTGCGTATTGGTCGAGTACTGGTGCGTGGCCCCAGTCTGATGGAAGGCTATATCAATGATCTCGAGGCGACGGAGGCCGTCCTGTCCGACGATGGCTGGCTGGACACCGGCGACCTTGGCTATGTTTTCGAAAACAATCTCTATCTCAGCGGACGACGCAAAGATCTCATCATCGTCAATGGCCGTAATATTCGCGCTCAGGACCTCGAAGAACTGGCTGAGGATCAACCTGAGGTCAGAATGGGTGATGCCTCTGCCTTTGGTATAGATGATACTGAGGATCAGCAAACAGTGGTGCTGGTAGTGGAATGCAGAGTCTCGGGAACATCAACAAGACAAGCGTTGATTTCGCGCCTGCAAAGGCTGGTTTATGAGGGCTTTGGCGTTCACTGTGTCGTTGAACTGGTAAAGCAGCACACTCTGCCCCGCACCTCTTCCGGCAAGTTATCACGTGTTGCCGCACGTAAAGGCTTCCTGGAACGAGCGGACTGGAATCAGGAAGCGAAACCCTTACGCGAACTGGGCTAAGTACCACGCTCCATGCCCGAACTGGTGGCACTGACCGGAGCCACAGGTTTTATTGGCACTGCACTTCTTGGCGCCCTTGTTCATTCAGGAAAGAAAGTTCGTGCGCTCAGCCGGCGCCCGAAAAAAAATACTGCGTCGGTGGAATGGATTACTGGCGATCTGACGTCCGCCCGGTCCCTGCGCGACCTTGTCGACGGCGCCGACTTCATTATTCATTGCGCTGGTATTGTACGGGGAAAATCAATGAATGAGTTTCTCCATGTCAATGATGGTGGCACAGCCAGTCTGCTAGCGGCCTGTCGACAGCAGACAAAACAACGACGCTTTTTACTTATCTCCTCTCTCGCGGCAAGACAGGCAGAGCTGTCCTGGTATGCTTCCAGTAAGTTCAGGGCGGAACAGACCCTCAGGTCCAACGGCGGGGATATGGCCTGCGCTGTGTTTCGCCCAACGGCCGTATACGGCCCTGGAGATAAGGAGATTCGTCCCCTGTTGCAGGCAATGAAAATAGGTTTGTTGCCTGTGCCGAATATACACTCACGCTTTAGTCTGTTACATATTAACGATCTTGTTGCAGCGATTATGCTGTGGCTTGGTTCGGCCACAGCCCTCAGCGGTGTATATGAATTGGATGATGGCAAAGCGAAGGGTTATAATTGGACAGTACTGGCAGAGCTTGCCAGACAGGTTTGGGGGCGCTCCGTCATAAAGATCCCGATTCCCGTAGCACTATTGAATATACTTGCAACTACAAACTTAGGACTGGCCCGATTGTTCCATTATTCTCCCATGTTAACCCCCGGCAAAGTACGTGAACTCACGCATCCGGACTGGGTCTGTGACAACACGGCCCTGTCCGGAGAACTGGGCTGGCAACCCGCTATACAGCTGGCTGATGCCATGCGAACACCGACTCTACTACAACTTTAAGACATTCAGCAGAGAACAAGACATGTCCGCAGATTATGATGAAGTCCTTGAGCGACTGGGCAAACAACTTGAGACTATCGCCGCTGCCGATGTGAAATTTAATGAATCCAGCGACCTGGTGGAAGGCCTTGGACTGGATTCTTTCAAAGTGCTGGATCTTTTACTGGAGGTTGAAGATGAATTTGATATATCCATTCCCATGAATGTATTGACTGATGTGCGCACGGTCAGGGATCTGGCGCAGCACATTTACAAACTTGGGCCTGCAGCCAGGTGACATTATTCAGCAAATTCGATGCACTGGCGCAGGATCGGAAAGCCCTGCTTTCCAGCGGCTTTGATCCTTTTGGCACACCGATTGAACGTATCTATTCTGCCACCGAAGCCCTCATTGACGGCCGCCGTATCCTGCTGGCCGGCACCAATAACTACCTGGGTTTGACATTTTCCAGTGAATGCCTTGCAGCCGCGCACCAAGCCATAGACGAACAGGGAACAGGGACGACAGGTTCACGTATGGCCAATGGCAGTTTCGCCGGCCATCGTGCGCTTGAGCGGGAACTGGCGGAGTTTTACCAATGCCGCTCAGTCATTGTTTTTACAACCGGTTATCAGG
>JAJRTU010000058.1 GCA_024278135.1 Gammaproteobacteria bacterium
GGCCATCGTACTGGCGGTATTCCTGTTTGATCTTATTGTCAGTCGCCGTGGCTGGTGCAGTCACCTGTGCCCGGTAGGCGCATTTTACGGCGTGCTGGGGATGCTTTCCCTGGTACGGGTAAGTGCTTTTAATCGATCGGCCTGTACCGATTGTGGCGATTGCTTTCGCGATTGTCCTGAACCCCATGTAATTATCGGTCCCTTACAGGGAAAGTCGCGAGGAATCGGAACGCTGATATTAAGCGGAGACTGCACTAATTGCGGTCGTTGTATTGATGTATGTGATGAGGATGTTTTCCACTTCGCCACACGTTTTGAACATAAGTTAAGAAAATACGACGAAGCTTAAGTTATAAATCAAGCAGTGGAGAGATTTGTGGCAATTGTCCACGTGAGTGATGTGACGGTATTCTGATTACAAAACGAAGGAGGTAAGGTACAACAAGTGCTCGGCGATCCCAATCCTCCGGTATCCGGCAGAAATGGCGAGTCCTGTACGGGTTTCAATCCGGGAATCGCCGGAGCGGCAAGAGAGTTGTTTTCGTTAGTGTAGATTTCCTCTGGTCATCGACAGATAAACACCAATCACCGATAAGCTGCATGCAGCAAAAAGGCTGATGCGAATACTTTGTAACAATGCCGGGTAGTACTCGGGGCCAAGCTGGTTGTTTCCCAAAAGCAGAGCGAAAACCAGGGTCACAACAGCCATACTGAACATTTGTCCGAGTACTCGAGTGGTACTGACGGTA
Organism: Gammaproteobacteria bacterium; assembly: GCA_024278135.1. Classification (GTDB taxonomy): domain Bacteria; phylum Pseudomonadota; class Gammaproteobacteria; order Eutrophobiales; family Eutrophobiaceae; genus WLWS01. Next base: position 750 of record JAJRTU010000058.1, read on the forward strand.
GCCGAAGCAATGCCCAGATGTTTTTTCTCTACCGAGCCCATAATCGCGTTGACGTTGGGCGAGGAAAACAGAGCAAAGCCCAATCCCGTCAGGATCAGGCCGGTCAGAATATAAGTCAGAGATGTGTGTTGTTGCAATGCTGACAGCAGACCCAGCCCAAGGCTGATTAGACACATCCCGATCGCGGTGAGATAGCGCGGTTCACAGCGATCGGAAAGTTTGCCGGTATAGGGAGAAAGGGCCGCCATGATCAGGGGTTGCGAGATCATGACCAGCCCTGCTGTTTGTGGCGACATGCCCTTTATGTTTTGTAAGTAAAGACTCATTAAAAAAGTCAGGCTAAATGTCGAGGTATAGAGAATCAGCGAAGCCAGACATGAAAATGTCAGCACCCGGTTATTTTTAAAAATACCGATTTCAAGAACAGGATTCTCCACGCTGTTTTCGTGTCGGATAAAAAACATCAGACCCAAAGCGCTCAGGGCAAGTAGAAAGACACTCAAGGTTGATGGCAGCAGGGACAGTCCGAGCATCAGTGAAATAATGGTAAAGGCATAGAGAAATGAACCGGGGAAATCGAATTTTTGATTGCCCTGTTCCCGCCATTCCCCTTTCAGTCTCAGTTTTGTGATGATCATGACAAACAGTGTTACCGGGATATGCACAATAAAAACGCTGCGCCAGGAAAAGTGCTGCGTCAACCAGCCGCCGAGCAAGGGCCCGCAGGTCAGACCGAAGTAGACTGCCGAGACGCTCAGGCCGATGGCGCTGCCACGTTGCCTGGGCGGGAAGACCGAGGATAATATGGCGACACCGGTGGCAAATAACATGGCGGCGCCGATGCCTTGCAGGAAACGCCAGCTGATTAACTGAATAATCGATTGTGCAGCGGCTGCACCTAAAGAGGCCACCGTGACAACCAGCATGCCCGATAAATAGATCTTTTTACGACCGGCGATATCAGCCAGTTTACCAAAGGGCAGTAGAAATACGGCGCTGGCAAGTAAATAAGACGTACTGACCCAGCTCAACAGCAGTGCTTTTGCGTTCATGGACGCAGCGATTGAAGGAATGGCGACATTCACGCTGGACAGCATCAGCGGCATGATAAAAGAACTGAGAGATACCACCAGCAAGGCGGTTTTTTGCTCGGCGGGCACAGGTGTCATGTCAGTTGAAAACAGGAAGAATGGTGAATGGGGGACAGGTCACCTGGCTGTACTCATTTTGCCGGCTTTCACCTGCTCTCGTTTTGAACCCTGCCTGTTCCTGACCATGTCCATGAAGTTGTCAATGCTGATCTGTTTCAATGTAGCAAGCTGGTTTGACCAGGGCTTCTCATAGCCGGCGAAAATGGTCAGCCCTTCCATGGCGGCGCACATGTACAGCGCCAGTTGTTTGGCTTCCGCCTGTGTGAGTGTGGGGTTGATCTGCGGTATCAATTCATCCAGGGTCTGCCGGGCCTTGGCATACAGGTCGTCCACAAGTTCAGTGACGAAAGGGTTGTGGTTGGCCAGAGCCCAGCATTCGGGGAAAAAGACCGTGGTTTCAGGCGTCGCCAGATCGTCGATCCAGAAATTCAGCACCGCCCGCAGTTGTTTTTCCGGGGATTCTCCCGCCTCCTGCCTGGCGCGCTCAAACTCTTCCAGATAAGGGTTGATGACATATTCCAGCAAATCACGAAGCAGATCTTCTTTGGTGCGGTAATAGTAATTGAGGTTGCCAATGGAAATGCCTGCCCTGTTCGCCACCTTGCGCATGGTCAGATTGGTATAGCCCTGCTGTGTGAAGATATCTCGGGCGGCATCAAGAATGCTGAGCAGACGCGCCAGTCCCTTTTTTTGGGTAGCCGTGCCCGGGCGGTTTAATGTCTGTCGTTTGCGAATAATCAACGTCGTAATTCCTTTGCCTCAGTCACGGTCGTCTTGGCTTCCAGGGTCATCCGAACGAGGTCCCCGGCAACAAGTGGCCCAAGTAATACCTTTTCGGTTGTTGTATTAAGACAACAAAAAAACAGCCTTTTCCCTTTGTATTCACAATATTTGCGCTTTACCAACAGTTACAAAGTAGTTATATTTAGACGGCTGTCCTAGAAATACTATCCCAAATTTGGGTTCTCAGGGCAAATATGGGAAAAAGATTACATTCGCAACAGCTTGTACCAATTGAATATTTCAGTCGTTGTAGACATAAATAATTAAATCAAAGTGGGGAGTACATTGTTATGGGTATTAGATTCTCAGTAGTGACGAGTGGCTTATTGAGTTTCATGTTATTGCCGATTTTTGCCAACGCTGCAATTCTTGAAGAAGTGATTGTGACCGCGCAAAAACGTGAGCAGAGTCTGCAGGATGTGGGTATTTCCGTCAGCGCCTTCACGGGCGATCAAATACGGGCATTGGGTTATACCAATGCGCAGCAGGTGACTGCTCTGGCCGCCGGTGTCAGTACCGTACAACCCAATGGCGAGGCCAACTATTCTCTCGCTATTCGAGGAGCAGCCAGTTCAGACTTCACATCAAACAATGAATCACCGGTGGCAATCTATGTTGATGATGTCTATATCTCGCAGATGTCCGGTACGGGCTTCATGTTGTTCGACATGGAACGTGTGGAGATACTGCGTGGACCGCAGGGGACGCTGTACGGTCGAAATGCCACGGGCGGTCTGGCCCACTTTATCACCCGTAAGCCGACGCAGGAATTTGAGGGTTATGGTCAGGTGACTGTAGGTGAGTATGACCAGGTGAAATTCGAAGGTGCTGTTGGCGGCGGTCTTACTGAGACTTTGTCCGGCAGGTTTTCATTATCGACCCATAACAACAGTGGGTATATTGAAAATCGTCTGGATCCGAGCAATGACCTCAATAACGCCAATGATTATGCTGGTCGTGCGCAGCTTTTATTTGAACCCAGTGATGACCTGAGTGTGCTGATAAATGGTCGCTATTCACTGCAAGAGATTCGCACAGGTTTTTTTGAAATTGACTCTGCACTGACAGTGGGTCAGCGTACAAGCGGTCAAGCTATCCCTTTTTTAGGTGGCTACGTGGACACGGATAATGATGTCTACGCAGGTGATTTCAGTCGCCTCGGTCAGAATGATAATGAGACATGGGGAATTACTGGTACGGTGAACTGGAAATGGGGCAATATTGATGTGACCTCCATAACCGACTTCTCCAGCGTCGAGCGTGATTACATTGAAGACTCCGATGGTTCTCCGGCGACCACTTTCAACTTTTTCCTGACCACCGATTCCGAACAGTTTTCCCAGGAACTCCGTCTTGCCGGTGAAACTGACAAAATGAAATGGACCACCGGTTTTTACTATCTCGACATCGGCATCAAGGATTCAAACGGCGCCGAAACCACATTCTATGGAGATGTCTTTGCCTGTGTTTTTGGCGCCATTGCGGGTTGTGATCCGGGTACGCTGACCTTCCCCGGTGCTTTCCCCGCCCCACAGGGAAATGGAGAAGCGCCTCCTTTCGGGTTTGATCCCTTAACCGGTGCTCCGTTGTTCAATACGGCTGACCCCGTGGCGAACGAAGCTGTCGGTGCATTTCGCGGTCTGAACAATCCTTACACCATCGACACTACTTCCTGGTCATTATTCGGTCAGGTGGAGTATGCTCTTAACGATCAGTGGTCTGTTACCGGTGGCTTCCGCTGGATAGAAGAAGATAAGGACTACGACTGGTCGAGTAACTGGGTGGAGTTCAGGGGCGGCGACGTATTTCGGGGTGCAGGCAACCCGAATACCATCGCCACCTTGCAAGCTTTCACTACGTCTTCTTCTGATAGCATCTGGTCAGCCAAGGCACAGGTCGATTATCGCCCCAATGATGATCTACTGCTGTACGCCAGTTGGAATCGCGGTGTCGAGGCCAGTGGTTTCAACGCACCCTTAATCGGAGTCAGTGGTAATCAGGCCGATATTATTCCCTATCAGCCGGAGAAACTGGATGCCTTTGAAGTTGGCTTTAAAGCAACGCTGTTTGACGGCAAGGCCCGATTGAATGCTTCCGGTTACTATTATGACTATGATGATTTCCAGGCCTTCAATCTGGTTGTATTCGATGCGCTGACATCGAACCTGCCTGCTGAAATGTCAGGTTTTGAAGTAGAACTCCAGGCGGCACCGCTGGATGGTTTGGACTTTCTGTTCGGCATCGCTTATAACGATGCGGAAATTAAGCTGGGTGGGGGTGTTACCTCGCGACCAGTACAATCGCCGAAGTGGAATATCAGTGGTCTGATTCGTTACGAATGGCCGATGATGAACGGTAACATGGCAATCCAGTTTGACGGGGATTATCGCTCACGAGTCGGGTTCAACCTCTCGAACAACGATAATACCGGATCCATGGGCGGGTTCTCTATATTCAATACGCGCCTGAGCTACACAACCCAAGACGAAAAGTGGGGTGTTGCCGTATTCGTTAACAACCTCTTTGACCGGGAGTATCGAGTACAGCAATTTGATATTTCAGGCGATCCCTTCCTCGGCGACCCTGCAGCCTTTCTGGGTCTGATCGAAGATTATTACGGCAGGCCACGCTGGATTGGCGGTAGTGTCTCCTACAATTTTTAATACCAGTCAGTATTTTTGATTAATAAAGCCAATCGTACTCGCGACCAGCGGGGCGGTTGGCTTTCCTGTTTTAGGAGTTACGGGAACTTGATTTTTTGTCATAGGCGTTTATAGTCTAGGACGCATGTCCAATTGAAGTCCCGAAGTCATGGAACTCTCTTTCCATGGTGGTTCCGTGTTTACAATACACATCGTTTGGAGTGGTTTACATGATACGTCTTGTTACTGGATTTCTGACTGTCTTAATCAGCAGCACGGCACTTGCGGAATTACCCAACGATCCTGTGGGTGTCTCCGAGCGCCTGCCTGCGTCCTATCCTGATACCTGGGTTTACGCCCATGACACCAATTTCTATGCCCTTGCCGATGGCAAGGTGGTTATTGTTGATGTGGCCGCCGACAATCATAACTACAAAGGTTCACTGGGTGTCGGTCAGTTTGGTTCTTTCCTGCCATCGTCAACGCGATCGGAATTGTACGCAGCAGAAACATTTTATTCCAAACGACTGCGTGGCGAACGCACTGACGTGGTGACTATTTATGACAAAGTCAATTTGAGACCCATTGATGAAATTGTATTACCCGGCGGTAAACGGGGCCAGTTGGTGACCTACGAAAATACGCTGCAGTTTCTAAACAATGAAAAGTTTCTGTTGTTGTTCAATTTCACGCCGGCAGCTTCGGTATCGGTAATCGATATAGACAAACGCAAAATTGTCTCTGAAGTGCAGATACCGGGTTGCAGCATGATCTATCCCAGTGCGAAAATGAGTTTTGCCAGTCTTTGCAGCGATGACGCGATGCTGGTGTCCCACCTGGACGCGCAGGGTAAACTCGTCAGCCAGAAACGCAGCAGGAAATTTTTTAACGGCGATGCCGATCCGCTTTTTGTGGTGCGGGCCAGAGTGGGCGATGTGGTGTATTTCCCTTCGTTCAAAGGTCAGGTGCAGCCGGTTGATATGTCGTCCGGCACGCCAAAAATTCTGGACAGCTGGTCGCTGGTATCAGCAGAGGAAAAGGCCGAAAACTGGCGCCCCGGTGGATGGCAGATGATTTCCGCTCATAAAAACGGCGAACTCTATGTTCTGATGCACAAGGGGGGCAAAAACGGCAGTCACAAGAACCCCGGGACTGAAGTATGGGTGTTCGACACCGGGACCCGGAAACGCAGCAGGCGTATTGAATTGAAAACTCCCGGGGTGTCCATCGAAGTCACTCAGGGAGACAAGCCCTACCTGGTCGTAACCAACGGTGAGTTTAATCTTGATGTGTATAAGGCCGGCAGCGGTGAATGGCTGCGGGTCATTGGTGGTCGTGCTTTTGAAATGCCGATGGTTCTGCATGCGGCCAATTAAGATTCAACTTGCGTAAGTTACCGTAGCGGTGATGCAATTCGATCCTGTCATTCCCATCACGGCTGCATTGATATTGAGCTATGTGTTTGTCATTGCCGGCATACACAAGTGGCGAAATATAAGGGAATTCAAAACTACACTGGCTGATTATCGGATTCTGCCGGATTACCTGCTGGACATTTTTGCCTATGGTCTGCCTGCGATGGAGTTGTTGACTGGGGTGGCATTACTGTTCCCCGACAGTTCTCATCTGGCGGCTCTGTGTGCCGGCGCATTATTGTTGATGTATATGTGTGCTATTGCCGTTAACCTGGCTGTCGGTCGGCGAACAATCGACTGCGGTTGCGGTGGTGGTGATCAAAAGCAGGTCATCAGCGAGGGCCTGTTGCTTCGTAATGGAGTACTGCTGTTTCTGGCTTACAGCATTACTCTTGCAGCGGACTCGAGGGCACTGGTCTGGTTCGACTGGTTCGTGGTGTTTCTGGCGACGATGCTGGGTTGTTTGTTTTACAATATTTTTAATCAACTGCTGGTCAATAGAGACCTATTAAAGGCACTGAGATCCCATCATGGTTGACGCATTGATCATTTCAAACATTCTGCTCTGGATAGTCGTAGTCATCATGGGCCTGATGCTGTTTGCGCTGGTTCGTCAAATCGGGGTCCTGTACGAGCGGGTGGCGCCGGCGGGTGCGCTGATGATTAATCAGAACCTGGAAACAGGGGGGGACGCACCGAGTCTGGACCTGCAGGACATTCAGGGGGGGCTGCTGACGATTGGCGGGGTACCGGAAAATGGCAAAAGTAAACTGCTGTTTTTTGTTTCTCCCACTTGTCCGGTCTGCAAGACCCTGTTACCGGTGGTGAAATCGTCAAGCAGGAGTGAGATGGACTGGCTGGATGTTATTCTTGCCAGTGATGGTGAAAACAGTGACCATCTGGCTTATATCAAGGAACATCAACTGGAGAAGTTCAGCTATGTCTCTTCGGAGATTTTGGGTCGCTCCTATGGCGTATCCAAGTTACCCTATGCAGTATTAATCGATGAGCAGGGCAAGATTGCCTCTATGGGGATTATTAATTCCCGCGAACATCTGGAAAGTTTGTTTGAATCAAAAGAACGGGGCGTGGCCTCCATTCAGGAATATATACAAACACAGGCCGGCAATAAGAAAAGCGACGATCTGTCGCCTGAAGCGCAGTAGGAGTAATCAAATATGAAATGGCTTGACCGATTAACAGAAAAATCATCCCGCAAGATAGCGCAGCAGAGTTCGAGACGGAGTTTTCTCACTGGCCTGGGCACCGTTTTGGTGGGCTCGGCGGCCATTCCTTTATTACCCGTCGCCAGAGCTGCTGGAGCAGGGTCGGGCAATGGTTATCCTGGTGTGGCGTCACAGACCACGGGGCGAATCGATGATCCGGGCGATCCGACTTCCTGCGATTACTGGCGTTATTGTGCCATTGACGGTTTCCTGTGTTCCTGCTGCGGTGGTACCCATACTTCCTGTCCACCGGGTACGGAAATGTCACCGATGACCTGGGTCGGTACCTGTCTGAACCCTGCTGACAACAAACACTACATCATTTCCTACAATGATTGTTGCGGTAAGACCAGTTGCAGCCGTTGCCTGTGCAATAGAAATGAGGCAGACAAACCGCCGTATCGTGCTTTTTCCAATAATGATACCAACTGGTGTCTGGGCACGGAAAGTACCCTCTATCATTGTTCAACCTCTGTAATTGTCGGTGTCGCAACAGACCGACAGTAATTGAAGTCGTTTACAGAAAGACAGCCTTGCCCGATATGGCAGCGGCTGGAATCACGTAAAAACGCGTCCGGTATTCCAATTCAACCGAACTCTGATACGATCAAAATCGCTTGAATGTTTTTTTGAAAAAGTATTCTTGACCCGCCAATGACACTGAACGAATTCAAAAAACAATATCCTTTCCATGTCGAAAGGCATATCGAGTGGGCGGACATGGATGCCTTTCAGCATGTGAATAACACCCAGTATTTTCGTTTTTTTGAAAAAGTGAGATTTGATTATTTTGAACAGATCGGCTTTGCCAGATCCATGGTGGAACAGCAGATTGGTCCCATTCTGGCATCGACGCAATGTCGCTTTAAATTGCCTCTGAGCTATCCGGATACGATTGTCATCGGCACCTGTATTACTGATTTGCAGCATGATCGTTTTCTTATGAAATATGGCGTATACAGCCTGCAACATGAAAGGTTGGCAGCGGATGGGGATGGTTTGATCATCTGCTACGATTATGAGCGGGGTGAAAAAGCTGCCATTCCGTCAGAGGTCCTGGCCGGAATGGAAGCCACTTAAGGACTTGCCCATCAGGCGGCGGCCTTGCCGGTTTATTTGTAGCGGTTTGTTATTGCAGGTAATATTGGTGACGGGTGGCAGCAACTATTGAATTGTTGGCGGGTCTAATTTCTGAACCTGGTCGGATATCAATCAAGCGAATGGGAGAAAAAGCATGAAGCAGTGTATTGCATCTAATTTGAAAAAACTGAGCCTGGGTCTTTTGTTGACAGTTGGCCTCAGTTTTCCGGCAGCAGCAGCTGACTACCTTGTTGATATCAAAGGTATGCACGCCTTTATTCAGTTTCGAATTATTCACCTGGGCTACAGCGTCATGGTGGGCCGTTTTAATGATTTCGATGGTGAATTCACCTGGGACAAAGACAATCCTTCCGCATCTTCGATCAGCATTAATATCAGGACCGCCAGTATTGACACGAATCATGCAGAGCGGGACAAGCATTTGCGCGGGGATGACTTTCTTGAAGTGAAAAAATACCCGGATGCTTCTTTTAAAAGTACCCGATATCGTGGTGACGCCCGTGGCGGGAAGATGGATGGTATATTGACCCTGCATGGTGTCAGTAAACCCATTACTCTCGATGTGAAAGTCATAGGTGAAGGGGATGATCCCTGGGGCGGTTATCGTGCTGGTTTTGAGGCAAGCACTTCTATCCGTCGTGCCGACTTTGGTATGGAATATAACCTGGGGCCGGCAGCAGAAACAATGGATTTTGAATTATATATCGAAGGTGTCAGGAAATAAGGTCGGGGTATTGCCGCTGTGGGAATTCGGAAAGGGATGTTTTAATTCCGGTTCTTCTCTAGCGCCAAAGCATTTTTACCAGTGTGGCGTCCTTGTCAACGAATTGATGTTTCAGGGCTGCGGCGATATGACCCAGCACTAAAACAACAGTGGCATAGGCCATGTAGTAGTGCAACTCAATGGCCAGATCACGCAGCTCTTTGTTTTTCGAGACCAGTGCCGGAACATCAATCCAGCCGAATATATCGACTGCCTTGCCGTCGGAAGTGGAGACCAGATAGCCGCTTATCGGGATCAGTATCATTAAAGCCAGCAACAGCTTGTGCATGATGTTCGCACCGAGTCGTTCCCAGTTGGCCAGGTCGGCTGTCGTATCCGGGATGGGTGAATACAGTTGCCAGACGATCTTCAATAGTGCCGCTGCCAGTACCAGCATACCCAGAGACTTATGCCAGGCGAGAGACTTGTTGTACCATTTATCGTAATAGGTGAGATCAACCATATACCAGCCCAGCCCGATAAGGCCAATGATTGCCATCGCAATCAGCCAATGAAACAGTTTTGTCATCAGACCAAAGTGTTCGGGCGTGTTTTTTATACGCATGTGTCTTGAACCCTGTTAAAGAGCCATCAATTTTATACACTCCGACTGGCTTTGATCCATCTTTTATGGATTATTTCACTGCCAGGATATAGGCAATAAAACCGCCGATCAGCAAGGGGGCTGCGAAAATGATGAAGTTGACCTCCATTGATATTCCCGACGCAATTAATACACCGCCGACATAGGGACCAATGACCGCGCCGAAACGACCCAGACCAATCGCCCAGCCGACACCGGTTGTCCGCAGCTCAGTGGGATAAATTTTTGCGGCAACCGCGTATAGCCCGACAAAACCACCTTGCAGTAAAAACCCGATAACGAATAAATAGGGGAACAGATATTTAACCCCCTCTGCGTAGGCAAACGCCATCATAAAGACGGCGGAGCCCGCCAGAAAAATACCGATAAGATTGGACAGTCCAATACGGGCAGACATCCAGCCCAGCGAAATAATCCCGATAATCGCACCACCATTGAATGCTACCGATGCATAGACCCCCGTTGATTCCGACAATCCTGCCGTAACGACCAGCTTCGGAATCCAGCTCATCATAAAATAGAGACTGATGAAACAGAACAGAAAACTGGTCCACAGGATTAAGGTCCGGTTTCTTCGCTCAGGGGTCAGCAAGCTGAATACATTGGCTTTGTCGCTGTGTGCACCCGCCTCCATTTCCGGCAGCTCTTTCAGCCCTGGGTGATGAAGACGTTTTAGAATGGCATTTATTTCCGGTAAGGCCCTGGGACCGCCTTTGGCGAGCAGAAACTGAGGGGATTCCGGCATCCAGAAATACACAGCGATTCCCATCAGCAAGGTGGCGATACCTCCGGCAAGGAAAATACTTTCCCAACCATAAACCGGCATCATCGGTGCTGCAATGAAGCCGCCGATGGTCGCGCCCAAAGGGTAACCTGCGGTAATCGTCACTACTGCCAGGCTACGGTATTTTTCAGGTGCATATTCAGATGAGATGGCCGCCAGACTGGCCAGCATACTTCCCACGCCTAAACCGGTAATACCGCGCAGCACGATAAGCTGCCAGATCGAGCTGGCATACGCCGTCAGGCACATACTCACGCCAATGGTTGTCACACAAATGAGAATCATCTTCCTGCGACCGATGACATCAGACCAGGGCGCAATGAGCATCGCCCCCGCCATCATACCGGCCAGGGCGGTGCTGAATACCAGTCCTAGAAGATCCGGTGCTATATGCAACTGTTCGCCTATACTGTGCACAGTGAATGCCATGGCGGTGACATCAAAGCCGTCCAGCATATTCAGCAGGAGTGAAATCGTAATAACCAGCAATTGAATTCTGGTGACTCGTCCTTGATCGAATACCTCACGAATCAGGAGAGTTTCTTCGGTATCGGCTGCAGCACCCACTGTCATTATATTCCCCTGGATTTTATTGCCGGAATTATCGGAACGCACAAAACCTGCAATCCTATAGCAAGACAGGCGATTAGGGAATAAATTGCGTTCCCTCTCAGGCGCTTTCGTTAAAGTAAAGCGCTTCTTGTTCAGTCTATTGAGAGGGTAATGCTCAGTTTGTCTGCAGAGGATTTACCTGGGTACCAGGTCTGATAATACTCAGTGCTGAAATACACAAAGAAAATAATTCATTTTGTGTGGCGATCCCCAGTTTTTCATAGGCGCGTCGCCGATAGGTGTTGACACTTGATTCTGCGATATCCAGATCCAGGCTGATACCGGTTGAGGTAAAGCCGACCAGAATCCGCTCGCAGACTTCTGATTCGCGTTTCGTCAATTTATCAAAAGGTTCTACTTTACGGCTGATAACCGAATGCACCAGACTTCTTGCTGTAGGCGCTTCGGCAGAGTTCATTTCACCCTGCAGGCGCAGGATTTTAAAATGACCCGCGATCAGGTGGGTTATTAAAGGTAGAATATTGTCAAAGCGCCGCCGTTCCTCATCGGTGAATCGTCCGGATTCCCCAATACGATAAAAATTGCAATAGATATAAGCATCGTCTGTTTTATGTGTAATGGACACTTTGTCGATCAGATCGTGCTGAGTAAAAAAATGATCGCGATAGTCAGGATCATACTCGTCATTCAGACTGGGATGAATCGCTCCACCATCGTGACTTTTCTTCTTGTCCAGATCATGACTGAAGTGAGGATCGCGTTGGTGGTATTCATCTACATAATCTTTTGCCAGCCCCGCCGCTTCCTCCGGTGGCATAATACTTCTGGTGAACAAGTGCCCGGCACCGGCCTGCTCCGAGTAAGTGAACACAGCGAAATGGTCGACGTGCAGATACTCGTTGAGAAAACGAAATAATGTTTGATCAAACTCGCCGAGACCGATGTTCTGACAGATCTCCGTTATGCCGCGCAGCCAGTCGCGGGAATCTATATCAGAAAGATGCTTTGTTAGCATTACGTTGCTGACAGTCATGGGCCAATACTACAGGAAGAAGTCATGTCTCACAGAGCCGGCGTGTTGATCGATGGTAATATTGCAGCAATTGCCGCACCAATACTTAACACGTTGGCATCGCCATTTCGCGGGCCATCAATGGAAATCCCCACCGGCAGCCCCGTTGTCGATAAACCGGCTGGAATGGAAAGACTGGGAATACCTGCGTTGGAACTCGGGTCGCTGTTGCGAATGTAGCTGGAGAAGGTCGGCACGCTGGCACCGTTCAATTCCACAGTTTCATCGTCACCCACAGGGCGAGCCGTTAATGATGTCGTCGGGTAAATCATGGCATCCACATTGTTGTACGCAAAATAGTCGGCGTACATCTGTTGCAACTGTGGCCGATAAATATTGATTGCTTCCTGATAAACCTGTTCAGGAATTTTTTGCTCATGCTGCGCGGCCTCCAGAATTTGTTTCACATCCGGGCTGAGGACGGCGCCAACCAGCTCATCTAATGACAACCCGGTATCATATTCCTGTAGATAATCAGTCAGCTCCCGTACGGTTTCGTACAGTGCCACGGGAAAACTGATCTTTTCATTGAGAGAAAACAGATCAGGCATATCCACCTCGATCAGGCTGACGCCACTCGATGCCAGTTGACTTAATGCGTTCTCAAGCACTTCTGCCGTGGCCTTTTCCAGCACCCGGTAAAAAGGTACTCCGGGTACCGCGAGCCGCAATTGACTCAAGTTGACAGGGGAGAACTGACAGTCGCCACCGAGAATATTGTCCACCAGAGCAATGTCACTGACCTGACGAGCAAATATGCCGACGGTATCGCGCGTTTTTGACAGCTTGATTAAACCATTATCAGGGTAACGTCCCGTCGAAGGCCGGAAACCGCAAACGCCGCACAGGGATGCCGGTATCCGGTTTGATCCGCCGGTATCTGTTCCCAGGGCGAGGGGGACGATACCGGCGCTGACGGCGGCTGCACTGCCGCCGCTGCTGCCGCCGGAAATGAGGTTTGTGTCATAGGGGTTACGTACCGCAGCGGTGTGAGCATTATTGCTGGTGATGCCAAAAGCCAGTTCATGCATGTTGGCCTTGCCGATGATCACGGCGCCGGCACTTTTCAATAAGCTGATTACGCCCGCATCTTCAGTGGGCTGGTGGCGGGCAAGGGCCGCCGTACCGCCAGTCGTCAGGAAGTCCTGCGTGTTGATATTATCCTTAACCAGTATGGGAAGACCAAACAGGGGTAAATTCTCGCGCTGCTGCTCAGTGAGCTTATCCAGTGTCCCGGCTTGAAGACGGGACAATTCAGGTTTCGTCTGGATAACACTATTCAGCTTGTTGCAGTCCGCCAGTCTGGCCAGCACCGCATCAATCAGCTCAGTGACCGGTATTTTTTTATTTTGTAATTCGCTGATAAGTGTCCTGGCATCAATATTTAATAACTGTTGCATATTTACCACCCCTGAATAAAATGATACAAAATTACTTGTTTAAAGAATATTTATGTGCCATATTCCGCGAATCGATGTATTGGTGTCAAGTGCCTGTATCGCGGTATCGAGCCGAATATAAAATAACGGTCAAGATGCCATTATAGCGGGATATACAGGTGATTAGCCCCGCAATTATATTGTGAGTATATTTCTGCGGTACTGGTTCGGGGCGTATGGCGTAGTAACAGTAAAGAGAGTTGTGTCGGAGTAAGGCTTATTTATTGAGCTGATCATTTTTATCAGAAATAACACAGTGTGTTGTTTCTCTCGTACAAACGCGTTTTTGCGCGAGTGTAGTGCCTTGAAGAATTTATGGAAGGGAACGGGGTAAGGGTTCGATTGATATCGCGTGGGAAGCAGGATGATATGAGTGCCCGAAGTTTTGTTTCTTCAGTAAGTTCGTGATTGTTGTCCTTGTACAGATGTATATATCAAAACTAATTGAGGGGAAGCCGATGTTTAAAATATACAACTTTAGTCAGACTGTAACAAAAATTTTATCCGCCCTGTTTGTGTCTGGTTTGTTTGTTCCAGCTTTGCAGGCGGTAGAAC
>JAJRTU010000059.1 GCA_024278135.1 Gammaproteobacteria bacterium
AAAAAAACATACCTGAGGCCAAAGAGATCATTATTGCCACCAGCATCAGAATGACAATGATTTTAAAAAGCACAGAAGCAGTCATTTCTATTCAGGAACTTGATATGGGTTTTTCCGAGTATACTCTTTCCTGAATCACAAGCGTCAACAGTTCAGATTGAAACAGGTCATGCAAACAGGTAATAAGCAATTTTCTCCAGGTTTATGGCCAACGGTCGCAACCTTGTGCGTGTTGCCGTTGCTGCTTTATTTGGGGTTTTGGCAACTGGAGCGGGCGGAACAAAAATCTGCAGCATTACAACACAAACTGCAGCGCAGCAACGAAGCGCCGTTGCTGAGCCTTGAGGCAAATACGGGTATCGATAGCTTGCTCTGGCGTAAGGCAAGGTTGTCGGGCGTATTTGATCAGGCACACATATTTTTGTTGGATAATCAGGTGGTAAACGGGCAGGCGGGCTATTTTGTGTATACGCCGTTCGAGCTTGCGAACCACAACACCGTACTGGTAAATCGTGGCTGGATAAAAGCGGAGGCAGATCGCAGCAGCGTTCCCATGCTCAGGACTCCACCCGGCAGATCAGTTGTCAGCGGTCTGATCAAAGCGCCGCCGGCCACCGGTATATTGTTGGCGGAGAACACGGACGAAGCGCTGGCAGTCGGTTTGTACAGATTGCAACATATCGATCCAGCGGAAATGAACGAAAAGTATCAACTTACCCTGCTGCCCTATGTCGTCAGGCTGGATGCCGAGTCGAAGGCCGGTTATGTGCGCAAGTGGAGACAGGCGGATTCAGGCGAGGCGAAGCACCTTGGCTATGCCTTTCAGTGGTTTGCCATGGCCGGCGCTTTGCTGATTATCTTTTTGCTAGTAAACTTGAAAAAGAAAACCGATGGCAATAACAGCTCAACCTAAACTTTTGAAGCGCCTGGCCGTACTGGCCATACTGCTGGTATTTTCAGCGCCGATACTTGTGTCGTGGTGGCTTTTAAATTACACAAATTACAGCAGAGACGATGCGGCGGCCAGTCACGGCGACTTGATCGTGCCGCCGCGACCCTTGCAGGATATTGTACTGACCAGTCTGTCAGATCCCTCAAGCCGGCAACACCTGCATGGCAAATGGAGTCTGGTTTACCTGCATGCCGGCAAATGTGCTCGTGACTGTGTTAATAATTTGTACAGGATGCGTCAATTAAGACTGGCTGCAGGGGAGTTTGCGCCACGCATACAGAGGGTGATGATTGTTGTGGGAAGGGAGACAGCTCCTTTAAGCGAAGAACAGATACATCATTTTGCCGGACAGCTTATACTTCGCGCCGAACAGAGTGAGCAGATTGCTTCGCTGAAAATTTTTGCCCGGTCTGATACTGAGGATCCGCTTGCGGAGAGAAGATTGTATTTAATCGATCCGCTGGGTAATTTGATGATGAGTTATGCGCCGGACACGGAACCCGGTGGTATTATAAAAGACCTTAAAAGACTACTACGATATTCGAGAATTGGCTGATGTATTACTCCAGAAATATTTTTTATCTATATCTATTGGCTGCATTGCTGGCTTACGGCGTCATTGTCCTTGGTGCCTACACGCGCCTGTCCGATGCCGGCCTGGGTTGTCCGGACTGGCCAGGTTGTTATGGCAGAATGATAGTGCCTCAACAGGAGGCTCACGTGGAACAGGCGAATCAGGCCTATCCAGACAGGCCTCTGGAACATGCCAAGGCCTGGAAAGAAATGATCCACCGTTATGCCGCAGGGACATTGGGTCTGCTTATTATGCTGTTTGTGATAAAAAGCTGGATGTTGCGTGCCAAAGGCAAGCCCTCTCCGGTCTTTGCTTCCAGCGCCTTGCTGCTGCTGGTGATTTTCCAGGCGGCGCTGGGGATGTGGACGGTGACCTTGTTGCTGAAACCCGTTGTTGTGACGGCGCATCTGCTCGGCGGCATGCTCATTCTGGCATTGCTGTTCTGGCTGATGCTGAACGCACTGGCGCCGGCAGACAGACGTGTGAGCGGCAAATTAACACGCTGGGCGATAGTCGCTGCCGTCGTTGTCTATGGCCAAATTGCACTCGGAGGCTGGGTCAGTGCCAATTATTCCGCCTTGATTTGTCCGGATTTTCCCACTTGTCGAGGGCAGTGGTGGCCGCAGATGGATTTTAGAGAGGGTTTTATACTTTGGCGTGGACTGGGCGTGGATTACGAAGGTGGCGTGCTTGATGGCGCGGCCCGTACTGCGGTACAAGTCAGCCATCGGATCGGTGCTGTACTCACTTTTCTGGTGGTAAGTAGCGTTGCTGTCAGGGCGCTGTTGACCCGGGATAAATACCTTGTGCGAACCGGTGTTGCCGTGATGGCGGTTTTGTTTCTCCAGCTGTCGCTGGGTATCGCCAATATTTTTCTGGTGTTGCCGCTGGCCGTTGCGGTGGCGCATAATGGCGTTGCCGCATTATTGCTGCTTTCGTTGGTTTGTTTATTGTATTTTTCTTTCTCCACTAACGCGCAAACAGAGAATTAAATTGGAACAAGACACGGTAATAGTCCCCAGGGACGAATATTTCTGGCGAGACTTTCTGGCGCTTTGTAAGCCTAAAATAGTCGTCATGATAGTGTTCACGGCGATGGTGGGTATGTTTTTATCGACGCCGGGAATGATCCCGCTGGGCGTTTTTGTGTTTGGCAGCATCGGTATTGGACTGGCTGCTGCATCAGCGGCGGCCATTAACCATGTCGTCGATGAAAAAATAGATTCGATTATGGCGCGGACCAGCAGGCGCCCGCTGCCTAAAGGCAAGCTCTCTACCCGGGCGGCAATCATTTTTGCTGTCTGTCTGAGCCTGTTGTCCATGCTGGTGCTGATCTTGCTGGTGAATACACTTACAGCCGTATTGACGCTGGTTTCGCTGATTGGCTATGGTTTTGTCTATTCGATGTATCTAAAAAGGGCAACACCCCAAAATATTGTGATTGGCGGCGCTGCTGGGGCGGCACCACCGGTGCTGGGCTGGGCCGCTGTAACGGGTACCCTGGATCCAAGTTCACTGCTTCTGTTTTTAATCGTGTTTGCCTGGACGCCACCGCACTTTTGGGCCCTGGCGATTTGTCGGCGCAATGATTATGCCAATGCCGACATCCCCATGCTGCCGGTGACGCATGGCGTGGAGTTCACCCGTTTGCACATATTGCTGTATACCGTGGTTTTGTTTGTCGTCAGTTTATTGCCGTACATCACGCTGATGAGCGGATTGACCTATCTGTTTGGTGCGGTGGTGTTGGGGGCATGGTTTCTATACTATGCGCTCAGAATGCAAAAAGACCATTCAGATCGCCTGGCCATGCAGACATTTTCCTATTCTATCGTCTATTTGCTGGCTTTATTCGCCTTTTTGCTGGTGGATCACTACATCCCCCTGTTGATTGCCGCCGGCTGACGGCAGTGCTGTTGATCAGGCGGCAAAGGCCTCTTTCATTTTCTTCATGGCGCTTTGTTCAATCTGACGCACTCTCTCGGCTGATACGCCATAACTGCTAGCGAGATCATGTAGTGTGGATTTTTTGTCGTTCAGCCAGCGTTGCCTGATGATATCCTGGCTGCGTTCATCCAGATCATGCAGGGCGCTGTACAAACGTTGTTGATCCAGCTCCTCCAACTGCAAAGATTCCGTTTGTTGCTCCGGGCCGGGGCGATGTTCCTCCAGATAAGCGGCCGGGTAGAAGGCCTCTCCATCCTGGTCATCGTGGCTCGAACCATCAAAAGAGGCATCGTGGGCGCTTAATCGTTGTTCCATTTTCAATACGTCTGCGGGGGACACGCCCAAATCTTTCGCGACAGCATTCACTTCCGCCTGGTTCAGCCAGCCGAGGCGCTTTTTTGCCGAGCGCAGGTTAAAAAACAACTTACGCTGAGATTTGGTGGTGGCCACTTTCACAATACGCCAGTTGCGCAGGATGAATTCGTGCATTTCTGCACGCACCCAATGTACCGCGAAGGAGACCAGGCGTACGCCTACTTTTGGATCAAAGCGCTTCACTGCCTTCATCAGGCCAATATTGCCTTCCTGTATAAGATCCGCCTGTGATAAACCATAGCCACTGTAACCACGGGCGACCCGGACAACAAAGCGTAAGTGTGAAAGTACCAGCTGGCGGGCAGCTTCCAGATCATTGGATTCCCGAAACCGCAAGGCCAGCTCATGCTCTTCTTCGGCGCTTAACAAAGGGATCTTGTTGACGCTCTGGATGTAGCTATCCAGCGATCCGGTTGGCAAGGCAAGTTGTAAGTTCATCAAGCTGTTCATTTAATTTTCCCCATGGCAAGGATTGAAATCTGATTTAATTTTAGCACTCATCTGCTTGGAGTGCTAACAAATACGAGAGTTCCGTTCCGATCGTAAAAAAAAGAGGTAAGCGCTTGTTCGCTATGGGCTTTATGCGGGTTCAATCGCCTTAATATGGCGCTGTACCGACACCCAGGAGCCGGCAAGCCCCAATCCT
This sequence comes from Gammaproteobacteria bacterium, assembly GCA_024278135.1. Classification (GTDB taxonomy): domain Bacteria; phylum Pseudomonadota; class Gammaproteobacteria; order Eutrophobiales; family Eutrophobiaceae; genus WLWS01. Next base: position 4,495 of record JAJRTU010000059.1, read on the forward strand.
GCGCCAACACCGAGCAAGAGCAAAAGCTCACTCGGTGAGAGCCCTTGCAGGGCGAAATCGCTGGAATAGAGTCTGGCAAGACGCCCTACCGGCCCGTCCAGCAGCGCCAGAGACAGGCTCAACAGGCCCCACGCCAGGATGCCGCCACCGACACCGTGAAACAGGCCGGAGTATAAAAACGGTCTTCGAATAAAGGCCTCCGTTGCCCCAAACAGTTTATTGACCTCGATTTCGTTACGGCGATTATAAATAGCCAGTCTTATCGTGTTGCCGATTATCAGTAATACGGCAATCGCCAATAACAGTGACAATATAGCAACGGCCTGTTGCACAATATCAATGATGGCGAACAGGCGTTGAATCCATTGTCGATCAAATTGTGCGCTGTCTACTTCCGGTATGGCGCGCAACTGTTGTAGAAGTTGATTGCCGTCCATGCGGGCAAGTCCGTCAAGCTCCGGCTGCAGCAACAAGATGGCGGGCAGAGGATTATCTTCCAGTACCGCCTGGGCATCGAATCCGGTCTGTTGCTGATATTCCAGCATAGCGGCTTCAGGGCTTTTGTACTCCACCTCAGCGATACTCTGGATTTGTCGGATTTCATTGGCCAGAGAAAGCGCGCGTTCTTCACCCACGTCCAGTTTCAGAAACAGTGAAATTTGTGCGCTGTTATCCCAGTTTGCCGCCACTCGCTGACAGTTTTCGAGCAAGAGATAAAATCCGGCGGGCAAAGCGAGCGCTATGCCGACAACAGCGGTAGTCAACAAGCTGCCAAGCGGGTTTTTAAACAACTGGCCCATGCTGAAAACACAGGCCTGTGCGTGCTGCATCAGCCAGACCTTAAGGGCTTTTTTCAGGTTGAAGCTGTTGCCATGCGTGCCTGTGCGTTTGTTCATTCGCTGATGGTTCTGCCGATGTGGGTAAGCAGCTTGCCTTCTCGCAGGGTAATGATGCTTTTGTTCATTTTTTTGATCATGTCCAGGTCATGGCTGGCGATAAGCACGGTGACACCGACCTGATTAAATTGCTCGAAAAGCTTCATGATATCCCAGGACAGTGCAGGGTCCAGATTGCCGGTGGGTTCATCGGCCAGCAACAATGCAGGCCGGTGCACGACGGATCTGGCTATCCCCACCCGTTGTTGTTCGCCGCCGGACAGGGCTATGGGGCTAACTTTTTCCTTGTTCAGAAGGCCTACTTTGTCCAGTGCGGCGTGTACTCGCTTGCGAATCTCCTGATAACGATACCCGGCAATGACCAGGGGCAGGGCGATATTGTCAAAGACGGTCCGGTCATATAACAAACGGTGATCCTGAAACATAAAGCCGATATTGCGTCTGAACATCGGGATACGCCTGCCGGTGACCCGCTCCAGGTTTTGACCGTTGACAATGATCTGACCCCGGTTATGGCGCTCAATGAGGGCGACCAGTCGCAGGAGTGAACTCTTGCCGGCACCGGAGCGGCCGGTGACATAGACCATCGCGGCCTGCTCAACATACAGATTGAGCCGACGCAGGGCCTCGTTGCCATCGCCATAGTGCATGGAAACGTCTGTAAAGCGGATCATGATTGTGTGTCCAGCAAGGCATCAACAAAGTCGGCGGCGTCAAAAGGACGAAGATCGTCGATTTGTTCGCCAACCCCGATGAAGCGTACCGGGATCTTGAAAGCCTGGGCCAGAGCGAAAACCATACCTCCCCTGGCGGTACCGTCGAGCTTGGTCAGCGCGATACCCGTGACCCCGGTGGCCTGATGAAACAGTTGTGCCTGGGAGAGGGCGTTCTGGCCGGTGCCGGCGTCAATGACCAGCAAAACCTCGAGCGGCAGATCAGCGTTGAATTTACTTATCGTGCGACGTATCTTTTTCAGCTCTTCCATCAGCATGTCTTTGTTGTGCAGACGGCCGGCCGTATCGGCAATAACGATATCGCTGTTTCTGGCACTGGCCGAGTGCAGCGCGTCAAAGATAACCGCAGCGCTGTCAGAACCGTGTTTATGAGCAATCACGGGCAGTTTGTTCTTTTCTCCCCAGGATTGAATCTGTTCTATGGCGGCGGCACGAAAGGTATCACCGGCAGCCAACAATACATTATTCCCTGTCTTACTGAAATAATGGGCCAGCTTGCCAATGGTCGTGGTCTTGCCCACACCATTAACACCGATGACCAAAATGACAAAAGGTTTGTCGACACCAACAGCGGGATCCAGAGGGATCTGAATCGGCGTCAACATTTCTATCATCTGTTCGCGCAGACAGAGAATAAGTTCATCGAGTGTTCTCAGCCTGTTACGTTTAGCCTGTTTTGCCAGAGCATCCATGATCAGTGTGGTTGATTCCATCCCGAGGTCTGCCATGAGCAGCCTTGCTTCGATCTCTTCCAGTTGTTCAGGATCCAGGGCCTTGTTGCCTGAAAAAATATCAGCAAGTCCGTCAAACAGTCCGGCCCGGGTCTTTTTCAGGCCACGCTGTAGTCGCCGGAAAAAGCCATCTGTGTCAGAATCGCGCTTTTGCTTGTTAAAACCAAACATTTGAAATTAGGATGTATGTTAAATCGACGCCGGATCCTATCATTAACGGCGGTCGAACTACTAAAATGAATCGCACTCTAAGGTATTGTGTCTGGGCACAGGAAAGAAAATAAAGTAAATATTGACAGGAGAGAGTTGTTTGAAATTACACAAAAATATAATGGCGATATGTGGCTTGCTCTGGTGTTTTACCACCGTTCAGGCTGAAGTCCACGAATTCTCGCTGAATAACGGCATGAAATTACTGGTCAAGGAGGATCATCGTGCACCCGTCGTCGTATCTCAGGTTTGGTACAAGGTGGGTTCCAGCTACGAGCATGATGGTATTACCGGCATTTCGCACGCGCTTGAGCATATGATGTTCAAGGGCACTGAAAAAAATCCGGCCGGTGAGTTTTCCCGAATCATATCTGCCAATGGCGGACAGGAAAATGCATTTACCGGAACCGACTACACTGCCTATTTTCAGACGCTGGAGAAATCCCGGCTGGAAATCAGTTTTGAGCTGGAATCCGATCGTATGCGAAATCTAAGCGTCCCCGGAGATGAGTTTATCAAGGAAATTAAAGTGGTACAGGAAGAACGGCGTATGCGTACCGAGGATGTTCCGCAATCTTATACCTATGAGGTCGCTTTGGCGACAGCTTACCAGACGAGTCCTTACCGGCAGCCCATCGTCGGCTGGATGGCCGATCTTCAGTCCATGCAGGCCGAGGATCTCAGGCATTGGTACCGGCAATGGTATGCCCCCAACAATGCCACCCTGGTAGTGGCGGGCGATGTAGAGCCCCAGGTCGTGTACAGACTGGCGAAGAAGTATTTTGGCAAGTTGAAAGCGGAAAAGATTTCTTCTCCCGGCGCCAACCGGGAAGTCGAACAACGAGGGATAAAACGCGTCGTCGTAAAACGACCGGCAGAAGTTCCTTATATTCAGATGGCCTACAAGATTCCTGTGCTGAAAACAGCCATGGCAGGCGCCGGAGAGGTGGCGCTGTGGGAGCCCTATGCCCTGGAGGTGTTGGCGGGTGTACTGGATGGCGGTAACAGTGCACGTTTCGCCAGTCGTCTGGTGCGCGGCAAGGAGATCGCCAGTAGTGTTGGTGCAAGCTATCCTTTGACCTCAAGACTGGATGGCCTGTTTAGCCTGAGTGGCACGCCCGCTCAGGGGAAAACCCCGGAGGGTCTGGAGCAGGCGATTCGTTCTGAATTGAAAGACCTGCAGGAAAATCCGGTTAGCCGGCAGGAACTGGAACGGGTAAAGGCGCAGGTGGTGTCCAGTGATGTATATGAAAAGGATTCCCTGTTTTACCAGGCCATGATCCTCGGCATTCTGGAAACAGTGGGTTTGTCCTGGGAACTGGCCGATGAGTATGTTGAACGGATACAGGCAGTAACGGCTGAGCAGGTGCAGGCCGTTGCGAAAAAATATTTTATCGATGATCGACTCACCGTCGCAATACTGGAGCCTTTGCCCATGGATCGCTCCTTGCGTAGACCGGTAAGTGGAGGGCAGAGCCATGCACGCTAAATACTGGTATTTGTTATTGCTGTTTGTCACGCCGCTGAGCGCCACACCGGAGCTGCTGCATTGGCAAACGACAAAGGGGGCAAAGGTTTTCTTTGTCGAAGCGCATGAGTTGCCCATGGTTGACATACAGGTGACGTTCGATGCGGGCAGTGCGCGTGATCCACTGGATAAAAAAGGCCTCGCGGCGATAACGAACAGCCTGCTGGCAGATGGCGCGGCCTCGCTTAATGCAGATGAAATCAGTTATGAGTTTGAGCGTCTGGGAGCGAATTATGGTGCTGCCGCCGGTTATGACTCGGCTTCGGTGTCACTCAGGAGCCTGGTTGACAAAAACAAGCTCGACAAGGCCATGGTCAATTTACGCAAGGTGATGTCAGTGCCGGATTTTCCACCACAGGCGGTAGAGCGCCAACGCAAACGTTTTCTGACAGGAATACAGCAAAAACAACAATCACCGGCAGCAGTGGCACGCGATCTTTTTTATGCGGCAATTTACGGCGACCACCCCTACGCCTATCCACAGGAGGGTACGGCTGAAAGCATCAGCGCCATTACCCGGGCTGAAATTACTGCTTTCCATCGCCAATATTATGTTGCCCGTAATGCCGTTATAGCCATCGTCGGCGATCTGAACAAAGTGCAGGCAGAGATGTTGGCAGAGGAGCTGACCCGTACTTTGCCAAAAGGGGAGAAGGTCCCGCCCTTGCCGACTGTCCCGGTGTTAAGCGCAGCGGAAGAAATCAGGAGCAATCATCCCTCCACGCAGATGCATATTTTACTGGGACAGCCGGGTATGAAAAGAGGCGATCCCGATTACTTTCCTTTGTACCTCGGCAATCACATCCTTGGTGGCAGCGGTCTGGTATCACTGTTGTTCAAGGAAATCAGGGAAAAGCGGGCTTTGTCCTACAGTGCCTACAGTTACTTTTCTCCCCTGCGTGAAGAAGGTCCCTTTATGGCAGGCCTGTCCACCCGCGCAGACCAGGCCGAAGAGGCCCTGCAGGTGCTGCGCGAGAACATTCAGGCCTTCATCGCCAGAGGTCCGACCCAATCAGAGCTGGAAGCCGCCAAGAAAAATATTACGGGAGGCTTCCCTTTGCGTATAGACAGCAACAGCAATATTCTTGCTTATGTTACCATGATCGGGTTTTACGATTTGCCACTGGATTATCTCGATACCTTTACTGCCAGAGTGGAGGCGGTGACAGCCGCAGACATCAAAGAAGCCTTTGCCAGACGGATAGCGCCGGACAAACTGGTAACGGTCATGGTGGGACCGGAGCCACCGGCAGCAGAGGGAGCAAACTGAGTCGGGGCCAAACAGCGGCGGGCAAGGTTCGCATCGTCGGGGGTAAATGGCGTGGTCGCAAGATCACACTGTCTGCCAATCCGGCGTCGAGGCCGACGCCGGATCGTGTTCGCGAGACGTTGTTCAACTGGTTGCAGCCGGTGATAGCTGGGGCAAAATGTCTGGATTTGTATGCCGGCAGTGGCGTTTTAGGCTTTGAAGCGCTGTCCCGGGGCGCCGCCAGCGTCACCATGGTGGAGCAAAACAAGGAAGCTGCCGCCATGCTGGATCTGCGCGCGCAGGAGTTGGGGGCAATTGAACACCATGTTGTCTGTGATGATGCGATGGATTATCTTGGAGCCTCGACGGAACGCTTTGATATTGTTTTTCTGGATCCCCCTTTTGCGAAAAATTTATTACAGAAGGCTTGTGAGGTCTTGCGGAACAAGGGACACTTGCGCCCCGGTGCACGTGTTTATGTAGAAGACAATAATGAGATTGCTGTTGCAGCACCCTACACAATATTGAAACAGGCCAGAGCCGGTAAAGTATACTATGCCCTGCTGGAGAGCAGCCTTGGGAGAGAAACACAATAATGATAACCGCTATTTATCCAGGTACATTTGATCCGATTACCCATGGTCACAGTGATATTGTGGCGAGGGCGAGCAGCTTGTTTGACAGGATTATTGTCGCGGTGGCCAAAAGCACCAGTAAAACAACAGCTTTTACCATAGATGAACGGATGGCGATGGCAAAAGAGGCCCTGCAGGGTCTGGAGCGGGTGGAAGTCTGCTGCTTTGATGGTTTGATGACTTCGTTTGCACGCGAGCGCAAAGCCAGGGTTATTGTCCGCGGTCTACGGGCGGTATCGGATTTTGAGAATGAATTTCAGATGGCGGGTATGAACCGACATCTGAATAACGAAGCGGAGACGGTGTTTTTAACGCCGGCCGAACACCTGAGTTTTATCTCTTCCAGCCTGGTGCGGGAGGTCGCAGGTCTTGGTGGTGATGTCAGTAATTTCGTACATGAAAAGGTCCGGCTGGCCTTACAGCAACGCCTGACAAAATAACCAGGGTGCCGGTATGGCATTAATGATTACCGATGTTTGTATCAACTGCGATGTTTGTGAAGCGGAATGTCCAAACGCCGCCATCTATGAAGGCGTGGAACATTATGAAATCCATCCGGAGTTATGTACAGAATGTATCGGGCATTTCGAAGAACAGCAGTGCAGGGTGCTTTGTCCGGTAGACTGCATTCCGCTGCACCCGGAGCACGTGGAAACTCCTGAACAACTATATGCCAAATATCAACGGCTGCTCGCCAGCGCTTAACGCAATTCTCATGTCGATCACATTATGAAAACGCCCGGCCTGCTCTTTCTGTGTTTTGTCTTTAGTTTCCCTTGCCCGGCAGCAAGTGATACGCCGCCGGCCGCTGCTGTGGCGACGGCGCAGCCCCTGGCTACACAGGCGGGGCTGAGTATATTGCGCCAGGGTGGCAATGCTTTTGACGCGGCGATTGCGGTTACTGCCGCACTGGCCGTAGTGGAACCCTATTCATCCGGGCTCGGCGGCGGTGGTTTCTGGCTCTTACACCATGCCCGCGACGGCAGGCAAACCATGCTCGATGGTCGGGAAAAAGCCCCGGCGCTGGCACATCGGCGTATGTACCTGGACGAAGATGGCAAGGTCAACAGGGGCGCCTCTTTAAACGGCGCATTGGCAGCCGGCATTCCGGGGGTGCCGGCGGGCATAGTCCATCTGGCCCAACACTATGGCCACCTGCCGCTACGTCAGTCGATGGCCCCCGCTATACGTTATGCCCGGGAAGGTTTTCCGGTAAGTGCCCGTTATCAGAACCTGGTCAGTTACCGACTGGAGGTCCTGCGAAAATACCCCCAGGCAGCAGCTGTTTTCCTGGAAGACAACCACATCCCGCAAATCGGTTTTATTATTGTGCAAAAGGACCTGGCGAGGACACTGGAACGTATCGCAGATAAAGGCCGGGACGGCTTTTACCGGGGCGAGTTGGCGCAGCAACTGGTGTGGAGCGTGAACCAGGCTGGCGGTGTGTGGGGCCTGAAGGACCTGGAAAATTACCGTGTGGTGGAACGCAGTCCAATTGTCTTTGATTATCGCGGTGTACGCGTAGTTTCGGCTCCGCCGCCCTCTTCAGGTGGCATAGTGCTGGGGCAGGCCCTGGCCATACTGGAGCATTTCGACTTGCAGGGCATGGATAATATCAGTCGCAAACATTATGTGGTGGAAGCCATGCGTCGTGCCTACCGGGACCGGGCAGTCTATTTGGGCGATCCGGATTTTGTCAAGGTGCCGGTGCGGCGCCTGCTCGATAAAGATTACCTGTATGGTTTGGCGATAGGCATTGATGCTGACAGGGCGACCAGCAGTGCAGTGCTGGGCAACACGCCGGGCCTCGATCAGATGGGGACAGACACGACCCATTTTTCGATAATGGATGTCGCCGGCAATCGTGTCGCCGGCACGTTGAGCGTCAATCTTCCTTTTGGTTCCGGGTTTGTTGCGTCCGGCACGGGGGTATTGTTGAACGACGAAATGGATGATTTTTCCATCAAGCCGAATACCCCCAATACCTTTGGGCTGGTCGGTGACAAAGCCAATGCCATAGAACCGGGTAAACGCCCACTGTCGAGCATGAGCCCCACTTTTATCGAGACCGAAGATCGAATCGGCATCATCGGCACGCCCGGCGGCAGCCGCATTATCAGCATGGTGTTATTGGGGATACTGGATTTTGTTGACGGCAATAAGCCGGTGTCCTGGGTCAGCCTGCCTCGTTATCATCATCAATACCTGCCCGACGAAGTACAGTTTGAACGGAATGGTTTGTCGATTAATGAACAACGGGCACTGGAGAAACGCGGCCACAAGCTGAATGAAAAAAACCGTCGCTACGGCAATATGCAGGCCATCCTCTGGGATAAAAAAGAAAATAAAGTCTATGCCGCCAGCGATCCCCGCGGCGAAGGTGAGGCAAGGGTGATAGAGAAATGATGACGGGTATTCAATCTTTCCCCTGGCGAGGGCCTAGTGTTGACAATAAGGACAATAAAAAGTTGAGCGTTGTCCCAGCCTGATTTGGCGTATTGGTTTATTACAGAGATAACAGGGCTTGCCGACACGCCCGTAGACCTGTAATTGTTGCGCAAAGTATCCCGGCTTGCCTTCACCGTTGACAAAATCACGTAGCGTGGTGCCGCCACTGCGGATGGCATCGCTTAATACCTGTTTGATTGATGCGGCCAGTTTTTCGTAGCGGGACAAGGCTATTTTTCCTGCCGGGCGTCGGGGATGAATGCCGCTGCGAAACAACGATTCACTGGCGTAGATATTACCGATGCCGACCACCAGATGACTGTCCATGATGAAGGTTTTGACTGCCCGGCTGCGCTGCCGCGATTGAGTATAAAGGTAGTGACCGTTGAAACCTTCGCTTAAGGGCTCCGGGCCAAGTGTCTTTAACAACTTGTGTTGCTGTGGATTTTTTCCCGCCCACAGAACTGCACCGAAACGCCTCGGATCACGAAGACGCAAACATTTACCATTGGTCAATACGAAATCAACATGATCATGTTTCTCTGCAGCTGTGTTTGCATCAACAATACTCAGGCTGCCGGACATGCCGAGATGAATCAGTATGGTCCCCGGCGCCACCTGCAGAAGGATGTACTTGCCTCGGCGATCCACTTTTCGGATCGTCTCGCCCTGCAGTTTTTTGTTCAGAGAAGCTGACACTGGCCAGCGCAATTGCCGGTTTCGAACAATGACCCTGGAGATGGTCTCAGTCAGAATATGTGCTTTGATCCCCCGACAGGTGGTTTCGACTTCAGGTAATTCAGGCATACGCGGTATGTGTCAGCGATCACCATCAAGGGTGGTTTGTATTATGGTCTCCATGCCGGTGCTATTCGTCCGTATTTGCCTGCGGGATAAACAGAAGCTCAGCAACATGTTGATCCAGAACATACTCCAGGGCCAGATCGGATCTGCCCAGGATAAGCTCAGGGGTGCTGGACAACACATCAAACCGGGCTGCTCGCCCGCTCCGGAATTTCACAATAATCCTTTCCCCTGCTCCGGTGGCGCTGTACTGACGCACCTGTCGTGCCAGCCCTTTCCCCCATGTCTCAACCAGGTCCTCCAGCCGTTCGGCGCTGACGGCGTCGTTTGCCGGGGATAATGACCATGTCTGCCCGGTGCTGCTCACAACGTGGTCGGAAAACTGAATCGAGCTGATGGTTTCCGTCTCAGGGACAAGCCGGGTACTGATAAAAAACATCGGCGCCTGGCTTAACTGATGAAAGAGACTGTCGTTTAATAAATGAATGGTATTGTTAAACATCACGTAACGCCGATCATCCAGAGGATCGCTTGTACCAAAGAAGAATTCATGCTCGTCGAGGCGCAGGACAATGGGCGCGGGATCCAGTTGATAGGTGGACAGAGGCGTCCCTTTCACGTGAATTTGAGCAAAGCTTCTGCTGTGTGGTAAACGCAGCATGGCATGAATACGCGCCATATTCGCCCTGGTCTTTACGGCAGAAACCATGAACCAGCTCTCGCCCAGTTTCTGAAAAACGATGTCTCCCCTGTCAGCCCGCTGAATAGTGATCTGTTTGATATCGTTGGTGTCGATATTGCTCAGCAGTACTTTTGCATCGTCTTCTTCTGGAGCGTCGCTCACAAAGAAAAAGACTGTCAGGCCGGCAACGACAAGGAACAGGCAGAGAAGGGTTAACAGGCGTTTTTGCATACTTAGCGTTTTTTACGACGCCACCACAGGAGTAATCCGGCGCCAAGAAAAACCAGTGGCAAGACCAGTAAAAAACCGAGGCCGAACATACCCTGTAGCAGTTGCGACATGTTCAGTTGAGTATCTTCGGCGGTGCGCACGGGAATGGTAATGAGGCTGTCGTCACTGCTCAGCCAGTTGATCATACGCATACCGAGTTCCATGTTGCCGCTGTTGCCGATATAGGTGTTGGATAAAAAGTCACCGTCACCGACAATCAGTATACGTTGCTGCAGATCCGTTGAGGTGTCATCGCGCTGTTTTACCCTGCGTTCCAGGCTCAGACCGAGCGTGAAGGGCCCCTGTTGCTCCAGTGCGGGATCAAAACCTACTTCGCCCTGCAGTTCGCCGAGTTCCAGCCAGGTGTGATTGCCACTGCTTAGCACGGGACGAATCAACCAGCCCTTTCGGGCCTGCGATGTGATGGCAGTGACTTTCGGGAAGAACACCGTCAGATCAAAATTTTTCGTGATCGGGTGTTCGGGATAAAGCCTCGCTGTTGTGAGTACAATGGTCGGGTCGTCAATACCCAGCAATTGTCCCGCAGAATCTATGATGACACCCGGCGCCGGACTGATGCCGAGCATCTCCGCGACAGAGTCCATGCCGGAATGTTCGCCCGGATCCATCAACCAGAGCAGGTTGCCGCCTCTGTCGAGGAAGTCTTCGATTATGGTCAGTTCACCCGGCAGCAGCGGAACCAGCGGGCTGGCAATGATCAATACGGAGGTGTTGTCAGGGATGGCTTTTGCTTCAATCAGATTCAGGGGGCGGTACTTGAAGCCGCGATAGTTCAGTTGTGCCGCCCATTCCCCCAGATCATGATTGGCCTTGCCGCCGGGATGGCGTTCGCCGTGGCCCTGGAGAAAGGCGAGCCATCTTTCGGTGCCTCGCAGCAATCGTTGCAGGGCATTGACAAACTCCTGTTCGCTGTTTGTTCTGACATGTTCGGTACGACCCTCATAACGCAGTACCAATTCACCATTTACATTAATCCCCAACTGGCGCACCTCATCAGGGACCGCGTCAGGATTAACAAAGCGCAGCGTGATGTCCGGCTTGACGCTTTGAAACTTGCCGACGAATTTTTTAATAAGGGATCGTAATTCCGAATCCTTACGGGCATAAGCACTGATCTCAAGAGGCCCGCCGGCTTCGGCCAGGATCTGCAGGCTTGCTTCGGACAGCGTGTGTCTGCCTGTGCGGGTCATATCGGATTCAAAGTGATAACGTGTGCTCAGCCATGCACACAGGGCAAAAAGCGCCAACAGCAGCAGCACCGTGATGCCGCTGGTCAGACGTAATTGATCCTGTTTGTTCATTGACAGGTACGCAAAGCGTCCAGGCGCCAGATACTCAGAACGATAAACAGCGCGGTGATTAACAGATAATAAACAAGGTCGACGGAATTAAACGCACCGCTCAGCAACGAATTGAAATGTTTTTGCAGCGACAGATAGTTGATTATCCCCTGTATTCGTTCACCGGAAGAATCGTTGGCAACGTGAATAATCCACAGCAGAAATATAAATATGAAGCTGCTTACGGCAGCAATGGCCGGCGTCTTGCTCAAACTTGAGATAAACAGTCCGATGGCGGCAAAAGCCGAACTTAGCAGAAGCAATCCGGTCAGCCCGGACAGCAACAGGCCGGGATCGAGTTTTGTGCCGAACAGCAGCGAAAGCGGCATCAGGGCGATCAAGGCCACCAGGCACAGGAAAAACACCATGATGCCAAGATATTTGCCCAACACCAGTTCAGTGATGGACAGGGGAGAAGACATCAATAATTTTATCGTGCCGCTACGCAATTCGTCACTGAACAAACGCATGGTGATAAAGGGGGTGATCAGTAACAGAACAACACCGGCGATCTGCAATAAACCAACTACAACAATTTCAGTTATGCCGCGACCGATGTGCCAGGGAGCCGGCGCTACATATTTTGACAGCAGGAGATAAAAGAAAACAGCGAGCAGGAACTGCACTGTCGCCAGGATAATCCAGGCGAAAGGCGACAGGAACAGGCGTCGCACCTCGTTAGCTGCAATAGCGGTAATTATTTTCACGAGCTTTGCTCCGTGTGCATATCAAGGTCAAAGTCACCACGGGTGAGGCGGACAAAAGTCTGTTCCAGGGAATCCTGTTCCGGGATCAACTCAAACAGCCCCCAGCCTCTGGTTGCCGCCAGCTCGGCCAGTTCTCTCAATGTATTCTCAACGGGCCGATAGGTAATTCGAAATCGATATTGGTCAAGGCTGTCAATGCGGGTGATGCCGACTGTCTTTTGCAGCTCTTCCGGCGGTGGCGGGTTTTGCAGGGCTATTATGCAACAGGCATGTTGTGAGTCAGACTGGAGAGCGTGAATGTCTTCATCCAGCACCAGCTTACCGTGGTTGATAATCAGTACGCGATCACAGTTGCTTTGCACCTCAGACAGGATATGCGTGGACAGGATCACACTGTGATCCGTTCCCAGTTCACTGATTAATTTCCGAATCTCAACGATCTGGATGGGGTCCAGTCCTGCTGTCGGTTCGTCCAGGATCACCACAGACGGCGAATGAATGATGGCCTGGGCGATCCCCACTCGTTGCCGGTAGCCTTTGGAGAGGTTGGCAATTAATCGTTTGCCGCTGTCCTGCAGACCACAGCGTTGTTTGCTGTTGTCCAGAGCGCTGACGATGTTACTGCCGGGTACCTGACGAAGCCGCGCACAATAGATCAAATATTCGTCAACGGTCAGGTCTACATACAGTGGCGGTTGCTCCGGCAAAAAACCAATGTGTTGTTTGGCGCGTTTGGGTTCGTCAACGATATCGTGTCCCGCCACGCTGACGCTTCCCCTGTTCGCGGCCAACACGCCACAAATAATTTGCATGGCAGTGGATTTTCCTGCACCGTTGGGACCAAGAAAGCCCAGCACTTCGCCGCGGGCGACGGAAAAGCTGATGTCATCAACAGCGCAGTGATCTGCGTAATAACGGGTGATGTGATCGACATTTATCAGTGTTTCCCTGCTCATGGGGGAAGTGTAACAGGACTGGCTGCAGAAGTTATATTGTCGGTGGCACCATTTTTTTGCACAGAAATCAAACGCATCGGGGCCTGGATCCGCATCCGGTTGTCAGCCGTTTTTTTCGATTTTGGTTGTGATTGACGACAGGAATAATGAGCAAAGAACAGGTGGCGATTCATCGTAAGCATCACGCATGGGTGGAAACAGATGAAGCGCCTCACTTACTCTGGAGACCAGGTCTGTTGAAGCTGCTGCTGGAGGGCGTTGAATTCTGCCAGCAAGGGTTGTTTCAGGCGCGGCAGGATTTTGTAAAGACAGTACGAGCATATTCACGGGGGTCGATCCGGAACGAAACAGGCGGTTTTGTAAAAGGGTATAAAAAAACCCGCCAGAGCGGGTTTTCAGTATACTTTCCGGCCGAACAGGGCCTATTTTATTTTGGATTCCTTATACAGAACGTGTTTCCTGACCACAGGATCGTACTTCTTCATCGTCATTTTGTCCGGCGTATTGCGCTTGTTTTTGGATGTCGTGTAGTAGTGGCCGGTACCTGCTGAAGATACCATTTTGATTTTGTCTCTTGCGCTGCCTGCCATGGTAAGTCCTCCTAGACTGATTCGCCGCGGGCACGAATGTCCGCCAGCACCTTTTCGATGCCGAGCTTGTCAATAATGCGCAAACCTTTACTGCTGACGCGCAGCCGCACCCAGCGATTCTCAGCCTCCAGCCAGAACCGACGGGCATGCAAATTGGGTAAAAACCGGCGCCTCGTTCTGTTCTTGGCGTGGGAGACATTGTTTCCCGACATCGGCCGTTTACCGGTAACCTGACAAACTCGTGACATTGTAAAAATCCCGCTACTAGTAAAAAAGAGCGCGGATTGTACATCGAAACGGTGAAAGAGCCAAGCACAAGCAGAGCGGTTTCCCGGCCCCGACAGACATCTAGATCAGTCCTCTTTCTGCAAAAGACACCGTTTCGCCGTCACCGACAATAAAATGATCGAGTACACGGATGTCAACCAGTGCCAGCGCGTCTTTCAGGCGGCGGGTGATGCTTTGGTCTGCGCGGCTGGGCTCGGCAACTCCGGAAGGGTGGTTGTGGGCCAGGATCACGGCGGCGGCATTGTGAAACAGGGCCCGTTTGACGACTTCTCGTGGGTACACGCTGGCACCGTCGATGGTGCCGGTAAAAAGCTCTTCAAAGCAGAGCACACGATGTCGATTATCCAGAAACAAACAGGCAAACACTTCGTGAGGATAGGCGCGCAGTCTGGCTTTCAGGTAATCACGAGTATCGTTGGGCTTGCTGAGGGCGGATTCGCGTTTAAGTCTGGATTCCAGGTAGCGTTTCCCCAGCTCCAGCGATGCCTGTAACTGTACGAATTTGGCCATGCCCAGCCCTTTGCTTCGGCAGAAGCTGTTCAGATCGCACTCCAGCAGGCTGCGCAGCCCGTCAAATCGGCTTAGCAGCTCCCGGGCCAGGTCAACCGCCGTTTTACCGCGAGCACCTGTACGTAGAAAAATGGCCAGTAATTCGGCATCAGACAACGATGCCGGGCCATTGGCAAGCAGTTTTTCTCTGGGTTGTTCGGCTTCCGGCCAGTCCGTAATGGGCATAACGTCTCCTTGTTATTTAATGGTGGGTGGCAATTCGGGAATAATTATCCAGAGCCAAGTGTTAGATAATACAAGTATTTTCCAGGATTAATATCGAAAATTGAGTAATTTGAGGTAAACTGGCGCTCTATGAAATCCTTGGCCAATAAACGAATACTGCTGGGTGTTACGGGTGGTATCGCTGCATACAAGAGTGCAGAACTGCTGCGGCGTCTGCGTGAGCAGGGGGCAGAGGTGCAGGTGGTAATGACCAGGGCCGCCTGCGAATTTATTACCCCGCTGACGATGCAAGCCCTGGCGGGGCGGCCGGTATGCATGGAGTTGCTGGATCACGATAATGAAACAGGCATGGGCCATATTGAACTGGCCCGCTGGAGTGATGTGATTTTGATCGCCCCGGCCACTGCCAATTTCATTGCGCGGTTGGCCCATGGTATGGCGGATGATCTGCTCAGCACACTTTGTCTGGCCACGGATGCGCCGATAATGGTGGCCCCGGCGATGAACCGGCAGATGTGGTGTAATCCTGCTACGCAGGCCAATATCTCAACGATTCTGCAGCGCGAAATCAATATTCTCGGCCCCGGTGATGGTGAACAGGCTTGCGGGGAGCGTGGGCCGGGTCGAATGCTGGAACCGGGCCAGTTGTTACAGGCCGTTGGGGCGATTTTTGAAAACGCCATGTTGGCAGGCAAGCATATTATCGTGACGGCGGGTCCGACACGGGAGGCTATCGATCCGGTGCGATATATCAGCAACAGGAGTTCAGGCAAGATGGGCTATGCTATTGCCAGGGCGGCTGTGGAAGCGGGTGCCGCCGTGACGCTGGTGACGGGGCCGGTGGCATTACCGGTTCCGGAGCAGGTGAGTTCTGTCAAAGTGAATACGGCAAAGGAGATGCATGATGCCGTGCTGAGCAGTGCCGGCAGTGCTGATATTTTCATCGCCGCCGCTGCCGTGACGGATTATCGTTGCCAGGATGTGGCAGAACAAAAGATAAAAAAAACCGGACAAAGTCTGTCACTTGAACTGGAAAGAAATCCAGATGTGCTGGCTGCTGTCGCCAGCCTGGGGACACCGCCATTTACGGTTGGTTTTGCCGCCGAGACGGAATTGTTGAAAGATAATGCCATCAGGAAACTGGAAGACAAGGGCCTGGATATGATCGCGGCCAATCTGGTGGGTGACGGTCTGGCGTTTGAAACGGATGATAATGCGCTGGAAGTTTTCTGGCCCGGAGGCAGCCTGTCTTTGCCGACGGCACCGAAAGAGAAACTGGCACGCCAATTGATTCACACCATTGCCAGGAACTACTATGAAAAGCATTCAAATAAAGCTCATTGATCCTCGTCTGGGCAAAGAGTTTCCATTGCCGGAATACGCCACTTCCGGCTCGGCAGGCGTGGATATTTGCGCCTGTCTCGATGAGTCGCTTTGTCTGGAGCCGGGCGCAACCTTCCTGATCCCCTGTGGATTTGCCCTGCATATCGGCGATGCCGGTCTGGCCGCCATGCTGCTGCCTCGTTCAGGTCTGGGACACAAGCATGGTATTGTGTTGGGCAATCTCACCGGCTTGATTGATTCTGATTATCAGGGACAGGTGTTTGTTTCCTGCTGGAATCGCAGTCGACAGGCATTCGAAATTAACCCGGGGGATCGGGTGGCACAAATGGTTTTCGTGCCGATTGTTCAGGCCGGATTTGAAATAGTTGATGAGTTTGAACAAAGTCAGCGTGGCGCAGGCGGTTTCGGCCATACCGGTGTTGGGCATACGTAAAGCCTGATAGCATTAATATCTCGTCCAAAAGGATATTGGATACCAATTAATTCATAACAACAAGCAGGGCAAAAGTATGGTTGATGGACCAGTATCAAACAGGCGATTCAGTCGCCGGCAGATAAGAAGCCTACTCATGATTGGCGGCGGCATGACAGCAGCGCTGGTTATTGTTATAGGGGGCTGGCAATTTTACAGCAGCAGCAGTGAGATGGCCGCCGAAGAAACACAAAAGCAGCTTGAAGAGTTCGGTAAACAGCAGGCGCAACAGATCCTCGTTCCTTTTGTCAGGCTGGACAAACAACTTGATGCTGTAGCGAAAGATCCGGCGGTGACAGCATTGTTCAATGCTGCTGATGAAGAGAAGCTTGCCGGAGCCGCCGCTGATCGGCTTACACAATTTGATTCTGCTTTAAAACTGCGTTTTATTTTGCCGGGGAAGTATGTGCTGGACAATGAGGCTGTCCCGCCGCTCAGCTATGGCTCACTGGATCTGTTAAAGCGGGCGGAGAACTCCGCTGCCGCCATTGGTGCAGAGGCCCTCTTGCTGGGTAGCCCTGCTGAACACATCGTCATGTTGAAACGGGTGCAGAACGCGGACGGCGAACTCATAGGTCTTATCCATTTAAGCGTAAGTGTGGACATGTTTGCCAGGGCCATGGCCGGGCTGAGCCTGAACGATGCCTATCTGGAGTTGCAGCAAACTTCGCAGGGCAAAGCTCTGGTGTTGGGCAAACAGGGCGATGTTGAGATACGCGTCGGCGAACCATTGTTAATTCCTGTTGCAGGCACCCGCTGGACGGTCGCTCTATGGACCAGCGGTGGCGGCGTTCCGTCAGCGGATGGCGCCGGTTCCGGGTTGATTATGGCGGGTCTGTTGCTGATCCTCTTGCTGGTGGCGGGTGCCGCTGCGGCACTGTTTGTTAAGCGTTCGAAAAGCGACGGTGATACCGGCACGGCAGAAGTCGTTTATGCCGGAGCGGTGAAAGCAATTATGGACGGTGCCCATCCGGGTATGGAGAAGATGATTCCCAATCTGCCGATATCTGCTAGTGAAGGGGTCGAAGCACAGGCCATTTCCCAGGGGGGCACAGGAGATGATATTACCATGATGATAAAGGCTGAAGATCTTAAGGCTGCCGCTGCCGGCGATTCGGAAGTGTTTGATCTTACTCAGGCCGAAGATGATGCCGACTCGGCTGCCACTGCCGAGAGCGGAATACCGGCCGAAATATTCAGGGCTTACGATATACGCGGCATTGTGAAGGAGAACCTTGGTGCTGACACAGTGAGAAAGATCGGCCGGGCCATCGGCAGCGAGGCCAGTGTTCGTGGCCAGAGCGCTATCGTAGTGGGTCGGGATGGCCGACTCTCCAGCCCCGAGCTGTCGGAGGCGCTGATCTCCGGCTTGCGCGAGTCAGGTCGTGACGTTATGGATATTGGTGTTGTGCCGACGCCGGTGCTCTACTACGCCACACATTTTCTGGAAGTCAACAGTGGTGTCATGCTGACTGGCAGTCATAACGGCCCGGAATACAATGGTCTGAAAATAGTACTTGATGGTGAAACATTATCCGAAGATGCGATTCAGGCGATTTATACTCGAATAAAAGAGAACAACTATGAGAGCGGCCAGGGCACATTGCAGTCAAACGATATCATCAGCGATTATGTTCGACGAATATCGGAGGATATTCCCGTCGCTTTGGGCGGTGCCTACAAAATAGTGGTGGATTGCGGCAACGGTGTTGCCGGTGCTGTTGCGCCACAGGTATTGCGTGCTCTGGGACATGATGTCGTAGAGTTATTTTGTGACATTGACGGCAATTTCCCCAATCACCATCCCGATCCCAGCCAGCCAGAAAATATGCAGCCGCTGATCGACAAACTCAAGGAAGAACAGGCGGATCTGGGTCTTGCTTTTGATGGTGACGGTGATCGTCTCGGTGTTGTTGACGATCTGGGGAATATTATCTGGCCGGATCGTCAGTTGATGTTGCTGGCGAAAGACGTGCTGTCACGCAATCAGGGCAAGCCCATTATTTTTGATGTGAAGTGCAGTCGTTATCTTAAGGCCATTATTGAGTCCAATGGCGGTCAGTCCTTAATGTGGAAGACGGGCCACTCGCTGATTAAGAGCAAGATGAAAGAAGTGGGCGCCCCTCTGGCAGGCGAAATGAGCGGGCATATCTTTTTCAAGGAGCGCTGGTATGGTTTCGACGATGCCATCTATACCGCTGCCCGCCTGTTGGAAGTGTTGATGAAAGCCAGGGCCAAACCATCCGAAGTTTTTGCCGAGATGCCGGAAGGCGTCAGTACCCCGGAGCTGCGCATCGATCTTCCGGAATCAGGGCATCAATCTTTTATGAAGGATCTACAGGGAAAAATGTCATTTGAAGACGCTGAAGTGATTGATATTGACGGCTACCGGGTAGAATTCGCCGACGGCTGGGGACTCATACGTCCTTCAAATACCTCCCCTTGCCTGGTGCTGCGTTTTGAAGCAGAAAGCCAGCAGGCGCTGGACAGGATCCAGGGCGAGTTTCGGACTATGCTGGCATCAATAAATTCAGACTTAAAATTGCCGTTTTGATACCCTAGGCCTTATTAACTGGTAAATACTCCATACCCAATACATGCAGAGTTGCGACAATGACTGCTCCTGCGACACAAACTCACAATAACGCCGGTGACATAGCCAGGGTGCTGGTTGAGGCCCTGCCTTATATAAGGCGCTTCAATGGCAAAACGGTTGTCATCAAGTATGGCGGCAACGTCATGTCAGACGATTACCTGAAAAGCGGTTTCGCCCGCGATGTTGTCTTGATGAAGCTGGTCGGGATGAACCCCGTGGTGGTACATGGTGGCGGCCCGCAGATTGCCTCCCTGTTGGAACGTATCGGCAAGGAAACAAAATTTGTTGAGGGCATGCGGGTGACTGACAGCGAGACGATGGATGTCGTGGAAATGGTGCTTGGCGGCCTGGTTAACAAGGAGATTGTCAACCTGATCAATACGCATGGTGGCAACGCTATCGGTCTGAGCGGCAAAGATGGTCAGATGATTCGTGCGCGAAAACTGGTTTTCAATATGAATAAACCGGAACTGGAAGTGTCGGAGATTATTGATATCGGTCATGTGGGCGAAGTTGAAAGCATCGATACCGCCGTTGTCGAGATGTTGATAAACGGTGATTTTATTCCCGTCATTGCTCCGATAGGTGTCGGTGAAGACGGTCAATCCTACAACATAAACGCGGACCTGGTGGCGGCTAAACTGGCCCAGGTGTTACAGGCGGAAAAACTGATCATGTTAACCAACACACCGGGTTTACTGGACGCCAACAGCAATGTGCTGACCGGGTTGCAGGTGGCTGAAGTGCAACGACTGATCGATAACGGTGTAATCCATGGCGGGATGTTACCCAAGATTAATGCCGCTGTTGATGCAGTGAATGCCGGTGTGGGTTCCGTGCAGATCATTGATGGTCGCGTTGAACATGCCGTGTTACTTGAGGTGTTCACCGATCAGGGTATCGGTACGCTGATTTACAGAGACAAGAGACCTGCTCATCTTCGCTAATGAACAGCAGCAAACCAAATCGTCGTCAGCAGATACTGCAGGTTTTGGCACAGGAGCTGGAAACCAACCCCGGTTCGCGTATTACAACCGCCGCCCTGGCAAAAGCAGTGGGGGTGTCGGAAGCCGCGCTTTACAGACACTTTGCCAGCAAGGCCAAGATGTTTGAAGCCTTGATAGACTTTGCCGAAGAGTCGGTATTTGGCCTGGCCAATAAAATTATGGAACAGGAGCAGAACGTTATGCTGCGTTGTGAGCGTCTGATCCAGCTGGTACTGGGTTTCTCCGAACGCAACCCGGGCATTACACGTGTGCTGCTGGGCAATGCCCTGGTGGGGGAAAACGAGCGATTGCGCGCGCGCGTGGGGAAGTTTTTTGAACGCGTTGAGACCCAGGTAAAACAGATCTTGCGTGAGGCAAACCTGTCAGATGGACCACGAGCCATCGTGCCCATTGATGCTGCTGCGAATGAAATCGTGGCGCTGATTGAAGGGCGTA
>JAJRTU010000060.1 GCA_024278135.1 Gammaproteobacteria bacterium
ACCAGCATGCGCCAGCCCTTACCTGCCATTTCCCTGCCGCCGATAATGGTATCCAGCGGCACAAAAACATCCTTGCCGCGCACGGGGCCATTGAGGAAGGGATCGCCGATGGGCAGATGACGTTTACCGATGTCCAGCCCTTTGGTGTCCCGCGGTATCAGTGCGCAGGTAATGCCGTAATCATCGACATCGCCGATCAGATGATCCGGATCCTGTAATCGAAACGCCAGTCCCACCAGCGTGGCAATGGGCGACAGCGTGATATAGCGCTTGTCAAAATTCAGGCGCATGCCAATGACGTCTTCTCCCTGCCATTGTCCCCGGCAAACCACGCCGGTATCTGTCAACGACGTGGCATCAGAGCCCGCCAGTGGCGCGGTCAGTGCAAAACAGGGGATCTCTTCGCCTGTTGCCAGGCGCGGCAGATAATGATCTTTCTGTTGTTCTGTTCCATATTTGATCAACAATTCACCCGGGCCCAGTGAATTGGGCACACCGATGAACGTGGCGACCACGGAGCCGGTGGCGCTAAGCTTGCTCAGCACCGCCGCCTGGGCAACAGCCGACAGCTCCAGACCGCCGTACTCTTTGGGGATGATCATGCCCAGGAAGCGTTGCTGCTTGATAAACTTCGCTGCGTCTTCCGGTATGTCTGCCGTGGAAAAATGTACCTGCCACGGATCCACCATTTTACAAAGTTCTTCTACCGGCCCATCCAGAAAGGCCTGTTCCTCAGCAGTGAGGACGGGCTTGCCGCTGCTCAGCAGTT
The DNA here is from genome assembly GCA_024278135.1 of Gammaproteobacteria bacterium. Taxonomy (GTDB): domain Bacteria; phylum Pseudomonadota; class Gammaproteobacteria; order Eutrophobiales; family Eutrophobiaceae; genus WLWS01. The sequence goes on from JAJRTU010000060.1 coordinate 770, forward strand.
TTTCCCAGTCCGGATTGCCGGTGAATAAGTCACCTTCCCACCAGACGGTGCCGGCTTCTATGGCCTCGCGTTCGGTATCGGAAAGCGGGGGCAGTGCGGATTTATACCAGGTAAACAGCGATTGGCTGATGTTGCTTTTACGAAAGCTGTCAATACTGAGCAGGCCCAGTATGATTGTGCTCAGCAACAAAACAAGGCTCCAGAACGAGGGGCCACTGCCGAAAATCACATAGACAAGCCACAACAGGCCGGACGTCATCGCCGCTGTCTTCAGCGTGGCTCGCTGATAGGCAAGCGCAATGGCACCGGCAACAATAAGAACAAATACGGTTAAACCGCTCATTGGAGTCTTCCTTATGTTAAGTAAAGAATCTGTCTTTCAAGTGTAGACAACTTTGCTGCGTGAAGATGCTCAGCGCAGCGATCTATTTTTTCCACTCTGTAAAAGTCCTGCCTTCTTTTGCCAGTTGTTCCAGCAGAGGTGCCGGTGTCCAGTACAGCTCGCCGTAACGGTCCCGATATTTGCAAATGGCAGCGTAGACCTTATCCAGGCCAATCGTGTCAGCATAGATCATCGGTCCACCACGGTAACGCGGCATGCCGTAACCATTGGCAAAGACCACATCAATATCACTGGAACGTTGGGCGATACCCTCCGCAAGCACCAGAGCGCCTTCGTTGATCATGGCACACATCATCCGTTCCATAATCTCTTCATCGCTGATGTCACGCGGCGCAATGCCCAGTGCCTGCGCTTCTGCGGCTGCGATTTCGGCCACTTCCGGATCCGGTGAGGCTTTTCTGCCTTCATAGATATACATGCCTCTGCCGGTTTTCTGCCCGAAACGTCCCATCGCCACCAGCACATTGCAGACCCGGTAGTAAGCGGGATCATCGGGCCGGTCTTTCCATTCGGAATTCAGTTTGTCAAACACATCCAGTCCCGATAAATCGAGCACGCTGTTGGGTCCCATGGCCATGCCCCAGTCGCAGGCCACTTTGTCGATGCGCTCGGCGGACACGCCTTCCAGCAACATCAATTGTGCTTCACGTACATAGGGGAAAAACAGGCGGTTACCGACAAAGCCGAAACAGACACGCACCAGCACGCCAATCTTTCTGATCGATTTTGTCAGCGCCATCGTCGTTGCAATCACGTCTTTGGCCGTCTTCTCGCCGCGTACAATTTCCAGCAGGGGCATAATATTGGCCGGTGCGAAAAAATGCAGGCCGATCACATCTTCGGGCCGGCCGGTGATATCGGCAATTTCGTTCAGATCCAGAGATGAAGTATTACTGGCCAGAATCGCACCCGGCTTGCAGACTTTGTCCAGCTTGCTGAATACTGCCTTTTTGATATCCATGTTTTCGAATACCGCCTCAATGACAAGATCGGCCTCACTCATGTCGGCATAGTCCAGCGTCCCCTTCATCAGGGCCATACGTTCCTCCAACTGCGCTTCACTTAGGCGCCCCTTTTTGACCAGGCCCTGGTAATTTTTTCGGATCATGGCCAGGCCGCGATCCAGGCCCTCCTGGCCCACTTCGAGAATGTTCACGGGAATACCGGCATTCAAAAAGTTGATGGCAATCCCACCGCCCATCGTGCCGGCACCGATGATGCCAACGCTTTTGATCTCCCGTTTTGGCGTGTCTTTCGGTATATCATCCACCTTGGCGACCTGGCGTTCGGCAAAAAACAGGTGGCGCTGCGCTCGTGAATGGGTCGAGGACTTGCATTGATCAAAAAGGTCCCGCTCCACTTTCAATGCCTCTTCGTAAGGAAGGGATACAGCGGCCTCCACACA
>JAJRTU010000061.1 GCA_024278135.1 Gammaproteobacteria bacterium
AAAAAAAGAATCAGAAATTCGACCGCTATATTTGTCAGCAACTGTAAAGAGGGGCGAAGACGATCCCAGATAACGGAGATGGCCATATGCGTATGCTGGTAGATGGCGACAGCAACCGACAGCATGCCGAACCAGACAAGCAGCAGCAATGCGACCTCTTCCGACCAGCTTACCGGCGATCTGAAAACATAGCGCAGGAATACCTGAATAAAAACAATACCCAGCAATACTGTCAACAGAAGGTAACAAAACCATTCTGTCAGTTTATTAATCCATTCGTAAAATACAGCCGAATATTTTTTAATTTTCATTACCGGTTTTCTGAGGCACTTGTCGTTGATGCGGAGTACGGCTGCTTACCCGCAGTGTTTGGCGCTCTTCCGGCCACATATAGGGGAACTTCCGTTGCAATATTGACGGGTATGTTATTTGACAGCATCGATTCTTTTAATCAGTCTGTCATAGAGTGGGAATTCTTTGTATATAGGCTGTACAGCTTCACGAAATTGTCGATTGTCGATGGCGGAAATTGAGACACCTGCTGCTATCATTTTTTCTTTGGCTCTCATATTTGCTTCAGTCATGATTTTTCGTTCATACCATGCGGCCTCCCGCGCAGCCTCCTGAATGGCTCTTTGATACGGTTTCGCCAAAGAGCGGAATCTGGCGTAATTCATAAGCAAAATCGCCGGAGGGCTTAAATGATTATCCTCAATATAAAAAGGGGCAACTTCATAGTGTCCTGATGTGGAGTAACTGACGTAATCATTTTCAGCGCCATCCACGACACCCGTCGAAAGCGCAGAATAAACTTCACCGTAATTCATGGGTGTGGGCACAGCGCCCATTAGTTCTATCATACGGATTGTAATATAAGAAGGTTGCACACGAATTTTCAGCCCTCTCAGGTCCTCTATGCTGGTAATCATTCTGTCCCGTGTATAGAAAGAACGGGAACCTGCATCCATATAATCAAAACCCGTCAATCCCACCTTATTCAGATCTGCCCGGACTTCATCCCCTATTTTACCGTCGAGCACTTTGTATTTATGATCAAAGTCACGAAAAATATAAGGCAGTGTGAATACTCCCATGGAAGGACTGACTATGGACAGCACGACTGAATTGATCCTTGTCATATCAATTATACCCAGTTGTACCTGTTCGATTGCCTCTGACTCCTGACCGAGTTGGGCACTGGAATAAATTTTGACAATGATATTGCCATTTGTTTTGTCACTGACCAGTTCAGCGAACCTCCTCATGGCAATAGTGACAGGATTGTTCTCGGGCAATGCTTCGGCAAGCCGCAGTACAACTTTCGCATCCGCATCGATTTTGTTTTCCTTCTGAATATTAAGACCGAATACAGTGGCGGTGACCAACAGAGCAATAACTGTGAATCTAAGGAATATGTTATTCAACATTAATCGGAGTCTCGTGAACGGGCATCATGACAGGTTTGCAGTATGTCGTTGTATCATCTTTTCATCTTAAACAAATATAAGCGGAAATAAAAACCGGTGAACTTTACAAGGCTGTGTTACTTAATTAGCATGATACTCACCTGCATTAACAGGCAATCATCTGGAAGTATTACATGAAGATAGAAATTTGTGAGAATAGCAGCGTGTTGGGTGTCATGGCTGCAAGGAAGGGCGCCTCTATTCTTCGCTGCGCCGGCAATGAGAGAGAGCGTCTTACCCTTGTGCTGCCCACCGGTGCAAGTCAGTTCAGCATGCTTGAGCAATTGATAGTCGAGCCGGAGATTCCCTGGGAACGCATTGATGTCTTTCACCTTGACGAATATGTTGGTATTTCCGCACAACATCCGGCCAGTTTCAGACGGTATTTAAACGAGCGCTTTGTTGCCATGGTTCCGGATCTAGGTTCATTCCATGCCATAGCCGGGGATGCCGGGAATCTGCAGGCTGAAATTGACAGATTGAACAGTTTGCTTGCGGGAAGGGTTGTTGATGTTTGTTTTGCAGGAATCGGTGAAAACGGGCATCTGGCATTCAATGATCCGCCGGCCGATTTTGAGATCGATGATCCCTATATCCTGGTGGAGCTCGATCTTGCGTGTCGACGCCAGCAAAAAAATGAAGGTTGGTTTGAGAATATGGCTGATGTGCCGGTCAAAGCTGTCAGCATGAGTATCAGGCAGATCATGAAAAGCCGGAACCTGATAATCTCCGTGCCGGATGCCCGTAAAGCCGAAGCGGTAAAAAACTGCCTGGAAGATGAAGTGAGCCCGCAGTATCCGGCGTCTGTTTTGCAGCAACATGAGAGTTGTCATGTTTTTCTCGATCCGGATTCAGCCTGTTTCCTTGAAAAAACCTGACAGATGCATCAGTTGTTGAATATCACTCCAGCCGAATACGACACAGACAGCCGTACACTTGATACAGGATCCGAATATATAACTGTAGTCACCAACGCCGACGGTAAAATTGTGGCAATAAATGATGAAGGCCGACAGGAGCAATCTGGCAGGGAAGACGTTGTTACCGCCGGTTTGATCGATTTGCAGGTTAACGGTTTCAATGGAGTTGATTTCAATAATGAGAATATCAACGCTGTCGATCTCGACCGTGCTTTGGCCGCGATACTGAAGACAGGGGTTACGACCTGTTTACCGACGTTGATTACAGCCTCGAAAAACTGTCTGCAGCAGCGTTTACACGCTCTGGACAAAGCGATCTCTGAGAGTATGCTTGGATCGTTCATGATCCCCGGATACCATCTTGAGGGCCCCTTCCTCAATCCTGAACCTGGCTACGCAGGCTGCCATCCTGTTGAAGATATGATTCCACCTTCAATTAATCTGATTAAGGAGCTTGAACAGGAGCTTGAACGGCCGATCCTTTATCTCACGCTTGCGCCGGAACTTGAGCATGCCCGTGAGCTTATTTTCTGGGCTGCCGGCGAGCATAAGATCGTAGGGGTGGGGCACTCGGCTCTTACCTGCAAGGATCTTTCCCCGGCGGTAGAAGCCGGTCTCAACATTTCCACTCATCTTGGTAATGCCGTGCCGCATACCTTGCCAAAATTTGACAACCCGATAATGTGCCAACTGTCTGAAGATCGGATGATGGCCTGTTTTATTGCTGATGGTG
>JAJRTU010000062.1 GCA_024278135.1 Gammaproteobacteria bacterium
GAGACCTGTAAATCATCCACTTCTGTACGGTACAGTGTCCAGTTAAATCTCATGGTGCCGTCAAAAAAGGTATGTTTGCCACCAAACTCGAAATTTTTGGATTCTTCCTCACCAAAGATAAAACTGGCCGGGTTGCCCGCGCCTCTCAGATCAAAACCACCGGATTTGAATCCGGTGGCATGGGTGAAATAGAATTTATGATCATCATTGAAAGCGTATTGCACCGAGACATTGTAGGATACATTTGTCTTGCTGATATCACCGGTAATAGGTGCCCCGGGTGTCATACCATCATCGCCCATGGTACAGGCCGATAAAGGAGCGAATGGCGTATTACAGGGCAGCGGTGAGGCCGCCAGGTCGCTGGTATACACCTCGCCCACTACCTGGGCCTTGGAACCACTGCGGGTTTCATGTGTAACGCGGACACCGCCGGTCAGAGTAATTTGCTCGGTAGCATGCCAGTCTATCTGACCGAACAGGGCCTGGGAGTCGGTTTCCGACAGCTGGAATTCATTACGGGAAATAGCTACATTTGGTGGTATGGGAGGGCCAATGGCCCTGTCGATGGCATGAAATGACTGGGTCGCATCCAGTTCACCGCTGAAGTAGGTAAAACCGGCAATGTACTCGACAGCATCCGAGAAGGCACTGCCGGTCGCGCGTAATTCCTGGTAGAACTGTTCGTAGTCTTCCGTATTCTGGATACTGACCCGTTCAAAAGCAGTCTGGTCTCCACTGAACATATCGTTGATATTGTAATTGGTCCACGAAGACAGCGAGGTGACCGTGAGGTTTTCAAATTCCGCTGTCAGCGTCAGGCCGACCAGATTGGATTTCAGGGTAAAGGGCTCTTCAGAATTAAATACCGGCCCCCCTGGCACATCCCGTCTCAGATCGGCGGTGGAATTGGCATCATCGACACCACCACAGTCAAAGCCCAGTCCTTCCGCTCTGGCAATAGAGTGGGGTGGCCCCGCCGGGGGCTGATATTCCAGACAACCGGCTATGACCCTGGCCTTGCCTTTTCTGTCGAAATCAGAACGTTGATACATGAACTCCGCTGATACGCTGTCAGTGATATCCACATCCAGCATAAGGCGGGCGCTCAGGTCTTCACTTTTCTGTAAATCATCGCCGGTGACGGAATTTTTCACCCAGCCGTCCACATCGCGATAATTGACGACCGCACGACCACGCACCCTGTCGGTAAAGGGGCCGGAGACCATGCCTTCAAGCTCAAAACCCTCACTGGCTTCAAAATTGTATTGTGCAGAAAGTGAAGATTCGAACTCTTCCGTGGGTTTATTGGTGGTGATGTTAATCGCACCCAATGAAGTATTTTTACCGATGATGGCACCTTGCGGGCCTTTCAATACCTCTACCTGGGCGACATCAATCAGTGCACTGCGTCCCAGACGGCTGCGGGTGGAGAAAAAGCCGTTGAAGACCTGACCTACGCTGGGTTCAAAATGAATGCCACTGCCGTAAGTACCCAGGCCACGCATGAAATACAGATCTGATGCACCGGCTGCCCGGATATAACTGAAATTGGGGGTATAAGGCGCCAGTTGCTGGATATCAACAATACCCTGTTCCGCGATCCGTTCGCCGGCAATGGCCTGTACGGAAATGGGAACATCCTGCAAAGATTCTGCACGTTTACGTGCGGTCACCACGACTTCTTCAAGAGCCTGAGCGATTGAAACGACCGGCAGGGCAAGAAACAGGACAGTGATAATAATGGCAGTGATACTCGCTGAAGATGTATTGCTCATGTAATCCCCCCCAAATTCGGATTAATATTTTCGAGCGCCTCTGGTAAGACCTGACAAGCTGCGACGCCCGCCACATCAGTTGGATCCTGTTCTGATGTGCTCATCTGACACAAAGTGAACTGTACGGTACAGTGTACAAAGCAATTATGATTTAACTGCTGTCAATGTCAAGCAACAACTTGTAATTACTGTGTCCTGAATACAACTAAATAAGGCGTTCAGGCACGGTATACAGTCAGGAAATTGTCGACTACTTTTTGTGCGTGTCCTTTTAACTGTATATTGGAGGGTGCGGCCGAGGTACTGAACAGTGTGCGTAAATACATGTAATGCATCAGCATTCCGGTAAACATGGTTGCCGCACTGTGCGGGTCATCCACCTTGAGTGAGCCTCGGGAATTTTCAGTTTCAAGGTATTGTTCGAGCTTTTTGATGCTCAGCCCCGGGCCATGTTCGTAATACATGCGGGCAATCTTCGGGAATCGTGCGCCTTCGCCGATGACCAGACGACGTAATGCGATATGTTTTTTTGTAAATACGACCTTTAGTCTCGATTCCGCATACTTCAACATGGCCTGTTCAGGGGGAGCATCCGGGTCGAGTTCGTCAGTGAGACGGTGTCGTACCAGCTCATCAATAACGGTTGCGAACAGGTCTTCCTTGTTTTTGAAGTGCTTGTAAACAGATGCTTTTGATCCGCCAGCACGTTTAACAATTTCATCAATTGTTGTGCCGCCGTAACCAAATTCCAGAAAAGTAGACAGTGCGGATTCAATGATACTGTCGCGTTTGCTCGGATTGTTTTTTTTGTTTGTCGTGTTTTTTATCCGCATATTATTTGCTGAGTATAAGATTTCAGTTTAGATATATTATGCGCAGTAAGGACCGGATAACACCATAAATTTTTACAACAGCGCCGTGTTCAACAGCCCGGAGTTTCCTTAAGCGGTATTTTCAATTATTGTAGACGAGCCAGGCTCAGGTTGTGACGGTTGGGGCAGGAAGTGAGAGAACAGGGTCAGACTGTCGGCCTCTGTCGGCGATTTATCCGGGCAGATTAATTCGTTCCGGGCCGGGACTGTACGCAGTCGGCAGGTGCCGGCGCTTATTATTGAGGAGGAGGTGATGGGAGTAATCCACGCAACAGATAGAGATGGCAGCTTACATGTGCTGGAAGGGCGTGAACGGGCGAGCTTTATGGAAATATTACGTTATGGAGGTCTGGCGGTAGAAGCTTTATGCAGCGGCAGTTGTCAGTGCGCTACCTGTCATGTCTATGTTGATGAGGAGTGGCTGGAGAAGCTAAAGCCGGTATCAGAGATGGAAGCCCTGTTGCTGGAAGAAGAAGCGGAAGACCATGTTCGCCCCAACTCACGGCTGTCCTGTCAGATGCAGTGGGATGAAGTGCTCGATGGCATCAGAGTGACGGTGGCGCCGGAAATTTAGCCTCAGGTCATGTACACAGATTGTCTGTTTTATCACAGCAGGATGAGCGTGACGCGTGGGCGAAAACACCCGTAAATATTTCAATCAGACAATCTGATGCTCAGGCTGTGTTGTTGATCAAATCCTGATATTATTTTCTGTTCTTTGTGCCTGCCCAGCGTTTCACAATACCGGGATCCAGTGTAAACAGATCCAGAATACGGCCAACAGAATGATTAACGATGTCTTCAATACTTTCCGGGCGGTTATAAAATGCGGGCATGGGCGGCGCAATATGTATGCCCATTTGTGCCGCTTCATACAGCAGACGACAGTGACCTACGTGTAATGGTGTTTCTCTTGGCATCAATACCAGTCTGCGCCCTTCTTTCAATACCACGTCTGCAGCTCTCGCCAGCAGGTTGTCGGCAAAGGAATTAACGATTGAGGACAGGGTTTTCATGGAGCAGGGAGCAACGACCATGCCGTCGGTCCTGAACGATCCGCTGGAAATGGCAGCGCCGACGTCATTGAAATTATGTAGAACATCGGCCAGCGCTTCGACCTGTTTAACATCCATATCTGTCTCAATGGGGATGTTCATTTTCGCCGTTGGCGACATCACCAGGTGTGTTTCCACCTCTGTCTGTTCCTGTAATACCTGGAGCAGACGTATGCCGTAAATCACCCCACTGGAACCGGAAATACCAATAATCAAACGCATTTGTTTATTCCCTTTCATGTATTGCACAATGACAAGTATAGCAGCATGTGCTTCAGCGGTTTTCACGAATAACCAGTGTATTTTCGAGGCCTTGTTCGCGAGACAAAGAATCTGAAAAGACAGATGATCGAAGATTTTCCTTCGTGAGGATGACTTGCCTGTTAACCCCGGGCATAATATTATATTTCCATATAAAAATATTCAATATAGAAATAATAGTTTTTCTTATCGTCGTCCCCC
>JAJRTU010000063.1 GCA_024278135.1 Gammaproteobacteria bacterium
GCAGGCACCGCCCTGTCCGATATTGAAACCGCACTGTCGCAACATCACCAGCACCTGGCCTTTGAACCTGCCAATATCGGCAGGCTTTATAATACACCTGCGACAAGCGGGACCATTGGTGGCGTATTTATGGCCAATCTATCCGGCCCACGACGCTTCCTGGCCGGTGCGGCAAGGGACCATATACTGGGGGTGAAGGCAGTAAGTGGTCGTGGTGAAATCTACAAATCGGGCGGCAATGTGATCAAAAATGTGACCGGTTATGATTTGAGCAAGTTATTGACCGGTTCCTGGGGAACGCTGTCCATTGTGACGGAGTTGGCTTTCAAAGTATTGCCCAGGCCATCCTGTTCTATCAGCGTGGGCATCAGCGGAATGAACGCTGCAGCCGGGCTTGCCCTGTTGGGGAGAATTGCACAAAGCCCTTTACAGGCATCAGGTCTGGCTTATTTGCCCGCATCAAGTGCGAACGAATTATCCGAGTCACTTTGTCTTGTCCGTCTCGAAGGTGTACGAATTTCAGTACAGGAAAGAATAAAAGAGCTGGGGAAAATGTTACCCGATGCTTCATCGTTAACAGAGTATGAACAGGAACAGTCATGCTCGCTTTGGACAAAAATAAATGGCGCCGGTCTGCTCAGTAACCGCCCTGTTGTATTAAGACTCTCTATTCCACCCGCATCTGCACACAGTATTATGGAAGAGGCCGGCTCTTTTATCGAACACGAGTGGTATGCCGATGCCGCCGGTGCCTGGTTATGGCTGGCCCTTGCCGAGGAAAATGCAATCGATGAGATAAGCTGCTTACGCCGACGAATAGCAAGGCATGGCGGCAGCGTCGTGTTATTCAAGGCGGCGGAAGACATCAAACGACAGGCAGGGATATTCTCGGCATTGCCGCCTGCCCTTTCTACACTGAATACCCGTATAAAGCACAGCTTTGATCCGAATAATGTCTTGAATCCTGATCGCCTGTTTATCCGTCAATGAAAACAGAATTTTCCGCCCGACAACTCGGCGATCCTGAACTGTACAGGATCGATAAAATACTTCGTCATTGTGTGCATTGCGGTTTCTGCAACGCCACCTGCCCCACCTATCTGCTCAAGGGAGATGAACTGGACGGTCCCAGAGGCCGGATCTATCTGCTCAAGGACATGCTGGAAAAACAAACAGCACCTGGTCGGGAAGTTGTGAAACATCTGGATCGCTGTCTTTCCTGCCTGTCCTGCGTGTCGACCTGCCCTTCCGGCGTCGACTATATGCACCTCATTGATCACGGCCGCGCTTATATCGAAAAGCACCATAACAGGATTTTAGCTGACAAACTGTTGCGAGGATTACTGGCCTGCATACTACCCAATCCAAACAGGTTTCGCTGGTTCCTGCAACTAAGCAGCTGGGCCCGACCCCTCGCGCGCTTTTTACCGCCATCATTGCAGGCCGCTCTAAGACTTGCCCGGCAGAATAGCCGGATCTGTCACGAGATAACTGAAAAGATCTACTACGCCGATGGCGAAACGAGGGGGCGTGTCGCCTTGCTGCCGGGTTGTGCCCAACAGGTGGCAGCCAATGAGATAAACATGGCCAGTATTCGACTGCTTAACCGCATGGGCTTTGATGTGCATTTACTGGCAGACACGGCGTGTTGCGCAGCCATCGAACATCATCTCGGTAAAACCGGTCCGGCCCTTGACAGGATAAAAGCCAATTTGCGCAGATGGTCGACTGCTTTACCTGGACTGGATGCACTGATCAGCAATGCCTCCGGTTGCGGCACAATGATGAAAGACTACGCCCATCTGCTGCGTCAGGACCGGGAATTGTCAGGCATCGCCACAGAGGCCAGTAACAAGACAAAAGACATTTGCGAATTTCTTGCGCAACAGGATTATCATATTCTGCACAACACCCATACAGGCGGACAAACTGTCGCCTATCAGAACCCCTGTTCCATGCAACACGCTCAAAAGATACATCAGGAACCCCTGCGACTTCTACAGGCCTTTGGCTACCAAACCACGACAGTCCCGCAAGCACATTTATGTTGCGGTTCTGCCGGGACTTATAATATTTTACAACCCGCTCTGGCGGCAAACCTGGGGCAACAAAAAGCCGAGAGCATTGCTTCGACAAAACCTGATCTCATTGCCAGCGGCAACCTCGGATGTATCCTGCAACTACGTCAATATTCCGAACAACCCATCGTGCACACGGTTCAACTGCTGGACTGGGCCAGTGGCGGACCTAAGCCATCGGAAATAAAGTAAGCTTTCACCAATGTATTCGCTGCTGCCCTGTAAATTTACCTGTAATATTGATCAGATTCCCACGGCTTTTCATTGTTGTCGGACGCCATTTTAGTGATTAGTGCAGCCTCATCATTCTGGAAACTGTTCATCTGATATGGAAGACTATACGGCACACTTGGATACGTTCGCGCGAGACAATCTTCCACCGCCGGAACAACTGGCCAACACCGTCTTTACTCTGGATTCCCTGCGGTTTCCTGAAAAATTAAATTGCGCTGCCGAATTGCTGGATACACATATCAAACAGGGTCGCGGCGAAAGAGTTGCCCTGCGCACCCCTCATTCACAGTGGTCCTATCAGACCCTCTATGAGAAGGCCAACCGGATAGCCCACGTGCTCAGGGATGAGTTCAAGCTCCTTCCGGGCAACCGTGTTCTGCTGCGCTCTGCCAATAACCCGATGCTCGCCGCCTGCTGGCTCGCTGTCGTCAAAGCCGGCGGTATTGTGGTGGCGACCATGCCTTTGCTGCGGGCAATGGATCTTCAGCCTGTCATTGACAAGGCCGAGATCAGGCTCGCATTCTGCGATGTGCGTCTGGCAAAGGAAATGCGGGAAGCGATGACGCTGGCGCCGGGTCTCGATAGACTATGCCTGTTCAACGGTTCAGAGGCGGGGGAAACTTCGACTGAACTGGAGCGCTTGATGGCCTGTAAACCGACCCACTTCGAGAACGTGGCCACAGCCGGCAATGACGTGGCTCTCATCGCCTTTACCAGCGGTACCACCGGACAACCCAAGGGCACGATGCATTTTCACCGTGACGTGATGGCCATGTGCGTGTGTGTTGGTGATGAACTGATCAAGGCCGATGCCGACGATATTTTTATCGGCAGCCCTCCCATTGCCTTCACTTTTGGTCTGGGCATGCAACTGCTCATCCCACTGCATGTTGGCGCCAGCACTGTCCTGCTGGAAAGTGCGGGTCCAGCCGATCTGGCTGAGGCCATCAGTCAATACCGGGCCACTGTCTGTTCCACCGCGCCCACGGCCTATCGGGCAATCCTGTTGAAACCGGGCGCTCCGGATGTCTCCAGCCTGCACAAACCCGTCTCTGCAGGTGAATATTTGCCCCTGCCCATCTATGAACAGTGGCAACAGCGCACAGGTATCGGAATAATTGACGGGCTCGGCACCACCGAGATGTTACATATCTTTGTTTCATCCGCAGGGAAAGATATACGCCCCGGCGCGATCGGCAAGGCCGTAGCGGGCTATGAATGCTGTATTCTCGGCAATGATAATCAGCCTCTGCCTGCGGGTGATTGCGGCAGATTGGCCGTCAGGGGTCCGACTGCCTGCAAGTATCTTGCTGACAAGCGACAACTTGACTATGTGGTCAATGGCTGGAATGTCACCGGCGATATTTGTTATATGGATGAGGATGGCTATATTTATTATCAGGGCCGCAGCGACGATATGATTATTTCAGCCGGTTACAACATCTCGGGGCCTGAAGTAGAAGCCGCACTGCTTGGTCACGATGCCGTCCGTGAGTGCGCTGTGGTGGCGGCGACAGACGTTGACAGAGGAACCATCGTCAAGGCCTTTGTGGTATTGAATGAACATTTTAAAGACTCTGAGGAGTTGATCTCGACACTGCAGGATTATGTCAAACGAATGATCGCTCCCTATAAATACCCTCGCGCCATCGAATTTACAGCATCTCTGCCTAAAACTCAGACAGGCAAGATACAGAGACATAAACTACGCAACCAACAACAGATCGGGAGATAAATTTCATGGTTACTGCAATCGTATTGATCAATGCCCAGCATGAAAAAATTAACGATGTTGCCCAGGCCCTGGCAGAAATGTCAGAATTTACCGAAGTCTATTCGGTCGGAGGCAGTTATGATCTTGTTGGCATCATGCGCGTTGCCAACAACGAAGACATCGCCACGCTGGTGACCGAAAAGATGAATCAGGTGCGCGGTATCGATCATACGGAAACCATGATCGCTTTCAAGACCTATTCACAACACGACCTGGAAGGTCTCTTTTCCATCGGAATGGAATAGTCTAATGAAGGTCTTATCAACAACTCTTTACACCCTTATTCTATTTGCCGGTCTACAGACTGCTCGTAGGCATGGACTACCTGATAAATCAGTTGTTCTTTAAAGTGTTTACCGACAAGCATCATACCCACCGGCAGTTCATCGCGCAGATCGCAGGGCAAGGACATGGCGGGATGACCGGTGGCATTGAACTGCGAGGTATTGAAAGTGTTGCCAACGGCACTGGTCATCACCTCATCGTTCTCGGCAAATAGTGTCATAAACGCCGGTAATTCTTCTGCCTGTTGCGCATTCAGGGAAAAATCGAGTTCGTTGGCAAGTCTTTGAAATCCTGTGGGATCGGGTTATTCAATTCAAAAGGCATGATACGGTCTCCTCGGCGAAACTCACATTGGGACAGCCAAAAGACGATGAAGCCCGCCGTCCTTACTTTAGCCCTGGTCGAGCCTGACAGAGACTGCAGGCAACAGGATATCGTAATAAATGAGAGAACAAAAAAAACGCCGCATCAATGCGGCGTTTTAAATTAACTTCCGACTGATTTATCAGTAATTATATCGAACGTTGACACCATACCAGCGCGGCGCACGAAAGGATATCTCGTTACAACCACAGCCCGTGGCAATATTAAAACCCTGGATACCCGCGCGTTCATCAGTAACGTTATTGACCTTGAGCCTGGTCTCCCAATGGCCATCTTTGCTACCCCAACCCAGGCCCATATTCACCATGACATAGCTATCGAACTTGTCGGCATCAAAGTTTCTCAGGTTATAAAAATAGCTGTCTGAGTAACTGAGATCACCGGTGATGTTCATCATGCCATTCAACATAGGCCACTCATAACGCGCCATCGCCGTAAACTGAAATTCCGGTGCGTAGGTGGGATCCACATTACGTGTAATTGAAGAACCAATCACCAGAGGGACATCTTGTACTGTTGCGTCAAACCAGCTCATACTCAACAGTGCATCAAATCCTTCGAATGGTGAAGTCTGCAATTCCAGTTCAACACCGTAGTTTTCAGCATCGGAGTTAATAACCACACCGCCAATACCGGTAAACAGAAAGGCCTGATAATCGGAATAATCATAATAGAAAAATGAACCGTTAAAGCGAGTGCTGCCATCAAATAATGTGGCCTTAAACCCGCCTTCATAGCTCAACAGAACCTCCTCTGAATAGGGTATGCCATCATTTCCGGTGGCGAATAACAGGGAAATATAGGAGCCCAGCAGAGGGGCATTAAAGCTGCCGGCCTTGACACCGCGGTTGACACCGGCATAGAGCAGCAAATCATCGGTAGCCTGATAATTGATCTGTAATTTTCCTGCCCACAATGTATCAGATGAACTGGTCTTGATACTGGTAGCGAGGCCACCGGGCAGTGGCGGTAGAAACTTCGGACCCTGGTGAATAGTACGGGCATTGGTGCTTTGGAAATACAGTCCCGCATCCATTTCGTAGTCCTTTTCCTCCTGGATAAGACGGAGACCACCGATGAGGGTAATTTGATCATTCATATCCCACTCGTATTGACCAAATAGTGAGAAGGAATCTGTCTTCAGTTCAGCATCCGTACCGACATCCAGTGCCGGCCCGGCGACCCCTCCCGGTGATACTTTAAGACCGTTATCTGATACTGAATCGATATTGAGATAGTAAAAACCCAATACCCAACGACTGCGATCTGATTCACCGTTCAGGCGAATTTCCTGGGTGAAACTCTGTGCATCGACGGCACCATAGTTCGCCAGATAGTTGGCGGGGGCAGAATCCACATCGATGAATAACAGCTTCTCATAATCTTTGTAATCTGAAACCAGGGTCAGCGTCGTCGAATCATTGAGATCATAGACAATCTTGGCATTCAGGCCCCGGGTATCGGTAGAACCGGAATCTGCGAAAGCAAAGTCACTGGAGGTTTTGAAATCCTCGCCATCCGGATCAAGATAACCAAAAAAATCCGTACCCGCCGGTCGCCCGAGATCGACCAGTCCATCAGCACCAAAGGCGCCGGTCGTATTGTTGAAAAAATCATCCTGAACACCATTGTCATCCTGATCAGAACCAAAATCTGATCCATCCGCAGCGATACTCCGCCGGGTTTCTCCCGGCGTCACATCAATCGTATTGGTCAGCTCGCCGTTGGCGTTGTATATGCCGATTGTCGGTTTGGACTGATAAGGACCGGTGGCAACGTTTGTACCTGCCGCATTAACAGACAGGGATATGCTCAAATCTGCACTGGGCTCAAACAGCAGACTGCCGCGAAAGGCAAAGGTATCATCGTCACCCAGATCAGCACCGGCACCGGGCCCCGGAGGGGCACCCACTGCATTCAGTGGATAAAGATTATCAAGATAGCCATCCTGCTGGTTGTACATAAAAGCGACCCGCGCGGCAACGGTCTTGCCCAGAGGACCGCCCAGGGCACCTTCCACTCGCCACTGGTCGGCATTTGCAGAGGTGTCAAACGCACCATAGGTGAGATCGATGTAAGCATCGGGGCCATCAAAACTGGGTTTATTGCTGACATAGTTGACCAGACCACCGGTCGCGTTACGACCATACAATGTGCCTTGTGGGCCTTTCAGTATTTCCACGCGATCTATATCAAATACCGCGAAGGTTTGTGCCTGGGCAACAGCAAAATAACCTTCATCAAGATAGACTGCCGTCGGTGCTTCAATGATGTCATTAAAATCGTTCTGAGTGACGCCACGTATGGAGAATTGCGTGTTTTGCCCGGCCAGATTGCCGCTGATATGAACGCCGGGAGAAAAGGCCGCAATATCAAAACTTTCCTCGACCCCCATTGCCCGCATCTGCTCGCCGGTAAATGCCGTGATGGCGATACCCACATCCTGTAGACCCTGCTCACGTTTTTGTGCTGTGACAATGACTTCTTCAAGTACACCCTGCGCGTTCGCAGCAGATATCATTGACGCTGAAGCGAATACTGATAAATACAGTGAAAACCTCACCAGCCTGTTATTCGATAAAAAGTTTCTCATCGCCTTCCCCAACCCATTGTTTGAATACTGTGTGTAGATATGCCGACTACGTTAATCTGATACGGAAGATTAACATGAAGCATTATCGTATAAATTTCTATGATAAAATTACAGGTAAATTATATTTTTATTTATCCCTGTTGTGCAACATAAATATACAATATGTTGCATAATAACAACAATCTGTTATTTTTTACCGGCTCTGATGTATGCTGCCGCCCGAGATAACGATTATTTCGTCAACATTTACATTGGTAACGGGAATACAAAGCAGGTGGGAAAAAAACAAACGGAGTTTTCAACAACGCATTTTGATGCACTGGACAAACACTGGCATCTGGCGCGCAATGATAACGAGATTCAGCTGGCTGAGCTTGAGTACTCACTCTACCGGGTTTTTGCCGCGTTTGAACGCTGGCAATCCGAGTGTGTTGCCGCGGTCGCCAACAAACCTTTACACAGCACTGAAAACACCATACTACACGTCATTCGAATGAAAGATCGTCCCAAAACGATATCGGAGGTGGGCCGACTGTTAAACCGTGACGATATTCCCAATCTTCAATATGCCATTCGAAAATTACTCAAGTCCGGCTTGATTGAGAAATGTAAAAATAACAAGAAGAAAGGCATTACTTATAAAGTGACTCCGCTCGGCTCCAGAGTCAGTGATGATTATGCTGAACTTCGTGCCACGCAACTGATGCCCTTGCTTGAATCCGTACATAACTGGGATGAATTGATCGAAACCTCCCGACGCATGCTGGATCTGATGAACGGGATATATGATTCGGCGGCATTGACAATTTCGGCTCATCGTCGTCCCATTGATAACGGTGAATAATATTATTAGGGAGAACCCTGATGACAAGACAGTCCTTTCACCCCGAAGCATTGTTTCCCAGTACGGATTTTGGTTTTGCACAAGTTGTCACGGCACAAGGCAGTAAACTGGTTTTTTGCGCCGGTCAGACCGCCTGGGACAAAGACATGAAAATCGTCGGCGCATACGATCTGGCGCAGCAGATGGAAAAGACACTGGAAAATATCCAGCATGCTCTGGCTGAGGCCGGGGCCACACTGAAAGATGTCGTCCGCCTCACAATCTATATTGTGGACTATCATTCTGACCAGTTGGAAACCATCACCGGCGTACTCGGAAAGTTCTTCGAAAAGGATGCCCTGCCGGCGAACACATTGCTGGGTATCCAGTCGCTGGCCCTGCCAGAATTTCTGGTCGAGATGGAAGCGACGGCGGTGATTGATATCTGACGCTGCTGTCAGGCGTTCAAATGGTCGATTCCCATCTGCTCCAGCGTGGCTTTTACCGCAGCCAGCGCAGCTCGCATTTCATCGACCCCGAGAGCACCGATACATCCGATACGAAAAGTATCAGCATGGGTGATCTTGCCGGGATAAATAATATAGCCCCTTGCACTGAGCCGATTGAAAAATACCTGAAAATTGAAACCGCTATGATCAGGCATGTGAAATGTCACGATGATCGGAGCCTGTAAGGCATCGGACAGCAAGGTCCTGAATCCCATCGCCCGCATACCTTCTGTCAGCACCCTGCAATTTTCGAGATAACGTCTCCCCCGTGCCCTTACACCGCCTTCTTCATTCAATTCATCCAGGGCCTGTGCCAATGCCAGCAAACACTGAACCGGTGGCGTAAATCGCCACTGACCATTCTTTTTCAGGGCCTGTGCCTGCGCATAAAGATCCAGACTCAGGGAGTGGGCATGACCTGCACATTGCGCCAGAGCTTCTCGTCGAATCAGACAAAAACCCATGCCCGGGACACCCTGCAGACATTTATTGCTGGAGGCGGCCAATGCGCTGAAAGTGATGTGCCTGGTGCTGAGCGGTAATGCACCGAAACCGCTCATCGCATCAATCAGCAACGCCCGCCCATGCCGGGCCACGACTTCGGCAATCTCCTGCAAGGGGTTCAAAATCCCGGAGGTCGTCTCGCAATAAACCACCGAGACGTGGGTAATATCCCTGTTCTCAGACAGCACCCTGTCCAGGGCAACTGGATCAACCGGCACATCCTCCGCTGTCTCCTGTACCTGGTATGCGCGACCAAGATAGTGACAGATTTCATTAATACGCCGTCCGTAAGCTCCGTTCACCAGATTAAGCAACTTGCCCTCTGCCGGGAGCATCGTGGCTAACATCGCCTCCACCGCAAAGGTGCCACTGCCCGGCAAGGGTACACAGTCATGACTGTCACATGCGTCAACAATATCCAGCAATTGCCTGCAAACGCGTCTGTTCAACCCGATGAAGTTAACGTCGCGCGAACCCATATCATGCAACATGGCCCGTTTTACCGTGGTCGATGTTGTCAACGGTCCCGGGGTCAACAGATACGCATCCCCGTCGGGTGATTGTGCCTTGTCATCTGCCATCATGTTCCCGCCTGTTATATTGAAGATCCGATTGTGAATCTTCCGACATATCGTCGGCCAGTTCCAGTGCCCGATTTAGGGCGATGATTCCAAAAAAAGCCGGGGTAAAGCTGATATTTCAATCCGAACCCCTGTAATATTGCGCCTGAAATTTACCTCGCATCAGGAAACAGACAGTATCATGAATGAGA
>JAJRTU010000064.1 GCA_024278135.1 Gammaproteobacteria bacterium
CTTCCGGTGATGCGGATGGAGACAGTACGGTGTAAGCCGCCGCTGAAACCAGGTCGGCATTTTTAGTCGTATTCAAGCCTTAATGAATAAGGGGTGAAAAATATACTCATGGACGAAATGAATACCATCGACTCCCCTCAACTTGAGCGTCGTCATCTCACCGTACTTGAGTGTGACCTCGTCGGCTCGACAGCGCTGGCCGACAGACTGGATCCAGAGGAACTCAGAGATTTGATTCTTGCCTATCAGGACAAGGTATTGTTCTGGGTCGAAAAACTGGATGGCTATTTCGTGCAGTTTGCCGGCGATGCTATATGGGTCTATTTCGGCTACCCCGTTGCCCATGAAGATGATGCCTGCCGGGCTATCCGGGCAGGTCTGGGAATGTCTAAAACTGTTAGCTCAATCAAACTCTATGGAGAGTCATTGAGAGTCAGAGTAGGAATTGCCAGCGGATTATGTGTTGTCGGCAGGCTGCGACAAACTGTGAACCGAGACAAGCAAAATGTTTACGGGCACGAAATGAATAATCAAATCACGGCAATTGGTAATCCACCCAACCTCGCTGCACGACTACAGACATTGGTCAAGCCGGGAGCAGTCGCCGTCGCTGAAGAAACCCGGTCTCTTGCTGGCAAGCTGTTTGAGTTTGAAGACCTGGGTATTCATAAAATCAAGGGCTTCACAAAGAAAGTTCAAGCCTGGCGTGTAGTCAGTGAAAATGATGAGCAAAGCCGCTTCAGAGCATTGCGCCCCGGCATACAAACACCGTTAATTGGCAGGCAGCTCGAAATAAAAAAGATAACAGGCTTATGGAGAGAAACCTGCAAGAGTCATGGTCAGGTTGTATTTTTATCCGGCGACCCGGGTATAGGTAAATCGCGACTGGTTGAGAGCATAGCCGAAGATATTATCGGACGGGATTATCCACAGTGGTGGTTGCACTGTAGCGAACATCTGCAAGGTAGTGCGTTTGCACCACTTATTACGCTTATCCAGTCGCAGGCCGGGTTTACAGATACAGATGGAATGCAGACTCGTTTTGAAAAACTGCAACAACGATATCCTGATCTTAAAGATGACGCGCTCGGTGTATTGGCTGATTTACTGTCGATAGAAGAGAGTTGTAATTCTACCGTACAGCATATGTCACCATCCAGACGTCGTGAATACCTGTACGAAGTACTGATTGAACTGATAGAAGCCGTGTGTGAAAAAGAGCCTCTATTGCTCGTTGCCGAAGATACTCACTGGATAGATCCTTCGACCCAGTCACTGCTGCAGCGTCTCACCCTGCGATCAACAAATTTAACTCTGTTAATGTTGATTACCAGTCGTACTGTCAACGAAAATGACAACTCCTTTCTGGAGTTGGTTCACGTTCATAGCCTCAACATTGAGCAGCTTCAGCGTGATGATTGTTTTACCCTTTTAAATGCCTTATGGGATGAAGATGAGGTGCCTATGCCTGTTGCAGAACAGATCGTCGATAAAACCGACGGTGTGCCTCTGTTTATAGAAGATGTGATTTTTACTTTACGTCATCACCCCGAAGATGCTCAGGGCCCTGCCTTAAAGAAAAAAATTACTGTACCAACCAAGCTTAGCGAACACTTGATGTCACGTATTGATAAACTGGGAGAGAGTAAACACATCGCCCAAATTGCGGCAGTCGCAGGACGAAAGTTTCCGCTTGCATTGCTGGAAATACTAACCGGTTTATCTGCTCCAACACTCAAGAATAAAATGGAAACACTGATCAGTGCCGGATTGGTGATTACTTCCGAGCAGGATGATGAATCAAACTTCATATTCAAACACGCCATGATCCGTGATGCAGCCTACGACAGTCTGTTAATTTCCGAACGAGAAGAACTGCACAGTCGCATTGCCAACTGGTTGGAAAAAGGAAGAGCAACATTAGCTCAATCCTTACCGGAGACAATTGCCTGTCATTATGAAAATGCCGGCGCTTTTGATCTGGCTGTCAAATACTGGATGGAAGCAGGACAACGTTCCAACAGTCGTTCCCACTATGCTGAAGCGTCCATACATCTGGGAAAAGCCTATAAGCTCATACCCAAACTGGCGGGATCTATCAGGCGCGATCGTGTAGAACTGGATGTTATCACCGCAATGGGAGTAGCCCATGCAGGCACTGGCGGGATCTCCGGGGAGGATGTCGGCAAGATTTATGACAAGGCCAGGCAACTTTGTATATCCCTTGATTATCCGGCCGAGATATTTACAATTCTTTCCGGTGCCGGTGCTTTCCATTTCATACGTTCAGAATATGACAAGGCCCGGGGAGTTGCCACACAATCCATACAATTGGCAACAGAAAAGTCCAATCCTACGGGAGAGATCATCGGTAAGCGAATCCTCGGCGCGGTACAATTTGTCACTTGTGAATTCGACTCTGCAATCAATTCGTTGGAATCCGCTATTCATATTTATGATGAAGATGCCAAATATCGCCGGAGTGATACTCTTGCCTATGCGCTGGACCACAAAACCACAGCGCTATGTTATTTGGCGCTGACCAACCTGGTAATCGGCAGAACTGATTTCGCCCTGGAAACCTCTCGACGATCTGTAAGCCATTCTGATGATATTAACTTGCATAGTATGAACTGTGCACTTTGCTATCAGGCAGCAATACGACACTTGCGGGAAGAGCCCGCCGACGTAATACTGGATGTTGCTACACATAGTTTTGAACTTGCGCTTGAAGAAGGTTATGCCTCGTGGGCTGGAATGTCCAGACTGATAAAGGGAGACGCCATTATCCAGCTTGGACAGCTTGAAGAAGGAATACGAGAGGTCAGGCAGGGAGTTATTGAGCATGGCAATGTAATGGCGCAGACCTTCCTGCCACTTGCACAGTCCATACTGGCCAAGGGACTCATAGCAACCAGGCAACTTGACTAAGCCTTGCAGGTACTTATCAGGGCTGAAACTCTCAGTCTGGAGACCAGTCAGCTCTGGTATCTACCTGAAATCCAGCGTTTGCAGGCTGAAACATTGATTCAACTGGAACAATATGCGGCTGCCCATGACAGCTATCTGAAAGCCTGGACAGCCGCCGCCATGATCGGTGCTGACTTCTGGCAACTGAAGATTGCAAGCAGCATGGCTGAAAACAAGATATTGACAAAAAATTCTGAAAATACTCATACCTTGTTCGCTGATGCCGCAAGATTTCTCAACGAGAACGGCAGTGAGGCCGTTACCGGCAAGACACGGGAATCATTTTATAAATCAACTTCAGGACCCACCTGAAAATACTCTCCAGGCTGTATACACTTAAGGGCCCTTCCCCTGATCGAGTGGGGAAATCAACTGTTTTTATCAATATGTATTCCCTGTGGGGTCGAATTCATTCGGCCAGCGGCGCTTCATCAAGCCCCGTCATCCAGATGCAATCCCCATGAGGATAAGGACCAATATCACGAACTAAACCGGCTCGTAAAGGATTGGCAACGATATATCGGGCTATTTGACGCAGCGCCTCATCCTGCCTCGCGGCATGATCATAGAAGGCCCGTTGCCAGAGACTTCCCCGTTGGCGCAGGTGATGATTGATGGACAGTGCCGAGCGGGCTTTGAGGGTCTTTACCACCCTGGACAGCGGCCAGCGATCATTGCGTTGAATCATCCAGTGCAGGTGATCCGGCATCACAACCCAGGCAAGGGAAACAACATCGCCCTCATCGTGCAGACGTCGGAGTTCGTGAACTAGCAGTCGTGCTACGGTGATATCGGTAAACAAAGGACGGCGCTCGCAGGTAATGGTGGTAAGGCAATAGATATGATGGGAACGGGAATAGCGTCCCCTGCGTAAATCATCGTAGGACAGGGTGACCTCCTTGTCTCCGTGGTGGGTGCCGGCTGTGGTCGAATAAATTCGACCCTACAATAAACTACCCACTCGA
>JAJRTU010000065.1 GCA_024278135.1 Gammaproteobacteria bacterium
GTTACTTTCAAAGCATTGCTTCACAGCATGTAAGGACGTGGTGACTTGAGTGTGCTGGGAGAATAGACCCCCTTTCCCCTCGAGTCTATGTTTATAAAAAAGAACTATGCCGGGTTTTCCGCTTGTATGTCCCACTGCGCATTCTGAAATATCGCCGAATACCGCCCCCCCCTGGTTAAGCAGGAGCAATTCATGCCCGCTTGCAAAGATGATTATTACGAACAAAAGACAAACTCATTGGAGAATTTTTCTGGCCATTTGATTTCTCCGAAGTTAGGCTGAATCCTGTTTAGTAATGGCCGTAAGGCCCAGGCCGTGAATCCACGTGGAGAAATCGAAATGCGCTACCTGTTTCTATTAATCAGATTAACGACAATAGCCACTTCTTTTGTATTATCCGGTGCTGCTATGGCCACTCCCGGTCAGGATTTAAAAACCCTGACAGATGAATATTGGGCATGGGTACTGAAAGAGAACCCTGTTTTCGCGTCCTCACTGGGTGTGCGCGCTTTTGAAAATGAAGTCGCGGATGTCAGCCTGGAAGCCGAAGACCGTCGTGTAAAAAATGCCCGGGGCTTTTTATCTCGACTGGAAAAAATTCAGGCGGATAAACTCTCATCATCCGAACGCATCAATCTGGATATTTTACGCCGTACACTTTCGGAAAAAATTGAAAGCAACAGTTTCGGTCAGCGTGTGATCAATTTCACCAATCGTGGCGGTTGGCACCAGCAATTTGCCAATATGGGCAACAACCTGCCCTTCAACACCATCGCCGATTACCTCAGCTATGTTGAACGCCTGAAGAAATATACCAAAGTAAATGATCAGAGTATTGCCGTCGCCAATCTGGCGATCGAAGGTGGCTATACTTTGCCCTGCGACGCCATGAAAGACTATGAAAACTCCATATCCGGTCTTATTACTGAAGATGCTCGCCAGTCCCGTTTCTTCGAGCCCTTTACGCGAACACTTCCCGGCACGATAGACCCCCGGCAATTTGCAGCAGTCTCGGCAAGCGCTGAATCGATCATTGACAAGGTAATCAAGCCCGCGTTACAGAAACACTACGACTGGTATGTAACCGAGTATGCACCCCATTGTTCGACTGAAGCGGGTATTTCCTCACAGCCTGGCGGTGCCGAGTATTATGCATTTCGCATCCGCCAGATGACCACGACCGGACTGAGTGCCGATGAAATTCATAATATCGGATTGTCAGAGGTGTCCCGAATTCGATCTGAAATGGACGAAGTGGCCAATAAAGCGGGTTATGACAGCCGCGAGGCCTTCATCGAAGAACTGCGCAGCAATCCCGTATATTATGCAAAAAGCCCCGAAGAATTGATGGAAAAGGTTGCCCGCCTGACCAAAACTGCCGATGGTAAAATGCCCGGTCTGTTCGGAAAATTACCGCGCCTGCCCTACGGTCTTAAAGAAATTCCGGCTGAGATCGCCGAAGGAAATACAACGGCTTACTATAATCCCGGTTCTCCCGACGTGGGTATAGCCGGTATTTATTATGTAAATACCTCCAAACTTGATCAGCGGCCGTTCTGGGAAATCCCGGCTCTGAGCATACATGAAGCCGTCCCGGGGCATCATCACCAGATTTCATTGCAACAGGAACTGGATCTCCCTGATTTTCGACGCTACGGTACATTTTTCACGGCCTTCGTTGAAGGCTGGGGTCTGTACTCGGAACGTCTTGGTATCGAAATGGGCCTCTATGACAGCCCGGCAAAAGATATGGGCAGGTTGTCCTACGAAATGTGGCGTGCCTGCCGCCTGGTGGTTGATACCGGCATCCATTCCAGGGGATGGTCAAAGCAGCAGGCCCTGGATTTCATGAAGGACAATACCGCGCTGACCAAAGCCAATATAGAAGCAGAAGTGAACCGTTATATCAGCTGGCCCGGACAGGCTCTCGCCTACAAGATAGGTGAATTGAAAATCCGCGAGTTACGTGCACGAGCCGAAGCCTCTTTGGGAGAGAAATTCAGCTTGCGTGCTTTTCATGATGCGGTGTTGGGTCAGGGGGCCGTTCCCCTGGATGTGCTTGAAGCACAAATTGACCAATGGATTGCAGATCAAGGATAGTTTTTTACACTCCGTCAATGTACTTCGATTAGTACAAAGGCAAACAAACTCTGTGCTGACGTCCAAATTCGCTTACATCTTCAGTTTTTCTACCCTGGTTTGCTTCCGGTTTATTGACGCTGATGCTTTCCAGGAAAGAAGAGAGGCCTGTCAAAAGGCTGAGCACAGCAACACCGAAAAAATTCCCGGCCCTTGTGGAAAATGACAATCACCGCACCATATATGCAGGCGGGAAAGGAGTGGCAAAATTGAACAGAGGGCCGGAGACAGTTTTGCAAGCATATCTATGCACAGGATAACTGAAGAACCGGAAATAATCATAACATTGCCGGCTGCAATCGGGATCTGTCCCTAATTATTTCTGCAAAAAGCTTTCATTTCCGGAGACTGTTACCTAGTATTGACTGTAAAGACCGTGCACTGAATACGATAACAAAACGGTCCGGGAGAAGAGTCATGGCGAAAAAGAAAACCAATACCTCGAAAAAAAGTAATTCCGGTTCGAAGACAGCAGCCGGCGACGGCAAAGCAGAAGCAAGTGCAAAGTCTGCAAAACCAAAAACCAGAAAAATGAAAAATAAGATTTACGAAGCTGAACTGGCTAAAAAGCAGGTTGAGCTGGTCAAGCTGCAGCAATGGATCAAGTTTAAGGGACTCAAGGTAGTCGTGCTCTTCGAGGGCAGGGATGCTGCCGGTAAAGGCGGTAGCATCAAACGCATCACCCAGAGCCTGAGCCCCAGAGTATGCCGGGTGGTAGCGCTGCCTGCACCGACGGAGCGTGAAAGAACCCAATGGTATTTCCAACGTTATGTGACACATCTGCCGGCCGCAGGTGAAATGGTTCTGCTTGACCGGAGCTGGTACAACCGCGCCGGCGTGGAACGTGTAATGGGATTTTGCACCGACGAGGAATACCAGGAATTCCTGCGTTCCTGCCCGGAATTCGAACGCATGCTGGTACGATCAGGCATTATCCTGATCAAATACTGGTTTTCAGTAAGTGATGAAGAGCAGGAGCGGCGTTTCCAGGGCCGTATTTATCACCCTACCAAACACTGGAAACTCAGCCCCATGGATCTTCAATCCCGCTCCAGGTGGCTGGAATATTCCAAGGCCAAGGATGAGATGTTCGCCCATACGGATATCAAACAGGCGCCCTGGTATGTGGTGGATGGCGATGACAAAAAACGTGCAAGACTGAACGTCATCAGCCACCTGTTGAGTCTGATAGACTATCAGGATATTTCTCCGAAACCTGTTGAGCTGCCACCACGCCAGAAAGACAGGGGCTATGTGCGACCACCCATCAGCGATCAGACATTTGTTCCTGAAATTTACTGATGGATAATTGTTAATGAGAGGGACGGGAAGGTTTGCTGAAAAATCGTGTAAAGATGCGGGCGTGACTTTATGTTGACCATTCTGATCCTTTTCCACACCTGTGATAACGCCAACTGGATGAAAATCAGCCTGGGCCTGTAATCAGAATAAACCGGGTTGACTACATTTAACATATTCAGGCGTTTCCCGCGCAGTGCTCTATGCCTGATTGCCGGCGCACTCATGCCGCTGGCCTATGCCCCCTTCAATATTTTTTTTATTGCTGTCCTCGGCCCCGCATTACTTTTACTCAGCTGGGTAGACAGTTCACCTCGACAGGCTTTTCGTTGCGGTTATCTGTTTGGGTTCGGTATGTTTGGCGCCGGTGTATACTGGCTCCATATCAGCATCAATATGTTTGGCGGTGTCAATTTTGCCGCTTCGATCCTGATCACGGCATTACTGGTGGCCTTTCTTTCTCTCTACCCGGCCATCGTCGGATATATCGGCAGACGCTGGTTCAAGCAAAACGACGCACTCTATCTGCTTGTCGCAAGCCCGGCCCTGTGGATATTGGCCGAATGGATGCGGGCCTGGTTTCTTACCGGTTTCCCCTGGTTGAATCCGGGCTACAGTCAAATTGATTCTATTCTGTCAGGACCCGCACCCTTGTTTGGTGTTTATGGCGTAGGCTGGCTTACGCTGTTCATTGCCGCATTATTGGCCTGCCTGTATCACTACAAACGTCGGGGAGCCCTGACCATAATGACGGCCATCGTCTTATTGTCAATCAGCAGTTGGTCATTGACACGGATTAACTGGACCAGCGTATCGAGAGATGATGTTTCTGTCGCTCTCGTTCAGGCGGCCATACCACAGGAACTGAAATGGCGACCAGAGCTGCGCGAACAATCACTTGAACTTTATATGACACTCTCAGCGCCTTATTGGGGAGACGCACTTGTTATCTGGCCGGAAACAGCCATACCGGCGTTCAGTTACAGGGTCACGGAGTTCATTGAAAAACTGCAGGGAATATCGAAAAAATACAACACTGTATTTCTCAGCGGTATTCCCAGTAAAAAGCCTGGTGACGGAGATTACTACAACAGCATTATGATGTTGTCAGACGGTGATATCGCCTGGTATCACAAACAGCACCTGGTCCCCTTTGGCGAGTATCTGCCGCTAAAACCGATACTGGGTGTAATTATGAACTTCCTGAAAATACCCATGTCAGATTTCAGCCCTGGACAGCAGGACGCCCCTCTTCTAGTGACAAAAAACATGTCAGTAGGTCTTTCCATCTGTTATGAAGATACTTTTGGTGAACAAGTCATCAAGGCCCTGCCGGAGGCAGAGGTACTGGTCAATGTCAGTAACGATGCCTGGTTCGGTGACTCCTCGGCGCCGCACCAACATTTGCAAATGGCGCGTATGCGGGCGCTGGAAAGCGGGCGCTACATGTTACGCGCAACCAACACCGGCATCAGCGCCATCATCGACGAAAAGGGCAGGATTGTTAAACAGTCCCCTCAGTTTAAGCCGGACGTTCTGTCAGCGAACATCAGCCTGTTTGAAGGCAGCACGCCCTATGCGAAGTGGGGTAATATTCCTGTCGTTACAGCTGCTTTATTATTTATAATGTTGTTGCTGTTGTTTCAAAATAGAAAGAAGATCGATTAGATTTTCAGTTCTCGACCCCGCCCCTCGCTTCCTTTGCCTGTTCAAGACGAATTTTCAGTTCAGGATCTTCCTCTGCCAACAGCAGAACATCCCGGCGACTCAAACGCAATACAGTCGTCGGTGTCACTGCCATAACAGTGGCAGTCCTTACCTGATCTCCCAGCAAGGCCGTTTCACCAAAGAAATCACCATCTCTGAGCTCGGCAATGACCCTGCTTTCAGCAGACGACTTAAAGACTTTCACCCAACCGTGACTGATAATATACAGGGCATCGCCCTTGTCACCCTCACCTATGATGATGTCATTACTGATAAAAGTAACTGCCCGTGCCCGCTCTGCCAGACCTTGCAGTATATGATTTGAAAGACCATTCAACAGGGGCACAGTGCCAATCAGGTCACTCGGTGCCAATTTGGGTACCGGGTTGGATATTGCAGGCAAGGCGCTTACAGCCTTGCGTATCCGTCGATCAATATTGTTGAAGGCCTTTGGCCCGATTTCACCGTGTTGCGCGGCCAACTCGGTATGATGTTGTGCCGCCAGCATACTGACCCTGGCGAACAGGCGGGTCTCGTAGCGTAAATAAAACTCCGGGAACTCTGTTGCCACTCGTTTCAGTCGCTCACGTCGATGCGCCAGTCTCTGCCGGTAAATCAGGGCGATATGCTGTTTTTGCTGCTGCTCATGTTCAAGCTCCTGCTCCAGCATTTCCAGCACAGCTGTCGCCATCATCACACCCGCCATATCGCGCTGCAGGCTTTGCGAAAAACGCAGATATTGATAACGAGCCAATATTCCAGCCGCCCAGTTATGTTCGCGCAGACGTTTTATCACTGCCGATTCCAGTTGTTTGAATAAGCTCGGCCTTATTCTTGCGGATGGGTCCTGCTGTGACTGTGTCCCCAAATTGAGCTCACGATCCCGTTGTAAGGTGTTCTTTATATCCAGATAGATATACTGCTGAATCAGACCAACATCGTAGAGACGCTTGAGTTCCTCCAATTCCTTTCTCAATGCAGTGATATATAAATGGCGGGCATCCTGTGACTGATTGACTTTACCCTTCTCGCCGGCAAATACCTGCTCGGATTTTTTTTGTATCAGCTGCTGGGTGCTGCGCGATATAAGCTCCGCCTTGTACAGACGCTGCAAAATATTGCCGGCCTGTTTTTCCGCATTGGCCAGGCCGTGCCTCAGTTCAGCCTTTTCATCCTCGGTCAATCGGTCGATTCCCAGCCTGTGCATTAACGGTCTGATGGTGGGCGCATTAATCAGCAACGAAAACAGCACAACACCCAGAGTCATATCCAGCAACAATGCCCGACCGGCAATATCGACAGGGATCGATAATACGATGGCAATGGCCAGGCCGCCTTTCAAGCCTCCCCACCACATAATGTGACGTTCACCGACAGAAACATGGGGTAATTTAAAGATCTTGATGGTAGCGGGCACCATGCTGTAAATGGTTGCCGCTCTGGCGATGAGCACCAGTAATATTGCCACAAAAATGATGTCGCCACGGCTGAGCAAGGCCAAAATATCGACCGACAAACCCACCAGTAAAAAAAGTAACGAATTACACACCAGGGCGATGACCTCCCAGGTTTCCATCACCGTGTGCAAGGCAGACTGTGGTACGCGGCTGACACCAAAGATACTCAGACATATCGCTGCGGCCA
>JAJRTU010000066.1 GCA_024278135.1 Gammaproteobacteria bacterium
AAAATGATCAAGGTTCGTAGTAGAGGTTTCCGTAACAAGAAACGGTTTGCTAATGCAATTTACTTTCACCTTGGTGGACTCGATCTTTATCCTGATGGAGTGACTCGGTGAATATTACCCACTCGATCAGGGGAAGAGCCTGTTTTACTGCTGGGGTGCTAAAAACCGTAATTTCGTGCCCGTCGAAATCCTCTGGGTAACACATGCTGTGGCACCCTCCACAGAAAGTGAGGCCCTGAGACGGTTCGGTATACACATTGCTTTGTCATGCTGTTCCGATACCGGAAGGTGACATTGCCATCCTGACAGCGGACAATGTCTTTCTCCTGAATCAGGCCGCGGTGAAGGCCCACCAGCGAGATGTGACCAAGACAAGAGACTCATAAATCATCACTATTATTTCCATGCAATGCCTGACCGCAGATTCGCCGCTGAAAGCAGTATTGTGTCTGCAGATTAAATCTGTTTTACTGAAAAACATAAATGGATATGTTGTGAGACAATAATTAATATTTCGTTACGGAGTTAACATGTAGTATGAAAAATGTTGTTTTCTATCTTGGCATGGGTGCATTGTTCACGCATGAGCTCGACGCCATGACAAATCACGAATGGCGCATCCTCCCGTTGATACAAGTACTGCCGGATGAAGTGGGGATGAACGTTTTTGTCGTGGCCCATGTGCCTCTTTTCGCATTTCTCATTGCGCTGACAGCCAGTTCAAACGCACAAATCCGCAACACGGCCAGGTCCCTTATCAGCGGGTTTCTTGTGCTTCATGGTGTGGCACATGCTGTTTTCATGAGCCACCCGAATTATGAATTTTCATCTATTCTGTCCAACACTCTCATCTTTGGTTCTGCCGTGCTGGGCGGCCTGTATATCTTTCTCAATGCCCAGTCCAGATCCAAATTGAAATGATTTTCATGTTGGCAAAATCTCAAACCGGCCCCTTATAATCAATCTACATTGAAAACTATATGAAACTCTTTATTTACCTTGTCTGCCTGTCGCTTCTATTACCAACAATGGTTTATGCAGAGAATAAATCTCAGCATGCAGAACACAAAATTACTTCGGGGGTGGAGGCGCTCTCCAGCGATTTACGTGATTTGCTTTCCCGGGAAATGAGGGCGTTAGAGAGCGGCATGATGTCCATCATCCCTGCGTTTCATGCCGGGGAGTGGGATAAAATAGCAGCCACTGCGGGCAAAATGAAGAACAGTTATGTGTTGAAACAGAAGCTCTCGGAAAGCCAGGCCAGGGAATTACATACTTTGTTACCACCGTCTTTCATAGAAAAAGATCGGCAGTTCCACTATCTGGCAGGTATGCTTGAACATGCTGCAAAAAACAGGAAAGCGGAGTTAATCAACTTCTATTTTTCCGAAATGAACCGATCGTGCCCTGCCTGCCACACGCTGTTTGCCACGCACAAATTTCCGGCCTTATTGCCGGCGAAAGCAGATGAGCAGCATAGTCAGCACTGACAGTTCCAGTGGCTGTCGATTCCGCTATGCTATTGGCACAGTTGCTTACGCACCTGCGGCATCATGATGAACTTCCAGGGGCTGGGCATTCTCTTTTTCACCGATACCTCAATAATCACCGGGCCGTCCTGCTTGAAGGCCGCCTCCAGGTTTTTTCGCAATGACTCCGGTGAATCCGCATGGTAGCCGGTAATACCGTATAATTCCGCGAGTTTGGCAAAGTCGGGATTATGCAGATCGGTACAGATACGACGACCACCGAACCATTCATCCTGTTGTCTTTGCACATTGCCGAATGTGTTGTCGTTAAAAATAATACTGACCAGCGGAATATTGTACTGGGCGGCGATGGATAATTCCTGCACGTTAAACATAAAGCCGCCATCACCGCTGATTTGCACGACTTTCCTGCCGGGATTACCGACGGCCACGCCAAGAGCCGTGGCAAAACCATAGCCCAGCGTGCCCATCTCCCCTGCTGTAATATGCTGTCTGGGGCCGTAGGTTGGAAAAGCATACCAGGACACGAAACCCACCTGGGTGATTTCATCAACAAAGATACCGTCTTCCGGCAGCAGGTCACGGATAACATCAAGATATGCCATTTGCGGCGCGACCTGTGCGCGTATGTCTGCATACACTTTTTCTCTCAGCGCCAGTAACTCATCCTCACGGGATTCGCGCTTGCTGTTGACTTTGTCAAGCAAGCCCTGCAAGGCCTGCAAGGTCACGACCGCATCACCGACAATACCAACGTCCGGCGTATCGATACGGGTCATTTCCACCGGATCGATCTCGATCCGGATAATTTTCATGTCATCATCCTTTCCCCACATCATCAACTGCTCTTTTATCCGCGTCCCCACCGCCAGCACCGCATCGGTTTCCGCCCACAGGGCATGACCCATCGGTGAGTTGGCATGGAGATAGTGATGGGCGCTGACAATACCTTTACCGCTGCGCTTTGACAGTACCGGAGCCTGCAGGGCTTCCGCGATGGCCAACACCTGCTCACCCGCCTCCAGCGCACCGGAACCGACGACAATCAGGGGTCTTTTGGCCTTGCCCAGTATTTTCGCCGCCTCGGCCAACAGGTCCAGGTCGACAGGTGGTTTATCGTAGGACGCCGGTGGCCTCGGCAGCGTCACTTCCGCCTCAGTACCCATCATATCCATGGCCATTTCAATTTCGACCGGGCGTGGTCTGCCCGTCTTCAACTGGCGCATGGCTTCATCAATCACACCCGGGGTGTAGATCGGATGTTCAATACGTTCGGCCCACTTGGTGATGTGACGAATCATTCCCAGTTGATCATTAATCTCATGCAGATCACCATAACCTTTACCGATAGCCTGCGAAGGTATCTGTCCGCAGATACACAGCACCGGCGCATTGTTACCCCAGGCCGTACACAAGGCCGCACTGGAATTCAGCAGACCCGGTCCGGGCACGACCGCATAGACACCAACCCTGCCGG
The DNA here is from genome assembly GCA_024278135.1 of Gammaproteobacteria bacterium. Taxonomy (GTDB): domain Bacteria; phylum Pseudomonadota; class Gammaproteobacteria; order Eutrophobiales; family Eutrophobiaceae; genus WLWS01. Next base: position 2,968 of record JAJRTU010000066.1, read on the forward strand.
TCGACTTGGCGTAACCATAGGCCATATAGGCCACACCCTGCTCATGGCGGGAATGTATCAGTTGCAGCTGTTCACCTTCTTTGTACATGGCATCAAAAAAGTGATCGAGCTGACCACCGGGCAAGGCAAAAATGGTATCCACACCATATTGACGCAACGATTTAATGATGGCTTCGGCACCCGTCATTCTGGGCATGGCGTCCCCCTGTTTGGATTTTTCAGACAATACATATTCATTCCTCTATTGTGCAGTTTGTTTGTTTCGATGCCGGCGGCGATAGCGCAGCAAAAAAAATGGAAAGGCTATGAAATACAACCAGACCATGGGTTTCGACACTACCCGGCCGAGTACGCTGACAATATCATCCGGACTGACATAGACTTTGGTCTTCATCGCCTGTGCTTTCGCGCTGTGAATAATGATGTGATCCTTCTTATATTCAAATTCACCGATTTGAAATTCCACATCCGCCAGTTTGCTCCGTACTTTCATCGCTTAACTCTTCTTCAAGCGCCCGGTATCCTGGGCGTACTTGATACGTTTATCCAGCAGAGCGGATATTTCATCCGGCGCATATCCGGCTGGCGGTGTAAATTGTCCTCTCGCGTAAATATCATCGAACACTTCTTTACAGATGGAGACCTTGTCCGACAGGCTTCGCGGCGGCTTGCCTGAAGGAAAGCGATTGGGTGGATAGATGGGTTTTTCATAGATTTGACGGAAGCCTTCTGTACGGACATCGACCCAGCAATTGTGTATGGTCTTGGTGCGATGATGACGCAGGGCTTCTATATCGATCCCCACCGCCAGCACCTGTTCTTCCGGATAGGGCGTGTGCCGCAACACCATGCCGGTATAGTCGATGGCAAATGAATTGCCCGGGCAAAATGCCTTCGGATAGTATGCATAGTGTACCTTGCCCCAGTGCGACCCCAGTAAATAACACATGTTGTCGTGGGCCCGCGTCCTGCGGGTAAACATCCAGAAATCCCAGGGTTCCGAGACACCTTCCACCTCCTGAATGGCGCCGGGATGACAGATCACTTCCACGCCGTTATAGCCGAGGGCACGAGACACCTCCGGTGTACAGCCATCGTGGCAGGTCATGGTCCCCAGTTTGCCGATAGGCGTATCAACGACGGGGAACAGATCCTTGATATCCCCGCCCAGTTTTGCGCAATACTCATCAAACATATCATGAGGGCTCGTTCCCAGGCCGATATAGGCGGGGATATGCCACTTGTGGTACTTCAGGACGATATCTCCGTCCGGACCGATGATGAAATTCGTATTAAACCAGCGATCGGGAAACTCGGGAATTTCCTCACAAACGCCGCCGGCGACGATGTAGAGATCATATTCTTTGGCTATCGCCGCCAGTTGATCGGTTTCCGGTCCGGGAATAGTCACCACCTTGTCCATTTGATCCTTGATCGTACTTTCACCTTTACCCGGCGTACCGACACCCTGCATGAAATATTCAGGCAACACAACGAGCCGAACCGGCTGTTCCCAAAAATAACCCACCCCGAAATGGATCATATTGCAGACCCGATCCAGGTTTTTTTTGATGCCGGCACGATCTTCGACCACGGTCACTTCGGGCTGAACCACCAACGCGGTGTAGGGCTCAATTCTTTCTGCTTTTCTCGACATAATGTTTGCCTCTATGTTTGACATAAACTGCGACATGCCGGATCTGATCCAGCATCCAGTGAAACAATGCGCCGCTATAAGCGGACTTTATTTAACCGGGTTCCGGCTTTCGCCGGAACGACACCTGTTTTTCTTATATTAAAAATCAAAATCGTCATCTTCTTCTTTCAAACCAAGATCCAGCAGGATCTCATTCGCCGCAATGGTCCCCATACCGCTTATGCCGCCGCCGGGATGACAGGAGGGCCCGGTCATATAAAGCTTCTTTACGGGACCGCGATAGTCGGCATAATTGGGGAAAGGTCTGAATGCCCCCATCTGTGCCAGCGTGCGTTCGCCACCGGTGGTCACGCCGCGATAGAAACATAAATTGGCGCGTGCCAGGCTGGGACCGGTTTCGATATATTGCCCCAGAATATTGTCGTCACCCATATTGCTCGTGTAATGTCGTAATTGCCCCAGCAATTTATCTCGAATATAGTCTTCTGCAATCAGTTCCCAATCTTCACCGTTGCTCAACTCCACCGGCACAAAGGTATCCATGATCAAAGTGTGCTTGCCCTCCGGTGCGCGCGTCGGGTCCATTGTGGTCCACGCGGCAGTCCATAAAAAGGGATCGCTGGGCGCCAGTCCCATCGCCATTTCCTGATATTGTTTATCGATGTCAGTCATACGACCAAACAGCCGTTGGAAGGCGGTCTTGTCCATTTCCGGCCCGTTTTTGAATCGGGGTGCTTCATTCAGTGCATAATGCACCCGGGCGATGGTGATATCGCCAAATGTAAAATGGTGTACCATGCGCAAAAACGCTTCCGGTAAAACGCCTTCTTCAAAACCGTGCAGATAGGTCTGGAAGGGATCGAGTGCCGAGATAACTCCCTGCTTCGCGGTGATCTCTGTCCCGTCCTCCAGACGAAAACCAATACACTCATCATTTTCGACGAGAAACTTTCGCACGGTCGCCCCCGTCATTACCGTACCCCCGTTTGCCTCAATATAGGCGCACATCGACTCGGACAACATGCCGCTGCCGCCTTCGGGAATGGACTGGCCATAATAGTGAATACTGGGAATCATCACATAAAAACCCGCTGCCGTGCCCAGCTGATCCGGCAAGGTTTGTGGTGCCATCGCCCAACCCAGGATAAAGGCACGAACATGATCGTTTTCGAAGTTTTCCATTGTGAACTGACGGGAACTTAACTGGAAATCACGCAGACGTTGCATACCTTCTTGACTGTTTTCCATAGCCTGGTACAGATAACTGGGAGGCGTCGGCGGGGAAAACATGCTTTTGGTCACGCCTTCCCTGACCTCGCCGAACTCGTCATAGATTTCTTTATATCTGACAGCATCCTGCTTTGAGTATTCGGCGATAGTGTCGCAGGTCTTGTCCACGTCCTTGTAAACGATAATACCCTGGCCTTCGTACTTGTTCGGATGCCCGGTGATATGATCCTCGGACCAGATATATTTCAGACCGTATTTTTCAAACTCCGGCTTTAACGCCCTGAAGTCCGGATTCAAATGTATCCACACATGGGAGGATCCAAACAGATCATGTTTGAAACCCGGCAAGGTCACTTCACGCGTTATCGCACCACCACCGACCCAGTCGTTACGTTCCGCGACCAGCACCTTCAAACCATTCCTGACCAATACCGACGCGCAAATCAGGGCGTTGTGACCCCCTCCCGCGATAATGACATCATAATCCGACATTAATTGATAACCCCATCATCCAGCTGTTATGGAAAGACTTCCGGCATCGGTCCCGTCCTCATCGGATCGAAGATTTGGCGTGCCTTTGCCAGTCTGTTTTTCATATTATTCAACACTGCCGGCCTGTTTTCCGCCTGACTGTAGCGTTCAGGCAAAGACACCGTCATATCAAAGAGCAACTCATAGGCAAAACCCATTTTTTCCTCTATGTTCTCAAAGGCAATATATCGGTTCTTATAATAGGCCCTGACCATGTATTTCCAGTCCTGTGTTCTTATTGCGGCAATATCTTCGTTATTGAACAAGTATAAAACCTCATGTGGAGAGAGATCCGATCCCTGTAACAAGGGCCAGATATTGCGACCGTCAATAGTATTGAGTCCAGCGGTTTTCCCGGTCAATATTGCCGAAATGGTCGGGAAAATATCAATATTCATAGCGATTGCACGAGACACTGTTCCGGCCTGAATATGATCCGGCCACCACGCGATGAAAGGCACGCGATAGGCCCCCTCCCAGCTCAGTCCTTTCATATCACGGTAAGCGGCATAGCTGCCTTCAAACCATGCCCCATTGTCGCTACTGAAAAAAACCAGCGTGTTTTTATCCAGATGATGTTGCTTCAGCGCCTTGATCACTTCTCCAACACTCCAGTCCAGTTCTTCCACCGCATCTCCGTACAGACCAGCTTTTGATTTACCTCTGAATTTATCCGAGGCGTGCAAAGGAATATGCGGAAAGGTATGTGCCAAATAGATAAAAAAAGGGCCGTCACTGTTTTCTTCAATAAATTTTACCGCTTCGTCGGTATAACGCCGCGTCAATGTGTCTTGATTGACGGGTTGTTCCACTATTTCTTCGTCCCTATAGAGCGCCAGTGGCTGCATGTCATTACTGTAGGGCAAACCAAAGAAATAATCGAAGCCATGCCGGGTGGGCCAGTGCTCCGGGGTATGTCCGAGGTGCCATTTTCCGATTATCGAATTGTGATATCCATTTTGCTTAAGAAATTCTGCCAGTGTCAGTTCCGCCGCCGGCAAGCCATGTGTTGATTCCGGCTCAATAACGCTGTTTGCCAGTCCCATTCTGATCGGATAACGACCGGTCAATAATCCCGCTCGCGAGGGTGAACAGACATTGGCGCTGGCGTAAAAGTCGCTTAGACGGGCACCCTCTTCTGCCAGTTTATCGATATTGGGGGTTTGTATTGGCGAGCCGTTTATACTCAAGTCCCCCATGCCCAGATCGTCCGCCAGAATAATAATGATATTGGGTTTTGTATCGGCCAGTGCAGATACACCCGAGTTCAGGAAAAACAGCAGTACAAAAACGACAGGAAACTGTATTTTGTGAAAGTGTTGCCTCAGCTGCATCATTTATCTCATTTCTTTATTCTTCTACACAACATGTAAAAGGCCTGTCAGGCCGGATTGACGGCTTTGCTCCGGCCCGCTCACCGCCCGGCTACCAGTTCCACATAGTTCCATCTTCCAGCCTGTTGACCGGTAAATAAGCACGTTGATAAGGAAATTTTTCCGCCAGTTTTTCATCAATGTCGACGCCATGTCCCGGCACGTCACCCGGATAGAGGTATCCCTGCTTGAACGTATAGGCATGGGGAAAGACTTCATCGGTCTCCCTGGTATGGCGCATGTATTCCTGAATGCCGAAATTCGGTACCCAACTGTCAAAATGCAACGCCGCCCCCAGGCAGACCGGGGACAGATCCGTCGCGCCATGACAACCGGTGCGCACATGATAAAGCGCCGCCAGATCCGCGATACGGCGTAAATGGGTAATGCCGCCGGCATGGACGACTGTGCAGCGAATATAATCGATAAGTTGTTCCTGAATCAGCGCCCTGCAATCCCAGACCGTATTGAATATTTCACCCAGGGCCAGCGGGGTCACCGTATGTTGTCGGATTATTCTGAAAGCGTCCTGATTCTCTGCCGCGACGGCATCTTCAAGCCAGAACAGACGATACTCTTCCAGCGATTTCCCCAGGCGCGCAGCCTCGATGGGGCTGAGGCGGTGATGAACGTCGTGCAGGAGATGGGGCTCAAAACCGAATTTCTCTCGAAGTTTGTCGAACAGGCCGGGAACATGGTCCAGGTATTTTTCCGTCGACCAGGTATTTTCCGTGGGCAGATCCGCATCAGCAGGTTCATAGAACATTTTATCCTTTGCTACACCGTAGGTGGAAGACAGACCGGGCACACCCGACTGGGCACGTATGGCCCGGTAACCCATGTCTATGTACCTGGCGACCTCGTCGACCGTCTCTTCGATATCCTTGCCATTGGCGTGGCCATAGACCATGACGCCTTCACGGCTTTTGCCCCCGAGCAACTGATACAGGGGCAGGCCGGCTGCTTTCGCCTTGATATCCCACAACGCAGTATCCACCGCCGCGATCGCTGTCATCGTGACCGGGCCACGTCGCCAGTAACAGCCCCGATACAAAAATTGCCAGATATCCTCGGTTTGATGGGCATCGCGACCAATCAAACAGGGAGCGACATGCTCTTGCAGATAAGCGGCTACGGCCATTTCCCGCCCGTTTAAAGTGGCATCACCGATCCCGTATATTCCTTCGTCTGTCATGATTTTCAACGTGACAAAATTGCGGCCAGGACAACTGATGATGACTTTTATGTCGCTTATTTTCATTGGACAAGGTCTCAGAACAGACTTACAGCATTGTTTAATATCATATTATTAGATTTGCAACTTAATTAGTTTAAGCATAAACTATTTTATTCTCAGAACTCACTTCTGTCAAAAATATTTAATCAAAAGAAAACACGCAGATCATGCCCGAACAACGCTGACACCAGCAATCGAAACGAGCTTACGTTCATCACAAAGCAAAGAGACTCATGATATGGCGACTATAATACTGACCGGTTGCAGCAGTGGCTTCGGGCTGCATGGCGCTCTAGCCTTTGCCCGCAATGGCGACAGGGTTTACGCCACAATGCGAAACCCGGACGATGCCGATGCTCTGCTGGACGCTGCTGACAGTGAACGGCTCAATATAACGATCAAAGCACTCGATGTGACGCAGTCCACGACCTTTTCAGTATTATTTCAGGACATCATGGATGAAACAGGTCGTATCGATGTACTTGTCAATAACGCAGGTATCTTGCGGGCCGGTGCGTTTGAAGATTTATCTGAAACCATGATCCGTGAAGTGCTGGAAACCAATCTGTTTGGCCCCTTGCTGCTGACAAAAGCAGTGTTGCCCTTCATGCGCAAGCAGAAGAACGGCTATATTATAATGGTCAGCTCGCTCTCCGGTCTGGCGGGTTTGGCCGGGGATGTGACTTACACTGCCGGCAAGTTTGCGCTCGAAGGCGCGACAGAAGCCCTGCGCCATGAAGTAGATCGCTGGGGAATCAAGTTGGCCCTGCTGGAAGCCGGTATGTATGCCACGAAGATTATGTCGCAAAGCCTGCCTGATGAAGCCGCTCTGCCTGAATATTATCCGGATGACTCTCCTTACCGTGCACTTATTGAAAGCAAGCTTCAGATATTACGCCAACGAATGCCGGAAGCTCTAGACCCGGCGAGCGTCGGCAGTTTACTGGTGGATATCGCCGGCTCGGACGGTTCACAACTGCGTTGGCCTGCCGATGATGTGGCATCACTGGTTTTGGAGAAAATGCTTGCTCAGACAGACCCGGAACGGGATGCGTTTTTACGTCAGGTTGCCGCCACAGACTGGTGGAGTGAAGGCAGGGCGAAACCTGAAGTCGACAAATGAACAATATACCCGCTACTGAGGAACATTAATCATGGTTGTACGGCTGGCACATGTCTGTATTGAAACAGATGACTTCGACTCCACCGAAAAATTCTATAACTATCTTGGCATCAGCAGACAATTCGAATTCAGAAACAGGCAAAACGAACTTGTCGGCATGTATTTATCCGTTGGCGAGAGCACCTATATTGAGATAATAAAAGTAAAAGACCCCCTGTCTGAAGGCAATATGCGGCACTTTGCCCTGCAGGTGGAAGATGTTGAGGCTACCCGCAAACTGCTGATATCCAAAGGTGTGGAGGTCAGCGAGAAAAAACTGGGCGTTGATCATACCTGGATGGTGACCTGTCACGATCCCAACGGGAATTTTATAGAATTCCACCAATACACTGAACTCAGCATGCAACAACAGGGTGGGGTCTGCGAGATAGACTACAGGCCCGAGTAAAACCTGCTTCTGCCAGGCTGCACTTCGCTAGTAAGCCTCTTTGCTCCAGTCAAAGAGAACGCCCATGGTTTCTTCGCGCCGTTGATCCACCTGCGCATAGGCATCGACACATTGATCGGGCGTAAACTCGTGGCTAATGAGTTGTTCCAGGTTGAATTTGCCCTGTTCAACCTGCTGAAAAAAGTGCGCATCCACTTTTCTTTGTGTCCAGCCATCGCGATCGTGGGAATCATGCGTTGCCTGTATACTTAAACCCTTGGTCATAACATCCGAACTGAGGCACTGCCGGGAAGGATAACCGCAATCTCCCAGTAGAATCACTTTCCCGAATCGCCCTGCTGTGCGCAGTGCATGTTTAAATACCGCCGCGTTGCCCGTGGTATCGATAACAATACCAGGACCCTCACCGTCATTGATGGCTTGTATTTCTTTCATACTTTGCTCGATTTCCCCGGCAATGGTCAGCGTTGCCCCTCCCCGCGATGCATGCTCCAGCCGAAATGAAGAAATATCGACAACCGCCAATGTATCGACGTCTGCGAGCGAAGCCCAACGCAGCAACATCTGCCCGACGGGACCGGCACCGATAACCAGGACGTGTTGCCCCGGCACCAGACGGCCTGCCCAGGCTGCTCTGAACGCGGTCTTGGCCAGACCACACCAGCATGCGGATTTCAAATCCATCTCCGGTGGTACGGGCGAACAGGCCGCTGCCGCCAACACCTGGTGCGAGGCATGGGCCTCGCGCATATAAACAATATCACCCGGTCGATATTCTTTTACATTCCGGCCTGTCTCTTCCACTTCGCCGATAGCCTGGACGCCGGTTTTCAGTTGCGGGAACGAAAACATGTTGGCGAAATGTGTATCCGGATCGTATTTCTGATGAAGAATGATGCTTTCAGTACCGATACTCATCAAGCTGTAGCAGGTTCGCACTTTTATTTGCTCCGGCTCCGGTATCGACAGTTCGAACGATTCCAATACGACCCTGCCTTTTTCAGGAAAAATAATTCGCTTTGGCATGCTGGTGCTCTTCCCGCTACCGGCCGGCTTCGGATACAGGTGACATCGTCCGACTAGACAGAAGATCCTGAACGACGGCGATAAGACAGTGCATTGGCCTGAACAGACAAGTGGCGCGTACGCAGCAGGCAGGCCGCTTTCGGGCGTGCAGGGTCGGGCTGTGTGGCCGCGTTCTGTTCATGACAATGTACGGGAATTCAGCACTTCCATTTAGTTATCAACAAAACTTGAGATGACCACAAAAGACACGGCAACGGGGGCAAGATATCTGACCAGAAATGACCACAGGCGATATCCCGCCTCACTCTTCATCTCCATTTCATCACGCAGAATATGTCGACCGAACACCCAGCCGGTAAAAACCGCTATCAGCAGGGCATTGATTGGCAGCATGATGTTGGATACCGTGAAATCGAGAATATCAAACATGTTACTGCTCTCGTAAAGCGGGATAAAGGACAGGGGGGTAAAGTCACTCAATATATTAAATGACAGGACGGCGGAGATACCGATACACCACACCACAAAGCCTGTGCAAACCGTAACGGGAACGCGGGCATAGCCTTTATGTTCCATTAACCAGGATACGAAAGGTTCCAGCATCGCCAGCGATGAGCTGAAAGCTGCAAAGAAAACCAGCACAAAGAAGACAATGGCGAAGAAATAACCACCGGGCATTTGTCCCAGAGCGACAGGCAGGGAAATAAACATCAGGCCGGGTCCCTCGGCGGGATTCAGGCCGGAAGCAAAGACGATGGGGAATATTGCGAGCCCTGCCATCAATGCGGCGCAGGTGTCGGCCAGCGCAATGATCCAGGATGAACTGATGATATTGACGTTCTTTGACATATACGCCCCGTAGGTAAGCAAGGCGCCGGTGCCGACGGACACCGAGAACAGGGCCTGACCAAGGGCGATCAAGACACTTTTTGACGTGAGTTTGGAAAAGTCAGGATTGAACATAAAAGACCAGGCCCGCATCGGATCGCCTGTGATATGAGCGTAAATCACCAGCATGATGATCATACAGAACAGGGCCGGCATCATGATATTGCTGGCCTTTTCCAGCCCCTGCTTGACTCCTTTGCTGACCACATACACCGTGAGTATGAGATAAAGGCTGTACCACATACCCAAACGCCAGGGGGATGCCAATAATTGATCAAACAGAAGTCCCGCCTGTTTCGGCTCGATAGCGACGAAACCTCCTGCTGTCGCTCTGGCGATATAATCCAGTGACCAGCCTGCAACAACAGCATAAAAACACAGGGCCATCAGTGGCGCAAGAATACTGAACCAGCCTATCAACTGCCAGAGTCCACCGGCGGCTGATTCTTCCCGCAGTTTTCTTATTGTATTGACGGGACTCTGTTGCCCCCGCCTGCCCAGAGACAGCTCTGCCATCATTAAGGGAACACTGATGGCGAAGACGAAAAACAGATAAACAATGACGAAAGCGCCGCCACCGTTCGCACCGGCAACGTAGGGGAAGCGCCATAAGTTACCCAGGCCTATGGAGGCCCCGATAGTGGCCAGTATAAAGGTCCAGCGTGAGGACCATTGTTCGTGAATTGAATTATGCGTGTTTGCCATTATTATCTGTTGAAATACAGGCACTGCTGTGGATTACTATGACACAGAATATTGCTCAGTCACAGCGGGATTTATCCGCTGAAACCAGGACTGGACAGCCGTTGTAACATAACGTTTAATTGTGACCCGATTAAATCAAGGCCCTGAAGTGAAAACAACCATCCTTGCCAGAAAACTTGTTCCCGTCGCTGTCATCGACGACGTCGAACATGCACTTCCTCTTGCCGAAGCGCTGCTGGCCGCTGATCTTAATGTTATTGAAATCACCCTGCGAACAGAAGCCGCAATGGCCTGTATCGAAACGATTAAAAAATCGATGCCGGAAATGACAGTCGGTGCCGGCACGATACTCGATCAAAAAATCATCCCGAGACTTGTTGACTATGGTATATCATTCGGCATCACGCCCGGTCTTAATCCACGGGTGATCGAAAGTGCCGAGAAAAAAGGCCTGCTCATCATTCCGGGTGTCATCACCCCATCGGAAATAGAACAGGCACGCCACTACGGTCTCGATACATTGAAATTCTTTCCTGCCGAGGCGGCTGGCGGAACCGGCATGCTGAAGGCCCTGGCCGGTCCCTACGCCCATACCGGTATTGCATTTATACCCACCGGCGGGATTAATCTTTCCAATCTTGAGAGTTATATCAGCAGCCCCTGTGTTGCAGCTGTCGGCGGTTCCTGGTTTGTTGCCGCTCACCTGCTGAAAGACAAAAAATACACCGAAATATCTCAACTGACCAAACAGGCCCTGACTTTAATCCAAAATATTTAGATCCATTATGACAAAGTTGACATTCAGATCTGACGACAGTTGCCAGTATGATTTACTCTCTCTCGGGGAAGTCATGTTGCGACTGGATCCCGGTGAAGGACGCATACGCAACTCACGCCAGTTTCGCGCCGGTGAAGGTGGCGGCGAGTACAATGTTGCCCGCGGCCTGCGCAAGTGCTTTGGTTTGAATACCGGTATTATCACCGCGCTTGCCGACAATGAGATAGGACATCTTATTGAAGATTTTATCATGCAGGGTGGCGTCGACACATCCCGGATCAACTGGTTGCCTTACGACGGCATTGGCAGAACAGTTCGTAACGGCATTAACTTTACCGAGCGTGGTTTCGGTCTGCGTGGTGCGGTGGGGGTTTCCGACCGGGGAAACACGGCCGCATCACAAATGAAACCCGGTGACATTGACTGGGAAAGTTTGTTTGGCGAAACGGGTGTCAAATGGTTCCACACCGGCGGTATATTTGCCGCTCTTTCCAGCAGTACCGCCGAGCTCGTTGAAGAGGCGGTGCAGGCAGCACAAAAATACGGCACCATCGTTTCTTATGATCTGAATTACCGGCCTTCACTATGGCAGGATATTGGAGGTCCCCGGAAGGCACAGGAAGTCAACCGGCGTATCGCAAAACACGTGGACGTCATGATAGGAAATGAAGAGGACTTTACTGCCTGCCTCGGGTTCGAAATTGAGGGGCAGGACGAAAACATTTCAAGCATTAATATTGATAACTTCAAAAACATGATTGAAAGGGTGGTAAAAGACTTTCCGAATTTTAAAGTCACCGCCACCACGCTGCGTACCGTCAAGACCGCAACGATTAACGACTGGGGTGCTGTCTGCTGGTCAGATGGCCGCTTTTACGAAGCCATTCATCGCCCTGATCTGGAAATCCTGGATCGTGTGGGTGGTGGCGACAGTTTCGCTTCCGGGCTGATATACGGTTTTCTCAGTACAGGGGATCCTGACAAAGCGGTCAATTACGGAGCCGCCCATGGTGCATTGGCCATGACCACGCCGGGAGATACTTCCATGGCCAGGCTTGCTGAAGTGGAAAAACTGATGCGTGGCGGCAGTGCCCGCGTCGTCAGATAATAATCCGAGCCGGGCTGCTATAAATAATCGTCCAGTTTCATCGCGTCCATCCCGGGGATCTGTTTGCGCTCGAAATCATCTCGGCGATGGAAGGGTTTTGTCGCATCGATTAACAATCTTCCCCAATGGTCCTTGTTGTCATCCCGATAAAAACCGGGAATATCCTTAAGGATCTGCGCCCGGGTATCCGCCCTTCCCCTGGATAAATAGGCCCACCAGACATCATTCAGATCATAGATATTGACGTCATCATCCACCACAATACAGGTCTTGCTGTAATCCATATGTGCGGCGACAGCGGCCAGCAATACTTTGCGTGCGTGGCCTTCATATTCCTGCCGGATCTGTACAACGGTATTCATTAGAAAGGGATGGCAGGCAACGTTGACGATTCCGGGCAGCTGATCGCAGAGATAAGCATAGATCCGGGCCGCCGTCGTGTAATCCAGTGGATACATATCTTCAGCCGTACCGCAAACAATACTGTGAAACACCGGCTCACGACGCCAGCTGACATGGGATACCTTAAAGACATGATTATCGCCAACCGGGACGTAATATCCCATGAACTCTCCAAACGGGCCTTCCGGTTTCAATGTATCGGGTAAAAAATATCCTTCAATGACAATTTCGGTGTCGGTCGGGAACATCAGATCAATCGTTTCGCAGGATGCCATGCTGACAGTGCTGCCCTTGATGATGGCGGCCATCTGCAATTCATCTTCTTCGGCAGACAATGAAGCGCAGGCGCTGACAAACAACTCTGGAGATGTCCCCAGCAGCAGTGCGGCAGCCAGAGGTTCATTTCTCGCCTCTGCCGCTTTGTAGTAGTGATACAGATCGTGAGAACTGCCCAGCCTGACACGTAATTCATCATTATCAACGTACATGGAGCGATGAAAGGAAAGATTGTGGATACCGGTATCCGGGTGTTTTGCCATAAACACAGCAGACGTGAAATAAGGCCCGGCATCTTTTTCAAAATAGGTGATTAGCGGCAGGTCGCTCAGCTTGCCGGAGATTCTGTCTTTTCCCGATACCACCTCCCTGTACTTGTTCGCGACGGATGTCTTCAACTGACGATGCAGTTCCGACCAGCGTTGACAAAAGTTACCGTCATCCGCACCGACAATTTCACATAAGCGTTGGCGAGATCCGTAGAGATTGGTGGCAACAGGCATATTCGTTCCAGTGACACTGTTAAACATAACAGCGGCATCATCACGTTGTTGCGACAATAGTGTTAATCCGGCAAGTTCAAATTCCGGATCTACCGGTTTTCGAATGCTTCTAATGTCCCCACGCTCAGTCAATTTTTTTAAATATTCACGCATAATATCTTGTCCCTGTATCTATCACATACGGCAGCCGTCACCAAGAGAGCTTCTTTGCGACTACTCCTGTTTATAGACGATACCGTTCTTCATAACAAACTTCACATCCTGTAACAGGGTGATATCGTCCAGCGGATCGCCCTGCACTGCAACCAGGTCGGCCAGCTTTCCCGTTTCGATGGATCCGAGGTGGCTGTCAATACGCAGAAGCCTTGCCGATTCAATAGTGGCACTTTTTATTGCTGTCACAGGTGGTATTCCCGCCGCCACCATGTACTCAAATTCACGAGCGTTCAAGCCATGGGGGAAGACACCGGCATCACTGCCGAAAACGATCCACAGTCCCTTTTTATAGGCCCTGCTCACGGTAATATCAATCTGTGGCCCCATACTTTCTGCCCTGGCACGTATTCCGGCCGGCATACTGTCATCGTCTTTTGCCTTGTCTGCCAGCCATTTCATAGCCGTCATTGTCGGCACGTACGCAGTGCCGTGTTTTTTCATTAATATGATCGATTCTTCATTCATGAAGGTACCATGTTCAATGGAATCCACACCCGCCCTGACTGAACGTAAGATACCTTCCGCTGTATGCGCATGCGCGGCCACCACCATGTCATAGTCCCTGGCGGTTTCCACTGCAGCATCGAGTTCATCCTGCATCCATTGCGAACCGGGACTGAAACGACCTTTATTGATAACGCCGCCGGTCACATTCAACTTGATGACATCAGCACCTTCCTTGTAGCGCTGCCGTACCGCCTTGCGTGCCGAAATCGGGCCATTAATCACACCCTCGACAAAAGCAGGGTTGTCCATCCATTCCCGACGCAGACCGTTGCCGGAATCGGCAAGCCCGCCGGTTGTGGCCAGGCCTTTACCTGAAGTATAGATACGCGGACCATCGATATAACCTTTCGCGATGGCTTCACGCATGGCGATGGTCAGGTTGTGATCCTGATCACCGAGATCCCGTACCGTGGTGAAACCGGCCAGCAGCGTATCCCGGGCATAGACTGTCGAACGAAATGCGTAATCAGCCGAATCCATGACAAATTTTTCCATAAAGAAATTCGCTGAGATAACCGTGCTTAAATGCGTATGCATATCCATCAGACCTGGTAGTACAGTATAATCCTTCAGATCAATGATAGTTTCCGCCCCGTATTTCGTTATATAGCCCGGCTCAACAGCCCGGATGTGATCGTCTTCAATGACTATTGATATTTCAGTCATGATTTTGCCGGTTTTTACATCCAGCATTCGACCGGCATGGATAATGATATCGCTTGCCTGTACACCGGGTATTCCAGCAACAAGTGCGACAACGCTGAATAAAAGAGTGTGAAATTTGTGCTTCATTTTTCAATTCTCCATCGAATTCCAGAATAATTATTCATGGATAATTTACCTGCATACACTATAGTAGCATTCAATTTCCGAAGGCTATCATTTTCTCCATGCAAAAAGACATCACAATAAACAGACGGGGTGGGATATTTTACGGCTGGTGGGTATTGCTGGCTTGTGTGATTGGTCTTCTTGTGGGCCCCGGACAATTCGTCTTTGGTTCCCTCGGTTTATTTATTATTCCCATGCAGGAAGAATTCGGCTGGCGACGTTCGGAAATCAGTCTGGCTTCATCATTCTTTACAGTTGCTCTCATTTTTTCAATGCCAATAGCCGGCAGGCTCGTCGATCACTACGGGGGTCGAAAAATACTGCTTCCTTCAATGATCATCGTCGCCCTCAGTTTGGCAATACTGCCCCTGGTTGTCAGCCAGCTTTGGCATCTTTATATTGTTTTTCTGCTGATAGGCTCACTGGGCGCGGCTGCCAACAGCTTACCGTTTATGCTGGCTATTTCCTCATGGTTCAATCGTCGTCGCGGTACAGCTATCGGCATTGCCATGGCCGGCAGTGGTTTGGGCTATGCCGGTGTGCCGCCGCTGGTGCAGTTTGTCAACAGTCACTTTGGCTGGCACCTGGGCTATTACACACTGGCCGCAATAATACTGTTCTTCGCCATCCCGCTTATTGCGGTTTTGTACCGTAACAGGCCCGAAGATTCAGGCCTGTTGCCCGACGGTGACACAGTTGATGTCAATATCCCGGCTGCATCATCACCACAGGAAGCGGGGCTCACTCGCCATGACGCACTGCGCAGCCGGACCTTCTGGTTATTGACCTGTATCTTTTCATTACTGGCCTTCTGCCTGTTTGGTTTATTACAGCACATGGTCCCCATGCTTATTGACCGTGGCATGGTACCCGTAAATGCCGCCTTGGTAGCCTCTATTGTCGGTATAACGATTCTCTGCGTGCGCGTACCCATCGGTTATTTTATGGATCGTTTTTTCGCACCCTATGTCGCACTGTTTTGTTTTTTATTGTCTGCGCTCGGCATTGGTATCTTTGCCAGTGGCGTCACAGGGTTTCCAGCGTATGTTGCTGCTGTGTTCGTCGGCTTCAGTATTGGTGCGGAAATAGATCTGCTCGCCTTTCTGGCAGGACGTTATTTCGGCCTGAAGAATTTCGGTCAGATTTACGGTTTATTGTTTGCCTCGATGATGCTGGGCGTCTCACTGGGTCCGCCCATATTCGGTTATTGCTTCGACACTTTGGGCAACTATACCGCCATCTTGTCTGTGAGTTGCCTGTTGGTGATCGGCGCATCACTAATGACAGGACTGCTGCCGAAATATCCGGACTTTGCTGTCCACAACAATCAATAAGCTCCCAGACTTCCTTGCTTCCTTCGTTCCATACTCAGTTGAAATAAGGAATTATTTTATCGCCAAACAGACGTATTGTTTCACGCGGGTCGGGGCCAAGGGGGCCGCCTACAGAAATTTGTGTTATCCCCGCGTCGATCAACATTTCAATTTTGCTGATGGCATCTTCAGCAGTACCGACGATGGCCAATTGTTGCATATCTTTACTTATCAGTGCTCTGGCCTGCTCATACTCCCGCTGTTCAATCAGTTTCGCCGTCATGGAAAAATCCTGTTGACTTAAACCGACCGTATTCAATGCCTCTTCGTCCAGATAATTGCCAAAATAAGCAAGGATGTCCTTGAGAGCGTCGGTCTGCGTGCCCTTCCCGTCCTCGCTGAGCGAAAACCAGGCACAACCGCAAATATCCACTTCAGAGGCCTGTCGACCGGCCCTTTCCACACCTTTCAGTACCCTGTCCACCATCAGTTTCGCTGATTCCGGCGGCGTTACCATAGGTAAACTGCCATCGCCTATCTCACCGCTGAGCGCGAGATCATCTTGTTCAAAACCGGACACATAAATGGGAATATGCTCACGATAAGGATCAAAACGAAGATAGCACTGGTCTGACCAGTGAAACTCCTGACCGTCAAATTCAGCGACTTCTCCCCGCCATATTTTTCTCATTAATTCCACGGCTTCCCGCACCCGTGTAATACGGTCATTCACGTCAATGCCCATCCATTCGATCATTTTCTGTGTATGCATGCCAAAACCCACAGCTGTACGACCACGACTCAGATGATCCAGTGTCGCCATAAATGCAGCCGTTTCACCCGGTGAAACACCATAGGGTTCGGTACCGTTCGCCCCCACAATAATGCGATCCGTATGCTCCGCCAGCGCAGCAATAATGCTCCAGGCGTGATACATGAATTTATCACTGGGAAACCATGCATGATGAAACCCGGCCTTGTCTGCCAGTATGCCCAGTTCGACAATGTCACGGGGACTGCCGAGGTATTGAATTAATCGGACGCCGAAACGCATAGACAACCTCCTGGTTCTGAATAAAAGTTTTCAAAGAGCATGCAAAACAAGTACATTCGCATGAGCAGATAAGCGGGCCGTATGCGACAGGGATATTGTATCCAGGCTTACACGGGCGTATTCACAGCGCATTTGCATGTTGCTGTACGGGAATTCGAAACGGCTGTTCAGCTTATCCATATTTATTTGTTCAACCACTGAAACAATTCAACGGTATACCCTCCCGGGTCTTTAATCAAAAACGCCCGTATCGGCACATTATCGCTGTTATGGATTTCTTTTAATACCGGCACATCCGGGTTTGCCTTCACCCTGTTGTACCAGAGATCAACATTATCAACAACGATACTCAGCATAACCGCGTTAGTCTTCTGTACTTTGTGATAGGCGTTACCACCTTCCTTGACGACACCAATATAGGAGGTTGCCGTCAGTTTGTACAGGCTGACCCAGTCATCTTGAAAGCTCGCTTCGAGTCCCAGTATGTCCGCATAAAAGTGCCGGGGTGCAGTCATATCCCTGTAATAAAGCATGACATAGCTCTCTGTTATTTTTGATTCCATCCCTGTGACTTCCAGATTCTCTGTCGCAGAAAGGCTGCCACAAAATAATGGAATAGTCATTATTCTCAACATTACTGAAAGTATTGTCTTCATATAATCACCCCTAATTTATTTTCTTTGGTCTATCTGTCTGGCCACCATCCATGGCAGGCATCACCCCAGGACAAGCACTGCGACTTTTCAGTTTTTCCCCGCTGGTTCTAATATCCAGAAATGTCGTGACGGCATAAGTCGCAATTTCGGGAATATATTTATACTCACCGGTATCCATCTCGGCTTGTTCGACAAACAGCTGGAAAGTCTCCCCGGGCTGTAATTTTGATGCCGGTATCACATACTCTGTCGCGGCATAAGTAAGATAGTCAGCCGATCCAAACGGGCCGCCGCTGTGATCAATCTTTTCACCGTGACAATTTCCGGTAACAACGAAGATCAAATCATCCACTATACCGTTGACATCGGCATTACCGGATGCAAAAGCACTCCATCGGACCGTAAGATTCTTCTCAGGATCAACTCGTGACGGCGAGACCGGCTGTCCTTGCTGCCACAAATAAATGCTGATGGGATCCGGAATACGGGAAGCCTTGCCACCTCTGTGAATGAATACAGGCTGTGAAATAACGACACCATCGGCAAGTCTGTAAGAAAAAATATATTCCCCGTCGGGATACTCTTCGTCCAGTGCCTGTTCACTGCGATAGCGTCCACCATGCACTTCCAGTACTGAGGAGTCACCTTTAAAATATAACGGCGTATCAGGCTTGTCAGGCCTGTACAACAATGCGTCCGTCACCGAGCCCTTGTCCTGCAGGAATATTTCTGCAAAAAAATGGTAATTTAACAGGCGATGACCGACATCAGGTAATTGTCGATAATTGGAAGTTTTACCCAGAACGACAAATGACACGTCCCGCCGTTCATTTTCAACAGCTCCCGCCTGGACCGACAGGAAAAAGAAAATAATGGGAATCAATTTGTCTGCTGAAAACCGCATCACTTGCAGGTATTCGCTGTTCCACGCATTCTGAATCTTATCGGGATGTGGCGTATCATGCTGCCCAAGCTTACAGATAATCCATGGATATGAACAACAATAACAAGAGCTCCGATTTGGGCAAACAGGCTAATCTAAGTGAATCCCTGACCGTCATCACTGTTCTCATCGGCTGTATTTCCACTGCAGTACTTCTGTTCAGGGATGATCCGACCGGAGGCCCGATACAACTGGCCCTCACCTTCACCGCATTTATCGCCATGCTCACAGGTTTCAAAAATGGCGTGCCATGGAAAACGATGGAAAAATCCATCGCGGATTCGGTAGGTGTTGCCACCACGGCAATATTTATACTGTTTTGTGTCGGCGCGCTGGTGGGGACATGGATATTAAGTGGCACCGTGCCCACTATGATCTATTACGGATTGCTTCTTCTCTCACCCCTTATCTTCTTTCCCACCGCCTGTCTGTTATGCGCCTTTGTCTCCCTCAGCATCGGCAGTTCCTGGACAACCATGGCGACGGTAGGTATCGCCCTGATGGGCATCTCCAGTGTGCTCGGCCTGTCGATACCGATTACCGTAGGCGCCATCGTATCCGGCTCTTATTTTGGCGACAAAATGTCACCGCTGTCCGATACCACGAATCTGGCTCCGGCCGTCGCCGGTAGTGAGTTGTTTCCCCATATTCGTCACATGATCTGGGTCTCTGTGCCCAGTTTTCTTATTGCCCTTGTTTTATATACTGTCCTTGGTTTGAGTATGGCATCGACCTCTACCTCTGCCATTGACCTGCATGTCTTCACCAATGCATTGACCGGACACTTTAATATCGGGTTACACCTGCTCTTACCCTTACTGGTGCTGCTATACATGGCCTATAAACGCATACCTGCACTACCTGCCATTTTTTTTGCGGCCCTGCTCGGGGCCGTGTTTGCTTTGTTATTTCAGACCAAAATGGTGTTGGCATTGGCCAATGACAGCACCGCGCATACCGGGATTGCCCTCGCCGAAGGCATAGCCCGGGCCATGTTCGCCGGTTACCAGGCTGAGACGGGCGTCGCAGCGATAGACAAGCTGCTCAGCAGGGGGGGTATGTGGAGTATGGCGCAGACAGTCTGGTTAATTCTATCCGCCATGCTGATGGCGGGTGTGTTCTCCAGCATCGGCGTTTTTGATCGCATTGCCAACAGTCTGCTGGGCATCACACGAAAAACCGGCAGCCTGATACTGGTGACCTTGTCGAACAGTGTTCTGATGAACCTTATCGCCGGTGATCAGTATATTTCTATCGTCGTCCCGGGACAAATCTGGCGCAAGGAATACCAGCGCCGTGGACTGGCCGCCGTTAATCTTTCACGCTGTCTTGAAGATGCGGGCACGCTCACCTCCCCGCTCGTCCCCTGGAATACCTGTGGTGCCTATATCTATGGGGTACTGGGGCTGGCAAGCTTTGCCTACATTCCTTTTTGTTTTTTCAATATCATCAATCCTGTCATTTCAGCCATCTACGGCTACACCGGTTTTACCATATTGAACAGCGAGGAGGCGGTAACTGATACTGTTCAATAGCCGGTATGATTAGGGTCATCATTCTAATAATCCAGACCCGCCTGCCGGCAACTGGATTACACTTTGTCGAGTAACAATACAGGAGAAAAAGATGAGAAAACATACCGAAAACGAGCCTGAACAGGATACCGACGAAATTTCACGACGACAGTTTTTACGTTCCGCCGCCAGTGGCGGGGTGGCCCTGGCTGTTGCCACTGCTTTGCCATCAGACAGTATCGCCGGAGAAAATAAAACCGGCTCGAAAACAAAACATCCTTACGAAGAAATTCTGTCTCGCTGTGGCAGTGAGTTTGGTGACATCAGAACTTCAACATAATCATCAGGGGGAAAGAACATGTCTGTATTTGAAGCAGAAAGCTGGTTTGTGGCCGAGGGCAAAGACAAGGAACATGATATCGAAATGCGACGCTGGCTTCGTTGGGTCAAGGAGCATCGTGAATTGTTCCCGGAGTGGAAAAGCCTGCGTTATTTTGACCTGCACGCGGCGGGAGATGATTCCGGGCGTAAGATGGTGATCTGGGAATACGAAAGCTTTGCAGAATACGAAAAATACAAAACACGTCGTAAAGATTACGAAGGCCCGTATAAAGAATACAAGGAGAATGATCCCTACTATAAAGGTGTGTTCATTCACAGCCGTATGAAGGTGGAATTCTGGAAGGATCTGGAGCGAGAATTCTGGATTGAGTAGCGTATGAAACGACAAAGGCCCCGACTGTTCAAAGTCGGGGCCTTTTTTATTGCATCAAGTCCGTTTTTCTTACAACCTAAATACCGCCGAAGGAGTAACTGATATTGCCGCCGATGGTACGTGTATTCGGGCGTAGTCGAATACCACTGACACCAAAGTTCTCCTGGGTACCGGTATAATACTCTTCATCCAGCAGGTTCTGCACAAAGCCGGTAATACTCCAGCTACCCATCTCAAAACCGGCGCGCAGGTTCAGGATATCGTAATCCGGGCTCAGGTAGGGAAATTCATTCGGCCCTGAATTATGGATTTTTGTGGCATCGTTAGGTGAAGGTCCATTCAACTGAAGATTCGTTAATCCTTCGATATCGGAATACTGACCGTCACGGTGAATATATTCCAGTCGCAGCCAGGCTTCATTGTTGCCTATCGGCCAACGGTATTCACCGACAATGTTCGCGGTCAATTCCGGGGCCTTCGGCAGTCCCAGACCCTGCAATTCGGGTCTCCAGCCACCGGAAAGTTCCACGGTTTGCTGAGAGGTAATCTCCGTATCAAGATAGCCAAATCCACCTGATACTGTCAGGTTATCTGTCAACAGGGCAACAAACTCCATCTCAATACCGTTGCCTTCCGCATCGGGAATGTTGATGAACTGTTCAAAGTTGGTCGAAAGATTACCTGGAGTGAAGAAAAAGAAAGACTCGAACTGCAGGTTCGACCACTTCAGGTGAAATGCCGACATGTTTAAGCGCAGACGATTATCAAACAATTCCGATTTAAATCCGAACTCATAATTCCAGAGAGTTTCCTTCTGGAATTTGGTGCTGAAAGCAGGGCTGCCGGCGGCATTGGTATTGTTACCCACACTGTTGCCGCCGGGCTTGTAGCCTTTGGAGACCATGGCATAAATATTCATTTCATCGGTCACCTGAAAACGGGCACCAAAGCGCGGGGCAAAATCAGTAAAATCCGACTCAGCCGAAGCCTCAGGACGTGGGCTGTTTGCAAAACTTTGGAAAAATGCAAACCCCGGACCACCCGGAAAACCAGGGGAACCCGGAAAACAGCATGTTGGTCCAATACTCTGTGCCAGCAGGGACTTGTCCACCTGACTGTGGGTAAAACGGCCCCCGGCAATCAGATCCAGCGTATCGGTCATGTGAAAGGTGATATCACCAAACAGAGCCTGCTCTTCCGTGACAAAGCTCTTGTCATTAAAGGCCAAACCCAGGTCTTCCGGGAACGGAGGTAACCAGCCCACACCGTTAATCGTCGCGGTGGCATTCGTGGAAATGGCCACCAGGTTGTCCTGGCTCTGATCATCCTTGGAAAACATCATGCCCATGGTCCAGTCCACCGAATCGCCACTGTAATCCAGTCGTAACTCTGTACTCCAGGAAGTACCTTTGTAGGTGTTGGTACGGTCGAGAGTATCCACGCCGCCGACCAGGTCCTGATCAAAAAAACGTTTTTGCTTCGCATCGATCACACCGGTGATGGAGGTCAGCTTCATATTATCGTTAAACTGATGCTGTATATTTAAAATCGCCACCAGGGATTTGTTTTTGTTGAACTCAGGCAAGTCGTGAGAAAGCTGGCTGCGGTTGTTCGGCCAGAATCCGGTACCCGGGTCCTGTGCCACAGAAATACCCAATGTATCGACTGTGTCGACATCGAGGATGCCGGAGGGGACATTTTCATCGGTGCCCTGATCCGCATCGGAATAGATCACAGTTACACCCACTGTCGTATCGGCACTGAAATCCCAGTTCGCCTTGAGGCGACCGTAGAATTCTTCATAACCGCTGTTTTTGGCACCGTTGGGCGTAAACCCGTTGGCGGCGGCGGCGGGACACTCAGCAGCAGACGCACCGGTAGCGCAGGCATTGGTGACGCGGCCCCCGCTGTTCTCATACTGAAATACACCACGTACTCGAAAGTTATCAGCAAGCGGGGCGTTAATGATGCCGGTCACCCTGCCCATCTCATTGGCTTCTTCGTAACTCTCACCGCCGAGCGAAATCTTCCAGCCGAATTCGTCCGTGGGTTCATTACTTCTCAGGTTCAGTGCACCACCGACAGCATTGCGCCCGAAAAATGTTCCCTGAGGACCACGCAGCACTTCAATGCTCTGCATATCCGGGATAGTGGGATTAGCGACCTGATTCGGTACCGAGGCGACACTGAAACCGTCGAGATAGATACCGATTGAGTTGACCGTCGCATTTTCACCGGAGACCAGATTGCCAATACCGCGAATGGCGATACCCACACCTTTACTGCCGGACTGGCCGTCATCAGTAAAAGCCACGTTGGGTGTCAGTGCCAGATAATCTCTGGCGGCGGTAATATTGGTTCGTTCGATAGTGGCGCCAGTGAACGCAGTCACGCTGACCGGGACTTCCTGCAGATTTTGTTCACGACGTTGTGCTGTTACAACAACCTCTTCAAGTGCGCTTTGAGCAAAGACGGGCATTGCCGTCGCGGCGGACAAGACAAGACAAGACAATGTTCTTGTATTCATCGGGTAACTCCCCCTGTTTCAGATTTTTAATTTTCGGCGGCAAGTCTCTATATTTTATGAGGCTTAACCGCCCGCAATTTAAAGCTATTTCTATTTTCCTGTCAAGTAGTTCACATTTAAACTAATCCCTGAATAATTGGGTCTTCAGCCCTAATTTAGATCAAAACCACTGTTGCCAAACTGCAACGCTAACGTATTCGCCAGCCAACATCGTCTGTCAGTGCGTGACCGATTATTTTCACTTTTCTATTAGTTTTTAATCACTTGTGAGTTTTCAAAGATTTCATTTTTAATGACTTTCACCTGAGTGATCGTTATCTCATCACCTATCGTCATTTTCATCAGATCATGGGCCACCGTCAAAGGCCCGTCATAGCCGGGCCGGGTTGCTGTCATCAGCTCCTCTGCCGTCATATCAGGTGGAATAATGTGTGAGTACACCGCCATTGCCGGCCGGGTCTGAGAGAATATATAAGCGGCCTGGGCTGGTGTCGAATGAACGGAAAGACTGACATTAGCCAATTTGGCCTCTTTCGACTCTCCAGGGGAGGGCACCTGCACTTCGTGGATCAACACATCAACGCCCTTGCCGACCTTGAGCAAATGACTTGTTGGTGTTGACCGCGTATCACCGGAGAACACCACAGAGCGACCCCGATAATCGATCCTGAATCCCAGCGTCTGGCCCCTGAAGGGCAGTCGTTCTCCCGTCCTGATATCAATCGGCATATGCTCCACTTCAAATGCGGTGATTTTCAAACCATCCTGATTGAAAAACACACCGGGTCCCACATTGACGGCCTGCAATTCCGAGCCTTGCAAAGGCACACCGACAATGGCTCTGTAATCAATATCCCATTGATAAGCCTTTTCGAAATGTTTCATCATGGCGACTGTGCCGACGGGACCGTACACTTTCATGGGAACCCTGCGACCATACAACCATCCGCTCAACCAGAACCCGGGGATACTGATGGTGTGATCGAAGTGCAAATGGGTCACCAGTATCGTGTCAACACCGGTGAGCATTTTAAACCCGCCCGCCTGGAACAGGCGTTCACGCATACCGGAACCGGCATCAACGATTATCCTGTGTTTGCCTGCTTCCACCAGAATCGCCGGACCATATCGATCCAGTGACGGTCGTGGCGCCCCGGTACCGAGAAAGGTCAACACAATTGAATTCTCATCCGATGCCAGGGCATCCGCCTGTGGACCCGCTATAGTGACAAGACTGCCCAGCAGGAAAATAATGGATGGAAATGCGAATAATCGTAAGTTCATTGATTTGTTCCTTGACTGATTAACAGAATATGTACGGAATAGCTTAAGCGCGTCGCAGCAAAACGCAATGTCATGTCTGTTCAGCATGATTCGACCTCGCTTTTTTAGGGCTTCTTACCTATTTATCGGTTTTTATTTGTCGGATTTTAATACACTAATGTAAAACAACCTATTGAGGTGCCTGTTTATGAGTCTTGTCGTCGATGTACATACACACATGTATACCCATAGCTGGCTGGCGTTATTGCGTCAGCATGGTGGGCCCGATCTTGAAGTGAAAGCAAGTCTGGACAGTCCTAATACCGTGTTTTATCGCGGTGCCAGTTTTTGCGTGCTGGAAGATCCTCATTTCGATTATGCGGAACGTATCAGGAATATGGATAAGGCGGGGGTCGATCTTGCTGTTATTACCCTGCCCGCCCCCAGTGCTTTCTGGGGTGGCCCCGAGCACAGTCTCACTGCCGCACAGACGGCCAACAACGCCTTTGCACAAGCCCAGCTGGAATATCCTGACAGGATTCGCTGGATGGCATCTTTACCCTGGGAATATCCGCAAGCCGCGGTGGCAGAACTTGAACGCGCCTGTCAGATCGGCGCCGTCGGCGTACTCACGCTTGGCAATATCAATGGTCGACACCTGACAGATGAACTTTTTACTCCCATCTGGGAGGCCATAGACAAACGTGGTCTGCCGGTATTGCTGCACCCGACCTACCCTCCCGGCATTGATGAACTCGCCCTCACAGAATATGCCATGGTGGCATCTATCGGCTTTATGGTGGATACCAGCATCGCTGTGATCAGGATGATTGGCGATGGCTTTTTTGATCGTTTCCCCGATCTGAAACTCATCGCCGCCCATGCCGGAGCGACATTGCCCTATCTGGTCGGCCGGCTGGATCAGGTATTTGAAAAAACCCGGCGGGCACGAGTCAACATCGAACGGCCACCCAGTGAATATTTACGGCATATTTACTACGACGCCGTGACTTACCGGCAGGAATCACTGGAAATGTGCGTGCAGGTCGGTACTGAAGATCGCGTCATGTATGGATCCGACTACCCGTTTAACATCGGTGATATGGTGGGTTGTCTTTCACGAGTCAATAGTCTGACAGGCAGCGCCCGGAACAAGGTCCGTGGCGATAATGCGCTGCGTATATTCGGTCTGTAATTACTGCACTCATATCATGCCATCTTCCCGACAAACAGTTCGAGAACACTGGTCGTCCGAAACAACTTTTGTTCTCGCTGCCCTTGGCAGTGCAGTGGGCCTGGGTAATATCTGGCGCTTTCCCTATGTCGCTGGCGAGAACGGCGGCGGTGCCTTTGTGATCCTCTATCTTTTGCTGGTAATCGGCCTCGGTTTACCCGCCCTGATTGCCACGATTATGATAGGTCGACGTGGACAGAGCAGCCCTGTGCATTGTTTTGAAGTCATCGCGAAAGCGGAGAAGCTGAGTCTAAGGTGGACCGGCCTGGGCTGGTTGCTGGTGCTCAGCGCTTATTTCCTGCTCACTTTCTTCAGCGTTGTGGCCAGTTGGACCTTTGATTACCTAATCAAATCACTGTCAGGTGAATTTAACGGTCTTAACGCCGCCCGCTCGAATATGCTGTTTAACGAATTGAAAGCCGATCCTCTGCGACTCTCTCTTTGGCATGGATTATTTATGGGGATAACACTTTTTGTCGTGGGCAAAGGCATTAAAGGAGGCATCGAAAAAGCGATTAAGCTGATGATGCCGGCCTTGTTCTTCCTGTTGCTGATCCTGGCCGTTTATTCTCTGTCAACGGGAGATGCCGAGGCGGCGCTGCAATTTCTTTTTCAGCCGGATTTTTCAAAACTGACGCCACATGCCGTATTACTTGCTGTGGGCCAGGCAATGCTCAGCCTGAGTGTAGGCGGTGCCGGCATGCTGGTTTATGGTGCTTACCTGAGTCAGGACGCCTCCATTCCCCGTACCTCAATTGTGATTGCCGGTGTGGATACTCTGGTGGCCCTGCTCACCGGCCTGATCATCTTTCCGGTAGTCTTTGCCTACGGCCTGGAAGCCAGCGCCGGCCCCGGCCTGATATTTGTCACGCTGCCGATTGCCTTCGGGCAAATGCCCGGCGGCCTGATTTTCGGTGTATTATTTTTCGTTTTGTTATTGCTGGCGGCCCAGACATCGGCCTTTTCCATGTTTGAGCCCGTGGTGGCCTGGATAGAAGAGAATAAAGGCATATCACGGAAACGAGCAGCCTTGATTACCGGTGTCATTGCCTGGATCATCGGCCTGGCCACCGTTTTTTCGTTCAATATCTGGAGCGAGGTCAGACCACTCCGGTTTATTGCCAAATTTCAGGATATGTCAATATTCAGAACACTGGAATATCTGGTGACCGCTATTGGTATCCCTGTCGGAACATTCATGGTCGCCATATTTGTTGGCTGGGTTATTTCAGAAAAATTGAGAAGTGATGAGTACGGAAACAGTCACACACACTGGTACACACTGTGGCGCTTCCTGACCCGTTACATCGTTCCTGTCGCTGTGTTAATAATATTCTTTATTAACTTTTAATGAGGCCGATAAAAAAAGTTAAAGGGCTTGTATAAGGCCTGCATCAGCATGAGCGGATAATGGCGCCGACGTTATTCACAGTATGCCCGTGTTCTGTTTCCGCTGATATGCGGAAATTCGGAACGGCTGTTCAGCGGTCGTTCAGATAAAAATGTTTATGTCTCCCGTTCATCCCGGATTTCCTCAACCACTTCTTTTACCTTGGCCAGCACCCCGGTAAAAGTGTCACTGTCATCCAGAGATACGTCCGTAAACAACTTGTCCAGCAATATTTCATACTCCTGTTCCATTTCCTTATAGAGTTTTTTACCTTTACCTGTCAGGGTGACACAAAATGAACGGCGATCTGTTGGTGTTGGATTCCTTTTAATAAATCCGTCCTCTGATAATCGCTCCGCAATGCCTGTTACATTGCCCTTGGTAACCATTAGCCAACTTGACAGTTCACCCATACTCAGACCATCGGGCACGCGATCCAGCGCGGACAACAATTCAAAGCGCGGCAGCGTGGTATCATACTTTTCCCTGAGCATGATACGGATTTCCTGTTCAACCATTTGTGTACAGGACACTATCCGCAACCACAGTCGCAGACCTTCTTTTTCCCGCGGAATATGCTGCAGTTTTTTATCTACAATTTGCAGGCGATTCACCATTGATCTCTACCCTCCGGAATTTCCGAAACCTTGCCGGGTAAGCGTATTCAGGACAACAGCCTGGTGATGGCCACACCGATAAACGTGGCGATGGCGTAACCAAAGATGCCGCACATGATTCCCGGCGTGACCAGATTACGCCAGCCCCGCGAAATTGCAATCGCGGCAGTCACCGCAGGCCCTACCAATGCCGCGCCTGAAGCCACGATGGCATCGGCCAGATCCACCTTGAACAATTTCGCCACCACCAGAACAATGCTCAGATGAACGATAATAATAAACATGCCATAGAGAAACAAATTAAATGCAGATGACAGGAACAATGTCGCACTGGTGCCTGCGCCGACAGCGGCAAAAAAGACATACATCAGCAACATACCTATATCAAAGTCACCCTGCAGGTTAACAAGCGATTTGGGAAACACATTCGCGATGATAATGGTCAGCACGGTAATAATCAGAATATTATAGCGCTCGATATCAAAGTGCTCTCCCAGATAATTCGATATGGCACAGATCATAAAACTGGCCGCGATGGCGGCGCTGACATGCGTGAGACGAAAATGATCCAGCTCAGCGCTGTCTGCATGAACCTTCCTGCCTGCGGAAATATCGCTCATCACCGCAGATGGGATCATTTTCACTATCCAGGGAATGGATGGAATGGTGATTAACATAAGCAGAGCAAGATTACTGACCTGACTGCTGGCACCAATGGCAGCACTGAATTGTTCCGCAGACATCTCCACAGCCTGAGAGACGGCCAGAAAATTAACCGCACCGCCGATATAGCCGCCGGTATAGACACCCGCCACTTTAGGACCGATATCCCCCAGGTCCATCAGATAAAACCCCAGCACGGCACCGGTAATCGTCGCCATGCTCGCCACACAAAATACCAGCATAACCTTGCCGCTTTCGCTGAATATTCTGCGCAAATCCGCCTTGAACAACAACATGGGGATGGCCAGGGGGATCAAGGTCCCGCCGACGAAATCATAGACCGGGCTTTTAAAAGGAATAATATTGAAATTTGACAGGGCCATGCCGGCACTCAGAACCCAGACGACACCGGATATTTTTTTACCTATTTCTTTGCTGTCTATCCAGAACCCCAGCCAGGCCATACCAAAAAGTGCAGCGCCCAGCGCAAAAATATTGTCATCGGCAATTAGCGGCATAGCTGACAGTGTCATATCCATTCAGTTTGCTCTGTCGATGATCTTTTATTGATTTTTCTCAGCGAGAATAGACGACACCTTCCACCCATCAATTTTGCCTGATTTTCAGTTTTCATCGTACAAGGAATTAGTTTAAGATTAAACTTATTTTTCGATTTTGTTTAACTAGAACAGAAAATGATGCCATCCGAAAAGAATATGACTGCCAAAGTACCGCAGGCGCGTGCCGAGATTCTTGAAATTTCCCCCTATGTACAGGGCAAAAGCGCAATCTCCGGGCAAACGGCGCCGATAAAATTATCCAGTAATGAGTCCTCTTTTGGCCCCAGCCCCAAAGCCATTGAGGCCTACCAGTCACAGGCCACCGCCCTGCACCGCTACCCCGATGGTTCACAGTCGCCATTACGCCAGGCCATTGCCGACATTTACAATCTGGATGCCGATAAAATTATCTGCGGCAATGGTTCAGATGAAATACTCGATTTGATCTATCGTACTTATCTTTCGTCCGGCGATGACATCATTCTCAGCGCCAATCATTTTGTGATGTGTGCGCTTTACGCGAAAATACAGGGCGCCAATATTGTGCTGGCGGGAGAAAATAATTATGTCACCAGTGTCGATGACCTGTTGAGCAAGCTGACACCCGAAACTCGAATGGTCACGTTGGCCAACCCCAATAATCCAACGGGAACCTATCTGAATGCAGAACAAATAAGACGGATCCACTCCGGTTTACCCTCTGATGTGCTGTTCGTGATCGATGGTGCTTATGCGGAGTACGTCACCTGCGATGATTACGACAATGCATGCGGCCTGGTCGATGAATTCGACAATGTCGTTGTCACCCGTACCTTTTCCAAAATATACGGTTTGTCAGCCTTACGTGCAGGCTGGGCTTACTGTCCCACAGCCGTTGTTGACATATTGCAACGTATTCGCTCACCTTTCAATGTCAACAGTCCTGCCATGGCAGCGGCCATCGCCGCTGTCAACGATGTGAATTACATTGACAGGGTTCGTCTGCATACTGCCGACTGGCAACAAAGGATACAAAAAGAACTGGGTGCATTGGGTATCAGGGTGATACCCAGTGTCGCCAATTTCTATTTACTGAACTTCAACGAATGCGAGGGCAAGTCGGCCCTTGATGCAGCCGGTTTCCTTGAGACCGAAGGCATCATTCCCCGCCCTGTCAGCACCAGCGATGGCGATGATGTGCTGAGAATTACAGTGGGACTGGATGCTGAAAACGAAGCGGTGATCAAGGCCCTGACAAAATATATGTCCTGATTCCAGCGTTGCTCTGCTAGACGGTCCAGATATCGCCGGAGCGCAGGTGCTTGAAGAAATCCCCCTTGCCCAGCTTCGTCGTCGCCTCTTCAATCTGATCATCGAGCAGTTCGCCATAAACGGGCTTGGAAATTTTGCGGAACACCCCCATCG
Source organism: Gammaproteobacteria bacterium (assembly GCA_024278135.1). Lineage (GTDB taxonomy): Bacteria > Pseudomonadota > Gammaproteobacteria > Eutrophobiales > Eutrophobiaceae > WLWS01. The sequence continues at coordinate 33,660 of JAJRTU010000066.1, forward strand.
GTACAGGAAATTCTGATTCGTCGAGTTGCGCCAGCAGAAAGGCCAACGCGGTGCCGGGCGAAGACTCATCGTGTACCAGGATCTCCGAGGCATCGACATCTTTCACATTGACGATTTCCGGTTCCAGTATTCCGGAAGTCGCACGCCGCAAAGAGATGCCTTTCTCCATATCCTTGCCAAAGAGGATGGGCTCATTGTGTTTGAGAAGTATCTGCCGATCACTTTTTACGGATTTATCCGTAAATGAACTGTAGGCCTTGTTGTTAAAAACATTACAATTCTGCAATATTTCAACAAAAACGGAACCTTGATGACGTGCTGCCTGTAACAGAATATTACGTAAATTGCCGGCATCCGTATCCACGGCGCGGGCAATAAAACTGGCTTTGGAGGCAATCGCGATAGACAGGGGATTAATCGGTTTTTCCACCGTACCGAAGGGACTCGACTTGGTCTTTTTGCCCATCTCCGATGTCGGCGAATATTGCCCCTTGGTCAGACCGTAGATGCGATTGTTGAACAGTAATATCTTTACGTCAATATTGCGTCGCAGACAGTGCATAAGGTGATTACCGCCGATACTCAGACCATCACCGTCACCGGTGATGACCCAGACCTGTAAATCCGGACGGGCTACACGTAAGCCGGTGGCAATAGTCGGCGCCCGACCATGAATGCTGTGAAAGCCGTAATTGTTCATGTAGTAAGGGAAACGACTGGAACAACCGATACCCGATACGAAGACAATATTTTCTTTGGGCATATTCAATTCTTCACAGATCTCCGGCATGACACGTTGCATCTGCGCCAGAATGGAATAGTCACCGCAACCCGGGCACCAGCGTATATCCTGATCAGAGACAAAGTCTTTTCTCTGATAAGACTCGATATGCTTTAAACTGATTTTGGCTTCAACACTCATAAATTTTACTCCCTTGCAGAATTTCTGACTCAGCCCTGGGCTGCACGCGGGTAATCATGCCCCAACACCTGATAAATTTTTTCTTCCACTTCCGATGTCAACAGCGGCTGCCCCTGGACCTTGTTCAAACCGATTATATCGATCAAATATTTTGCCCGCAGCATCATGCGCAGTTGCCCCAGATTCAGCTCCGGTAACAATACCTGCTTGTAGTTGTTTAACACGGCGCCCAGATTTTTCGGGAAAGGATGGAGATAGCGCAATTGTGCACCCGCCACTGACAGACCCCTGGCCTGGGCCCTCTCGATGGCATGTCGGCAGGCACCCATCGTACTGCCCCAGCCCAACACCAGCAGATCGCCGGATTGCGGCCCGTGCACGACCAGTTCGGGGATATCCCCGGCAATACCGTCAATCTTTTGTGCCCGCAGCCTGACCATGCGTTCATGGTTTTCCGAATCGTGACTGACATGACCGGTAATGTCTTCTTTTTCCAGACCGCCGATACGATGTTCCAGCCCGGGCATGCCGGGCACGACCCACTGCCGGGCCAGGGTCTGCGGATCCCGGGCATAAGGTGCATAGTCCTGCGGGATGCTACAGAAATTATGTTCGAACTCCGGAAACTCCTCCGGCGCCGGTATGCGCCAGGGCTCTGAGCCGTTGGCCAGATAGCCATCGGATAAAAAGAATACCGGTGTCATGTATTTAATCGCGATACGAAATGCCTCGATGGCCATGGCGAAACATTCACCCGGGCTGGCCGGTGCCACAATGGGTACCGGGCATTCGCCATTGCGTCCGTACATGGCCTGCAGCAGATCCGCCTGCTCCGTTTTTGTCGGCAACCCGGTGGACGGTCCGCCGCGTTGAATACTGGCGATCACCACCGGCAGTTCCGTCATCACGGCCAGCCCTATCGCTTCCGATTTTAACGCGACGCCGGGACCACTGGTGCCGGTCAAACCGAGTGATCCGCCCCAGGCCGCACCGATAGCGATGCCAATCGCTGCAATTTCATCCTCAGCCTGGAAAGTCCTGACACCAAAATGACGCAACCGGGACAACTCATGCAGAATGTCGGTGGCCGGTGTGATGGGATAAGAGGCATAAAAAAGCGAGCGGCCGCTTAATTCAGATGCCGCAAGAAAACCCAGCGCGGTCGCTTCATTACCGGTGATACGCTTGTAGTTTCCCGGCGGCATTTCCGCCTTGCTGATACGATAGCGACCGGTAAAGACTTCCACCGTGTCGGAAAAGTTGTATCCAGCCTGCAAGGCCAGCTTATTGGCTTCGGCCAGCTCCGGTTTTTTCGTGGCAAACAATTGATCAATCCGCTCAACCAGCGCATCCAGGGAACGATCATAAAGCCAGGAAATGATCCCCAGCGTGAACATGTTCTTGCAGAGTTCCGCCTGCTTCTTGGCCAGCCAGGATTTCTCGACAGCCGCGACAGTCAATGAGGTAATGGGCAAGTCATAGAGTTGATATCCTGCCAGGCTGCCATCCTTGCGTGGATCCTGTTCATAGCCTGCTTTCTTCAGGCCCTGCGTGTCAAAAGCATCGTGATTTAAAATCAGGGTGCCACTGCGTCTGACGTCTTTCAGGTGAACTTTCAGCGCCGCCGGATTAAGCGCCACCAGTACGTCTGGTTTGTCCCCGGGCGTGTGGACATCATAGGATGAAAAATTCAACTGAAAACTGCTGACACCTGCCAGCGTACCTGCAGGGGCGCGAATTTCGGCGGGAAAATCAGGCAGCGTGCTGATGTCATGTCCCGCTACTGCCGAGTCAATACTGAATATAGCCCCGGTAATCTGGATACCGTCACCGGAATCACCAGCAAAGCGGATAATGACATTATCTATTTCAAAGATCCCGCCATCCACATTTTTCCTGTTGCCGGTACTTCCGGATCTCCTATTGCCCTTCTGCGTCATAGAAGTCTCCTAACAAATTTGCTCTTGTATAAAGATCGCATTATCACTTATTTCGGCATAAAAATCATATTGTTATTATTATCAATTCACAGATAGATTGAATGTTAATTCCGGTTTTATCCGGAAGGCAAATAAAACACTTTTGTCTTTTTACTTCCAGCACAAGACCACTCGAAAATTGTGTTTATTCCTCTTCTCATCGACCTGTTGCAACTGCATATTCTTTTGATAAAAGAGAAGAAGAATTCATTCAGTGGTTATACAATAATCCTTCACAAGCTTGCCAGGTGCGATAATTGATTACCTGAGATAATGTTTACAGGGGATACAGCCAGTGTCAAACAATAACGATAACGACAGCATAGCGGATGCCGCCACCGAGCATTGCGGCATCTTCACCATTGGTCCCGACATTCCCATTATGGGGGCATGGCGTGATATTACCTATGAACCGGTCAGGGATAATATATGGACAGTCAGTGAAGGCATTTACCGAAGTATTTTCCTTGAGGGAGAAAAAGGCTGTATTGCTTTCGATACGCTGACGACGCCCGGTACCGCTCGGGCCTATGCTGCAGCGGTCGGACGCGTGTTTCCGAATAAACCTATCCACACCCTTGTTTATTCTCACGATCATCTGGATCACACCGGTTATGCCGCCGATATGGCACCCGAAGCCGATATTATTGCTCACGATTACGCCAATCGTGTCATTGTCGCCAGACAATCCGATGGGCAGCTTCCTGCCACCGAGGTCTGGCAGGGAGAGCGCAAACAATATTCCATTGATGGCTGTGATTTTGAGTTGATTTATCCGGGCCCGACTCACGGTGACGGCAATGTCGCCGCTTATTTTCCTCAAAGCAAGGTCCTGTTCATGGTCGATACGGTCGCCGCCGGCGTCGGTTACTGTTACCTGATGGACTGGCATCTTACCCACTATGTGGATGTCATGCGCCGCTTTCTCAGCCTCGACTGGGACACCTTTGTTCCCGGCCATTTCTGGATCCTTGACAGAGCGCAGTTCATTGACATTCTCAACTACTGGGAATATCAGATCGAATATGCCCAGCAGGCCGTTATCGACGGTGTCGATCCGCACGACTGGAAAGGCATCAATCGCTACACAGAAGAGAAACTGGGGCCTTCGGACAAAAACCTGTTTCGTTTTTATGAATATGCGGCCATCAACCTCTCACGCTATATGCAGGGCTATCTAAGTGGCGGCTGGGGTATCGAAGGCAACCTCACACCAGACACCTCACCATTATAGGGGCCGACAGCCATGAGCGAGAATCGAGGTACATTCAGCCGTGACAGTGCGCAACAATACCTGTCCCATGAACCGGAAATGCAGGTCACAGCACTGTCTGAACGGCTCTGGACCATCAGTGACGGCAACTGCCGTACGATGTTTATCGAGGCCGACAACAGTATTATCGCATTCGATACATTCGGTACGCCGGGACGGGCCCGCGCTTACCTGAAGGCAATGACGGCCACCGTCCCCGGCAAAGACGTAAAAACCATTATCTATTCCCATGATCACCTGGATCACTGTGGCTTTGCCGCCGATCTGGCACCCCGGGCGGAGATCATCGCTGACGATATCTGCGCCAGAGTTATCAAGCTAAGACAGGCGGAGGGACAGTTGACGCCCGGCAGAATCCTCAGCGGCAATAAAAACGATATGCAAATCGATGGCGTTGAATTTACCCTGCTCAATCCCGGCCCCACCCACGGTTCGGGCAATATCAGCGCCTGGTTTGTCAAAGAAAAGATACTGTTTTCTTCCGACACCATTCTGGCCAATGCCAGATACGGTTTCATGCCGGATTATCATATTGCCAATTTTGTGAAATTCATGCGCAGCTTTCTCGAACTTGAATGGGAGACCTTTGTTCCGGGTCGTTTTGCGCTGAGCGATCGCGCCGGTTTCAAGAAAGGTTGTGATTTTATTGAAGCCGTGCAACTGGAAACGCAAAATGCCTTCGCTGAATTTGTGCCGATATGGGCCTTCGAACCTATGCAGGCTTATATCAGCAACAAACTCAGCAAAAAATTCGCTGATCTCGACGGTTTTGAAGAACACATCGGCCAGACCGCCATTCGTGTCGTCCACCATTATCTGATGGGGGGCTGGGGTCTTGAAGATACCCCTGAAGCTGCCGTGATGCTGGCGGACACTGTCGACTTATAAATCCTTGCTGCTTTTTGACAGGTGCTTCATTGAACATCAGTTCCGCCTTCCTTTGCCCCTGATTCCAGGATCAACTTCATTGACTCTTCATGAATAACAGACCCGGGCGAATATTCTACGGCTGGTGGAATGTGGCAACGGGTTTTGTCGGCATGGGCCTCAGCTATGCCATGTTCACCGTATTTGCTTTCGGTACCTTTGTTAAACCACTTCAGGAAGAGTTTGGCTGGACCCGTGGTGAACTTTCCTTCGCCTATACGATGACCAACATCGCCGTGGTGATCGCTTCCCCCTGCCTCGGCATACTCATTGATCGATTCGGCGTTCGACGCATATTGATCCCTTCGCTAATCCTGATGGGCATGACAGTCGCATCGATGACTCTGTTGACCGCCAACATCTGGCATTACTATGCACTCTATTTTCTTATCCCTTTTCTTGGCGCGGGCACGCTCCCGCAAAGCTACTCACGTGTGCTCATTGCCTGGTTTAACCGACGTCGCGGTCTGGCCCTGGGTTTCTCTCTGGCAGGTTTCGGCGTCGGTGCCGCCCTGGTACCCACCGTTGCACAAATGACCATTGAAGCTTATGGGTGGCGAATTACCTACATCGGTTTCGCCTTTGCCGTGTTCGCCCTGGCTTTGCCCATGGCGCTTTTCGTGCTCAGGGAAAAGCCCGAAACGATGGGCCTGCTGCCTGATGGCGATGAAGCGCATACTGAAACAGGAAAGAAAAAACCTGTCGATCCCGCCAGTGTTGGCTTGTCCGGCAGAGAAGCGGCCTTAACCCGCAGCTACTGGCTCATTCTGAGCTCGTTTTTACTGGTCGGGATTGGTCTAACCGGTATTCTCGCTCATCTTGTACCGATGCTGATCGATCGCGGCGTGGCGCCACAAACAGCAGCGTATTGTATGTCGACGCTGGGACTTTGCATCATATTCGGCCGCATCTTTGCCGGTTATTTAATGGATTATTTTTTTGCTCCCTACGTCACCTCACTGTTTTTAATCGGCATGGTCAGCGGTATTATCATTCTCGCCACCGGCACGACAAGCGCTGTGATATTTGTCGCCGCGGCCCTGGTAGGGATGGCCAGTGGTTCCGAGATAAGTGAAATAGCCTATATTTGCAGTCGTTATTTCGGTCAAAAGGCCTTCGGACTGATTTATGGAATTATGTTTGCGGCCTTCCAGCTCGGCGCCGCTTTCGGGGCACCTCTGATGGGCTTCTATTATGACCAGGCTGGTGACTATATCGGGGCACTCTGGTTTATCGCCAGTATCGTGTTTATCGGCGCGATTCTGATTGCCGCATTAAAGCCCTACCCTGAGCTGCAACACCCTGCTTGATGACATCCGTCAAAGGCGGATTCTGATCTGACTGAGCGGCAGCCCGGATACTGTAAATGCCACGGACTACTTTTAATTACCCGATATACACGTTAAGCCGGAACCGGGTTCAACCTGTTACCAGCCTGCTTCATATAAATAATCTTCAAGGGTCAACATGTCTTTCAACTCTGAACGAAGCAAATTGATATTGGCATCGTATCCTATGTTATCAATCCAACGATCCATCACCGTCATCTCCATACCCGCTGAAAGTTCATATACATCCCAGGGGATCTGAACAAACTCAACCGGGCTGCCGGTAATACGACTGAATATATTCACCACCTGCTTCATCGTAAATTCTTCAGCGGCTATTTCCAGGGTTCTCCCTGTCCAGTTATCCGGCGCGTTAAAAGCGAGGGCGGCAAACCTGCCGATATCACGTACTGAAATCTGTTGCAATCGTGTATCCAGGGAAAACGGGCTGCTGATTTTCCCGGCAATTATATTCTCACGGGCATGTTCCCAGTTTTCCATAAACGATACCGGTCGTAATATTGTAAAAGGCATGTCCAGGGAATGAATATATTGCTCAATCTCATATTTGCTTTCAAAATGCGGGATACCCGTCCCCAGATCCGCACCGGCGACTGAGCTGAAAACGAAATGTTGAACTTTCGCACGTTTAGCCGCGTCTGCAATATTTTTACCTTGCCGTACTTCCGCTGCATATCCGTGTTCCCAGAAATTGGTGACGGAAAATACACCATAAACGTCTTTCAATGCTTTATCGAGCGATGCAGGGTCCTCAAAATCCCCCTGAATCATTTCAACGCCAAGCGCTGTCATTGCCAAAGCACGATCACTTTGAGGATGACGACTCAGACCTCTCAGACGGTATCCTCCTTTTAACAAGGCATGTGCCACTGCGCCACCCTGCCTGCCGGTAATGCCGGTGACGAGAATAACTTTGTCCTGCGTTTGTACTTTCCCGCCTGTATCCATGGCCACCTGGGGTTCACTGCTGTTGTCACAGGCCACTATAAAGGTCAGTAAAAAAAACAAATGCATTATTCGCTGCATGGAGATTAATTTACCTGTGTATTCGCTTGTTGACATAGCGCTGTTTATTTCCAATATTCAAATATGTTTTCTACTGTCGAAGAACTTATTATATCCTGAAAAGTCCCAATCAGGGCTGTCTGAGAAACGATAAAGCAATAACAAAATCAGCAGACGTCACATTTCAGGACAAAACTTTCTTCGTGAGTGGAGCCCTTGCATACAGGAATGAATACAACAGTACAATTATTTCCTGAAGTATTCCCGGAGTTTGATCATGGTTTAACTTACCGTCACTCCGGCCACCGGGTACTGCCTGTCATTTTATTGTCTCTGGCATTACATCTGTTCGTACTGAATTATTTCACCGACATGGATGGTTTTTTGACAGTAGATAAACCCCTGAGCATTTTCACCCCCCCTTTCAGTGATCATCCAGGAACCGAGTCCGTCCATTGACACAAAGGGGGAAACAGCCCTTGACGCCGACCCCGCTGCTATTCAATCAGAAGCGGATGAGAATGTCATTCGCACTTCTGCGAAAACCGGAACCGTCGATAGCGCCTCACCCGCAGCAAACCTGAACAATGACAACAGTGATCCGCCGCCTTTGCCCCAAACGGAAACCCGGGCAAGGCTGTCCGCCAAAGATCTGATCGCCATCAGCAAACAAGCTACTGAAACGACCGCAAAAAACATGGAATCACTGCTGGGATCAATAAAAATTTTCAATCCGCATTTTCGAAAGCAACTGGAAAAAGCGCGCCGTATTCAATACAAGCGGGGCAGCGGACAATCAAACTCTTCTGATATTGAGGGCACATTTTACAACAGCATGGGAGATACAATAATTATTTCAGGCGGTAACTGTTTCAGGATTCCAGGTCTTTTCCTGCTGGATACTTTTAAGGAGCTGAACTCAATTATCGCCATGCCTGATCCATCATGCAGTAAACATGAAACAAAAACCTTCAGCCTGATGAAATGACGGGTTTTCGATTAACTGTATTTACAGAACCGAATCAGCAAAATATTTCTTCATGGTGATTCCCTTAACATAATCTTTTTGCGGCCCTTCCCCTGATCGAGTGAGGAAATCAACTGTTTTTATCAATATGTATTCCCTGTAGGGTCGAATTCATTCGACCAGCGGCGCTTCATCAAGCCCCGTCATCCAGATGCAATCCCCATGAGGATAAGGGCCAATATCACGAACTAAACCGGCTCGCAAAGGATTGGCAACGATATATCGGGCCATTTGGCGCAGCGCCTCATCCTGCCTCGCGG
>JAJRTU010000067.1 GCA_024278135.1 Gammaproteobacteria bacterium
CATAATTTTTAGATGCTTCAAGCGCTGTTCGCCCAAGTTCTTTTTCAAGCCCGGGATTTAAAAGCAACTTGCGAAGACCTTCAGCCATACTTTTGACATCACCACATTTAACAATAATCCCACAGTTGCTTTCTCTTACCACATCTTCGTTTCCAGGCACGTCAGTTACTACAAGGGGCAAGCCACATGCGATCGCCTCAATACTAACCAGGCTCAAACCTTCTACAATCGATGGCGAGAAGAAAATCTGGCTCGAATTATAGCAATCCTGGACTTTCTCCGGCGGCACCTCCTGGACAAACGAAACCCAGTCTTCCAGACCACAATCTGCAACTTCCTGTTGCAAGTCATCCATCCCCCGTCCAACTAGTACATAGTGAAAATCTCGCATATTATGCGTATGGAGCAATTCGTACATCGCTTTTATCCCATATGCATAGCCCTTCTTGATGTGATTCCTACCCACGGAAAGAATGACCTGTGTATCCACCGGCAAGCCCAGTAGATCCCGGAGGTAGGTCGACCTTCTGGCACTGAATTTATCTGTAAATATCCCGTTTGGCACGATAACAACCTTGCCTTTACCAAGAAAATCGATTTCACGACGAATGGACTCACTGATTGCTGTCACCCTGTCCGCCACCTGGAGGTTTCTTGTGATCACTTTATCCCAGCTACTATCGAGCCGAAGCCCGTAACCTATATCGGGTATCCGTTGAACATCTTCACCGTGTGGAGTCATTACAAGCGGTATATTCAATAACCGGCTGATAAAAGCGGCACGTCGACCACTGGCTGCCACACCATGACAATGAATGACCTCGAAGGGTTTCTTGCGATGCTCTCTCCACACCACCCAGACAGCCCCAATAAAATCAATCCCAAGCCGACCTGTTGCCGGCAGAGGTAAACCGAAACGAGCCAAAGCGTATGTATGTGGAAATCCTGCAGGTGCCCAGCCGAGCCTTTTCGCGATGACGGTAACCTCATCACCATGTGACTGGAGCGTATCTGCTAGATTATGCATCACGTACTCCATCCCGCCTACCTGGGGCAAAAAACTACCACCGAAAATGCAAATCCTCATGCTTGCCCGCCACGACTCCGAAGCACCTTCGCGGCCACAGGGAACTGGTGCACTCGCTGACACTCCTCCAGAATCACCCCCTTGCTATGCACAACCGCTTTTCTACAGGCTAAAAACACCCCAAACAACCCTACCTTCAACTGATCAATCAGAAAAATCACGTACACGTATATGAGCATGGCCAGTTCCGGCATCCTTGACTGAATGCTATCAGGTTATGGATACAATTATTGTGCGGCACGCAGAAGCCGGCAGCAACCTGCGGTCTAGGCTGTATATGCAATGACCCCATCAATTCCCACTGCGAACATACTCATTACGAAGCTCACGGATGCCAGGATTGCCGAGAACAACGCAACTATCGCTACAACACCATTCTTGCCCAGCTGCTTGCAAAATAAATAGGCGAATAGGGCGAGGCCGAGTCTCGCACTGATGCCTCCCTTCTCCCATTTCCAACAAGTACAGCCGTATTCAGGACTAGAAGTGAAATGGCTCACAGCACATCATTTAACTTTCCAGGACCCAAGATCCGAAGCGCATTAAACAAATTGCGCATGACATCTTCCTCCATAACCGACAGGAAGCTTGATTCGAATACGCATATTTTCATTAATAAGCGGCCTTCTTGAAGGGAAAAATAATTATCGGTATTACAGCATCCTCTTACGCTCTCGCAAGGCAGCACGACCGGTCATATTTTGTGTCACCTTGCCAGGAGCATTACCCGAAGCATCTGTGCAATCAGTAACCACGTCATTTTTCTCAATTTCGATATTCCTGTACGCCGCAAACATGCCGAATATTGCCGCTATATAGTGCTGGTAATCCAGCAGTCCCGCCCTCAGAAATTCAACCTTGATCTGATCAATCAGAAATATTACCAGAATAATTTTTGCCAGCGTAGGCAAGCCATCGCCTATACCCACGAGCCCTTTATAGCGATCGGCTGACTGTAGTATCCGCCAATATGTGATCAACCATGCGGCATATGCCAGAAAACCAATAAGCCCTGTCGTATATAATACATAGAGATAAAGATTGTGCGGGTAGTAGGTAATATGCCCTTCTGGCCAACGTAGAGGTGGTGTCCTGTACTCTTGTGTTTGAACGATTCTTGGCCCGTGACCAATCAACGGGCTGTCCACGATCTTTTCAACTACACCAGCCCAGCCAACCCGGGTATCAGGTATATACCCCTCAAATTCAGTCCCCAGAAGCCGATCATACAAGACACCAAATTCAGTATATTTTACTACTACAAAACTAGCACCCGCCAAACCCACAAAAAAGGCAACACTGACTGCAGCGACGCCCGCGGTACCGATATAACGCCTGTAGAAATACAGAAATATTCCCAGCGCAAGAAATGCACTGATAAAACCGCCACGATTGCCGGTAGCAACCAGCATGGCAATATTCAGGAATAATATAATAAAACCGATACGATGGAGCCTGCCTGATTTCACCATGTAATGTGCAAGAAATAATGACTGTATAACAAAATACTCCGCTGTTATGCCAACAGCAAAAAAAGGCCCCCCCAGCCTCCTGTCTAAGCGATTATCGTTCAGTGACAGCTCTTCTATACCGAAAAGACTTATATGGCCGAACCCCATATAAAGCTGGAGAAGGCAATAGACTATAACCAACACATTGGAAACAATGAGTGCCTTGAAGAATACCTCAAGATCCCGCTCTTTCCTGAAATAGGCATAACTCATGTAAAAGAGTACGACATTTGAAGTCACCATGATCAGATAGATCATGTACTTTGGCCAGAATAATTTAGGGGAAAACGGCCATGAGATAAAGAAAGCCATATACAAAAGCACGAACGGGACTATTAAAGGTATTTTAGTCTTCTGTTTTACCCCTGAACGAAAACTGTTCAGAAACATGGCAAGCCCTACGACATATGTAACCGCCATATTGGCCGAACCGTAACTGGAATTGATTGGCTGGAAAGGTGTCATAACCACCAGACCAATAAACAACGCCCGCGCATAGCCGGCGAATGCCAGGCCAAACAAAATAACAGCACCGCCCAGCGCGATTAGCAGCTGTAGAACATGGCCTGTAGAATCAAGAAAATGCATGGCTTGTTAAATACTTATTTCGTAGAGCATCATATAGACTCACTGTACCTGGTCATCCACACCCCCTCGAAGTCCTTTCAGGATGATGCCAAACCCAGCCCACTTCTCGGTATCAAGACAACATCTCAGATATCAATATTTCCATTGGGCACAGAAATATCGCCAATCAAGATTTGAATGGATTTCAGAGAAATCCGAGCAAGGGAAATCAGATCATTATATATGATATCAGCGATCTTGTTTATGTGTTTTATGATAACTCAATTACATGACATTACAACTTGACGCGCAGTGCTCCTGTAGTCCCATGAACCCAGGCCAACTGCAAAGTTATCTGCCTGTCCTTTAACATAGCAAACCATGCATCTTACCCGGCCATGTCGCCCGAAGGCCCACCACCGCTCACGCCAAATCCACCCATATCACGAATAAAAACAATAGTGTAGAACGCTCACCACGGCAAAACACTGAGGATTGGATGCAACTTCCTTGCTATTGGCTAACAGGACAAACACGATCAAACACAGGCATATAAACACCTTGACGGCGACCTACCCCAGAAATAGGCTACCCGCGCTTTTAAGCACTTTTTCCACCTTGCCTGTAGCTGTATATCAAGCATACTAGTTCAAGCCCGATTATAGAATGTAGAACTGCAAAGAATCCTTGCAGATGAGATCCTGAAACATAAGACGTTATCAACCTTTATGCACAGGCATCAGATACATGATTGCCATGTAACTGAATCATAAACACACATATGGACACCATTTACCTGACAATATTGCGAACATTCCGTAGCGTGCGCATCGCTTTTCGCCATGCAACGAAGCGTTGCATGATTTGCGGATTCTGTTTTACAGCTGCGTTGCTCGCAACTCTGATACAGGCAAATGCTTCATCATTATCTGTGGACCCGCTCATATCAGAGCCACTCACGTATATTCCGGATCAGAATGCCCGCTACATCGACTTCGAAAACGGAGACGATGACAACAAAGGTACGCGCACCGATCCATGGAAACATCATCCATGGGATCCAAACGCACGCGGGAACGCTGCCACAGCAACAGGCATCAGGACCTATATTTTCAGAAAGGGTACGATTTACCGTGGCTTTCTCGATGCGACCCAATCTGGCAGCCCCAAAAATCCGGTCCGGCTGACTATCGATCCAGACTGGGGCGAGGGTGAAGCCATTTTGAGCGGATCACAGAAGGTCACAGAAAAATGGTCCCGATGCAATCCAGAAATCACATCAAAACTCCCTGCTGAATCCGTCAACAAGGCATGGTGCCTGACTGTAAAATCTGGCGCCGAACCCAGGATGTTATGGAAACTGGATGCATCCGGTATTACCAGGATTCCACTAGCACGGACCCCTAACTGGAAAATCATTGAACAGGATGATCCACGCAGTCAATGGTACGAGCTGACGGATGTGATACTTGAACTACCGCTGGAAGTTGACGGCGCGAAAGGTTTCTCCATCGGCGACAACCTTTCAGTCATTCCCGGTCGGCAAGCACCAGCATGGCAAACAGAAAGCAAGAAACTCCCATTGATACGAATAATTGATATTGACAAGAATCAGCTGCTTGTAGAAGTCCGTAACTGGCATGCTGGACTACTGCGCGCCGGTAACCAGCTAACCAACAACAAAACACGAACGACTATTAAACAACCTGGCGGCTCCCATTCAATCATCCGTCACCTTGCGGATACCGCACATCTGAAGAGCAACAGGGCTGATGCATATGCCGGTGCAACTATCTGGGCAGAACGCAGAAGCATGCCCAAGGCAGATGCGGCCATTATCACAAACAACAGCCGGTATGACCATCTCCTGTCAGCAAACTTTCACAGAAGCATAGGTGGCGGTCCACGGCCACATGACCGCTATTACCTTGAGGGCTTGCCGGAGTTTCTTGACAGCCCGGGCGAATACCTTTACATCCCCGGAAAAAACAATTCCGGCACTCTGGTCTTGCGCCTGCCGAATGACGATAACCCGAATCTGGCAACAATTGAAACCGCACTCAGGCCTACAATTCTGAGCATCGTAGACAAGACAAATATCGACATATCAGGCCTGATATTCAGATTCAGCAATCAGGTCTTCCCTGGCACACGCGAAGCCCGTTTTGCACCGCTTCATGCATCAGCAATACAGATCAGAGGAAACAGTAGAGATATTCGCATCCATAACTGCCGGTTCTTTCACTTACCCGCGGGCATCGTTGGCTACCCGGAAGATCGTGCAGAACCAAGTCGGATTGACAACATTTTCATTTCGGATAACACCTTTAATGATATAGACGGCTCTGCCATCGCAATTGGCAACGGGCAGATGCATCACTCCCTCAAGAAGAACGGATCCAGACTTGTCCATGTCAATGTCCTGCGCAACCGGATAACAAACAGCGGTTATCGCACCCTGGCCCATTTCAGTCTCGGAAACCAGGGACATGCCATCGGGATCACTGGCGGCGAGGTCGTCGACGTTACCGGGAACAGGATTGACAGAGTCTGGGGGGCAGGGATATCCGTTAGGCTTGGCTCCGGGTATAAAGACGGGCACGTTGCACGGCCGCTACTCCGCGGCCTGATACGAGATAATCGGGTTATCGACAGCCTGCTGGGCCTCCAGGATGCCGGTGGAATAACATCATGGATGGGTGGCCCAACCTATATATACAACAACATCTCCGGCAACCCGGTAGGTTGTATGCATTCAAAGCACATCACAAGTCGGCGTCATGACTGGTACAGGCGCGGTTGCTATGGCGTTGGCATTTACCTGGATGGCCAGTATAAGGGATACGTGTTCAATAATATTGCCTGGGGAAAGAACAATAATGCCAATGACCGGATCTACAACTCTGCGGGATTCAATGAGGCGATGGGATTTATGAATACCATTTTCCACAATACCTTTTCCCGCTTTGCAGTAGGCCTGCACAAAGGCATCGCCCGACAACACAACCGTAACTATTATATTGGAAACTTGTTCCTTGATATGGGACTGCAGAACATTCAACAGGAAAATATCAGCTCCGCGATAGAACCAGGAACGCTTGCCTTCAGCAATAACCTGTTCTGGGGGAACCCCAATGCCTTTGGAAAGTTTGGCAACCACAGGCGTGATGCCCACAAGGATCTGTCGGACTGGCAGGGCAGTATGCACGACCGGCAGATGATTGCTTACGATACCGGAGTCATAGCCGACCGTATCCCTGTTAACAATGTAAATCCACCGGACTTCTCGCCCACGAAGGACTCACCCGCAATCGACGCTGGCGGCAAGGTGTTCGTTCCATGGGCGCTGTACGGCGTCGTTGGTGAATGGCATTTCCTGAGGCGTCGTGACGCCCCCTCCGTGATCACTGGTGAGAACATTAACATGAATGCCGAATGGCACCAGCGTGACATGTACCACCTGATTCCGCGCAACGACCTGCAATGCCGGAACACCAGGGAAAGGGATTTCGTAGCCGGAATACTTGAGGACTGGGTACCGGGAGCCCTGAAGTTTGATGGAGAACGCCGCTACTGCGTATTGGCGGACGCAATTCCTGAATCAACGCTCGAACAAAGCCCCAATAGTGGCCACCGAAAGGACTCGGCATCAGACACACAACGTGAAACCGTTGATATGGGCACCAACAACTTTCTTATAGAGGTAGTGCTTGCCCCGACACCCGGGTCCGGACAATCCGGCATTGTTTCAAAACGTGGCGAACGAGGCTACGAGCTTGACCTCGACTCAGGGGGGCATCTCCGTCTGACCCTTGATTCCGAAAACGGGACTGTCAGTCGCACCAGCTCAGTTTCGATAGATGATGGAAACTGGCATCACGTCATTACCGAGGTAGACAGATCATCTCCCGAGGGCATTACGATCTATATCGATGGTAAACGGGCAAATGGCACATGGGCAGGCACCCACTTGCATAATGTGTCATTGTCGAATTCGGCCGATTTCGAGGTGGGCCGTTCATCTGCAGGTGCCTACTCGGGTCTAATCGACTTTTTGCGAATCTCCCGGGGGACATTGGCTCAGGCAGAAACAAATATAGAAGAATTATTCGACTGGGAATTCAATGGTCCATTCTTGCGGGATTTCTACGGCAGAGCCATTACCGGTAAGCTTCGAGATGTCGGCGCCGTGGAATTCAGCATCAACCAAACCAGCCAGTAATTACCGACCGCTATTTGTAGTTAGTAGCCATTCGTCCTACAATCGCGCAGCATAACAAGTCAGGCACTGCATTCTCCATGAAACGGCCATTCTTTACATTAATCAGCATCTCTCTTGGACTGGTCGCTGGCCTGACCATAGCCGAGATAACCGCAAGGATCATGTATCCTTTGCCGGACAACCTTGAAGGCACAACAATGCTTAAGGTTGGGTCACCGCCTGACTTTCTTCCTGATGTTGGCACATTCCCGTGGAGGAACAGCGCATACCGTCACCGTGTTATTGATGATTTCGACAATGTCGTTCACTTTAACAACCGCGGCCTTCGTGGCCCTGTTATCCCGTATGAAAAGCCAGCTGGAGAGATACGCATACTTTTCACCGGCGATTCCTTTGTCGAAGCCGCACAGGTAAAGGACAAAGAAGCAGTGTACCGTGCTCTGCAGGGCTTGTTTCGTGAAAATGGCTTAAATGTTACTGTCATTGGCGCCGGTCAAAGTGGCTGGGGAACGGACCAGCAGTACCTGTATTACCTCCATGAAGGCTACAAGTACAAACCGGACATCATAATCTACCAATTCATTACCAATGATGTCACTGACAATGCCAAGAGCCACTTCGGCCACATGGGAAAGGCACCCCAGTACTTTGATCTCAAGGACGGGAAGCTGGTGCGGAATTATCAGCCTCAATCAAATCACGGAGCATTCTACTACGCCCTCGTAAAGATTAATCGGCATCTTTATCTGTCATCACGACTTTATTCTCTCATAAAGAATGTATGGAAAGGTGGCACACTCAGTGAATTCGCTGCACCGACACTCACTCAATTAAAACCAGACATTCACACAGAGCCACCTCCACTGTTACTGGCATTCCAGGACCCATATTCCGAGAAATATGAAAAAGCGTGGAAATTGACCGGGGCAATCGCCTCTGAATGGAGCACCAAGGCACATAATAACGGAGCCACTCTGAGTATCGTATATGGACCAAGCCACTGGGCTGTTCATGATTGGGATGAAATCCCCTCAACGTACCCTGTACTTCAGCAGGAATTCCCGCAATGGGTTCGCAACAAGCCAGATATATTTCTTACAAAAATCAGTGGCAATCTTGGCATCCCTTTTCTTAGCCTGACAGACACTTTTCGTCAATGCGCTGAACATACCGGAAACAGGTATTATTTCATGAATGATGGTCACTGGAATGCAGATGGACACCTGCTCGCAGCCAAGTCAATATACAACTGGTTGATCAGCAATGCAGACTTGTGGCCTGATGGTCACCGACAGCCAGTCAATCGCAGCACCATACCTCCATGCTAAGCCGCCCCGGTTATTAGTTAGTCCAAGCAGGGAATACACACTGAAAAGTCTGGATACTTTTTAGCCGGCATCAAATCTGAAAGGGCAATACCTTCATTCCTGTTAGCCGGATATACGTCCAAAAAGGGGAAGGTGCTAATCACTATTTTTCACCGCTGTCCCGTTAACTTTCACAGCAGCGGTGTTTGTCAACATAGTTGTCGCCTCGACCTACGCAGCCTGATTTAACTCAGACTGTTCTTTCTCTGGATTCAACCAGACTTTTTCTGGCAACTCCCAGTTCCTGATTTCACCACTCCAGCGGTTGGGGTGTCGTGCCCTGGCTTCGTGGTAGATCTGCTGCCGGTGTTCCAGTATCGCCGTTGCCTCACCCGTATGACGCTGCTCCGGCGTGGTGAACTTCAAGCCGCTGTGCTTGTGTTCCGTGTTATACCAGCGGCTGAAGGACAGCACCCATGTTCTGGCATCCTCGATGGTGGCGAAGCCGTTGACCGGGTAGTCCGGCCGATATTTGCAGGTTCGGAACAACGATTCTGCATAGGCGTTATCGTTGCTCACTCGGGGGCGACTGAAGGACGATGTCACGCCCAATCGACGCAGGGTCTCCAGCATACTGGCCCCTTTCATCGGACTGCCATTGTCCGAGTGCAGCACCAGTGGTTGTGATGCAATGCCCTCTACCAGGCAGGCTTTACGGATCAGTCGTGCCGCCAGATCACTGGCTTCGCACTCGTGGATCTCCCAGGCTACGATCTTGCGGCTGTAAAGATCCATGATCAGATAAAGATAATAGAACAGCCCACGGGCAGGCCCCGGCAACCAGGTGATGTCCCAGCACCAGACCTGATTGGGGCCGATGGCACAATGGGTGCTCGGCGCCTTGCGCTTCGGTTCCTCACTACGTCCCCGGTGATGCTGTTGATCGGCTTCGCGCAATATGCGGTAGAACGTGGACTCCGAGGCCAGGTAGCGTCCTTCATCGGCCAGTACCGGGACGATCTGACTCGGTGGCAGGCTGCGGAACACCGGGCTGTTACTGACGGCCAGGATCGCCTCCCGTTCCTCGACACTGAGCTTGTTGGTCGGAATCGGCCGTTTAGCCTCGGGACGGCCATCGCTTAAAACAGTCTTCCCCTGCGACCAGCGCTGGTAGGTGCGTACACTGATCTCCAGGATCTCACAGGCCTTGCGCTGTCGCGCACCGGCAGTAACGGCCTCGTCGATCAACTCGACAGCATGGCGGCGATCTGCGTGGCTGATCATTCGTCCTCTTCGTCCCCCCAGATCGCCTGGGCTTTTTTTTGGAGAACCAGCAGGGCGGCAGTTTCCGCCAGCGCCTTTTCCTTGCGACGCAGTTCCCGCTCCAGCTTCTTAATCTGCTTGCGGTCTTTCTTCGTCTGTTCCCGTTGGGCCTTCGCCTGTGCTGCACTGTCTGCGTTGGCTTGCAAGCAGGTTTTCCGCCATGCTTCGATCTGCTCAGCGTACAGGCCCTTCTGACGGCAGTACTCGGCCAGCTCGGCCTCATTCAGTGAAGCGGCTTCCAATACAATGGCAAATTTATCTTCCGACGACCATTTTTCCGGATTCTTCCCATCAGCTGGCACGGCAATCCCCTCGACTCTGGCTTGTTTGCGCCAATTGTACAGGGTGACATCCGAGATGCCGGTCTCTTCGGCCAACCGGGG
>JAJRTU010000068.1 GCA_024278135.1 Gammaproteobacteria bacterium
ATCACACTGTTTACAATCGCACCGCGCTTGTTCTTCAGACCAAAGGCCTCCGCCAGATCCGGATTCAGATCCTGCGCCTGTATGCCGATAAAGCCGCGATTCACTTCACCTTTATCCAGCAGTTGCTCGGTAATCTGCAAGGCCAGATTAATGGGGATGGCAAAACCGATACCGATATTGCCACCGCTTTGTGAAAAAATAGCAGTGTTAATACCGACCAGTTCACCACGAAGATTCACCAGAGCACCACCGGAGTTGCCGGGATTAATGGAGGCATCAGTCTGGATAAAATCTTCATAGCCTTCAATTCCCAAACCACTGCGGCTGAGGGCGCTGACGATGCCGGAAGTCACTGTTTGCCCGAGGCCGAAGGGATTACCGATGGCAACAACAAAATCACCAACACGTAATGCGTCTGAATCAGCCACTTCAATATGAATGATGTCTTCAGGCGGAATCTTGATAAGGGCGATATCGGTTTCCGGATCGGTACCGATAAGTTCCGCCTTCAACTGCCGTCCATCGCGCAAGGTCACAGTAATATCGATGGCATTGGCGATGACGTGATTATTGGTCAGTACCAGACCACGCTCGGCATCCACGATAACGCCGGAACCCAGGCTCTGGGTTTTACGCTCCAGTGGTTGCTGCTGCCTGGGAATGTTAAAGAAACGTCTGAAGAAAGGGTCGTTAAAAAGCGGGTTTTGTTTAAGCTGTATTCGTCCTTCTGTTGCGATATTCACCACGGCGGGGGTCACATTTTCCAGCATGGGTGCCAGACTGGGTAAGCCCTGATTGTCCACAGTCAGTGGTAAGGCAGCCTGTACAAAGTAAGGGCTGATCAACATCATCGCCATACTCAGCACGGCATATAATCGCTTTACATTCATCATTCGTCCTATGTCCTCTTGAGTCAATATGGATTGCCACAGACTCTTTTTAGAAAGGGGTATTTAAAAAAGTTCAGTATCGAAAACTATAGCATGCCGGAACATCCGTCGGGGGCAGAATATCACGCTGGAGAGGAAAAGCAGATCTGACCTGTTCTCACACTGTTATTTGACGTACAAAATGAATCAGGCGGATTTTCCCCCGCGACAAGCGATCCAGTCCGATGACGCGCTGGAAAACAAAAGGCGGAATTATTTCCGCCTTTTGCCAATGCTCAGCCGGGTTATCAGCTGTGTACCGCAATCCTCTTCGGTTGCACTTTTTCATGCTTGGGCAGCACTATCGTCAGCACGCCATCCTTGCTGCTGGCCTTAATCTTGTCGGCATCTGCTGTATCCGGCAAGCTGAATCTGCGATAGAAACTACCCGAACTGCGCTCTACCCGCCTGAAACCATCGTGCTCCTGCACCTGCTCTTCACGCCGTTCGCCCTTGATGCTGAGAACACCATTTTCCATGGTGACATCAATTTCCTTCGGGTCGACACCCGGAATATCCGCGACGATGGTGAAGCGATCCTGGTCTTCCTTGATATCGACAGCCGGACGCCACTGGCTCACGGCAACATTGGAATTATCATCATTCGCCGCATCGGGGGACAGGGGATCCAGCCACCCCAGACGATTGAGTTCATTCTGGAATCGGCCTAACAGGTTGTAGGGTTCGTATCTTACAAGTGACATAATGCACCTCCAAATCAGTTTTTGTTTGCTTGACAACTGATATGGGGACGCTGGTTTTTTTTTCAATACTGTTCGCATTTTTTTCAGAAATATTGGACAATCATGCCATGGCCGGACAAAATTATTTTTCAAAAATTTTCGGTGACTCGCCGGTCACACCGCTCCAAAACCACATAGATAAGGTGGTTTCCTGCGTCGAAAAACTGCCACCGTATTTTGAAGCCGTCTACGCCAACAACTGGGAGCAGGCAGCCGAGGTGCAAAACACGCTGGTCAATATTGAACATGATGCCGACAACATCAAAAATACCTTAAGAATGCATTTGCCCTCCAGCCTGTTCATGCCCGTAGACAGACGCGACGTGCTGGAAGTACTGGATCTGCAGGATCACATTGCCAACCGGGCCAAGGATATTTCCGGCCTGATACTGGGTCGAAAAATGTCCATTCCCGACACGTTGCACGAGAGTTATATGAAGTTTTTGCTCCGCTGTATTGATGCGACCCGACAGGCAAAGGTCGCCATCAATGAACTGGATGAACTGGTCGTGAGCGGATTTCGAGGCGATGAAGCCATGCGCGTCAGGGCCATGATAGAAGAGCTTCATGTGATAGAGGACGATACCGATAACATACAAATCGGGTTGCGGGCGCAACTCTATGCTATCGAGTCTGAACTGCCTCCCGTTGATGTCATGTTTATCTATGAAATCATGAAATGGACGGGAGATCTGGCGGACACCGCCCAAAGTACAGGCAATCGCCTGCAGCTAATGCTGGCTAAATAACAGGGGATTTCCATGGAACACACCACTCTCCTGCTAACGCTGGCGGCCACATTCGGCCTGTTTATGGCCTGGGGCATCGGTGCCAACGATGTTGCCAATGCTATGGCTACGTCGGTTGGCTCCAAGGCGCTCAAGCTCCGGACCGCCGTCATTATCGCCGCCATTTTTGAATTCGCCGGGGCCTACCTTGCCGGTGGTGAAGTGACCGCCACTATCCGCAAGGGCATGGTCGACGCCACCTTGATGAGTGACACCCCGGAATTACTCGTCTACGGCATGCTCTCGGCATTGCTGGCCGCAGGTGTCTGGCTGCTGGTTGCATCGCGCTTTGGACTGCCCGTATCAACGACCCATTCCATCGTCGGTGCCATTGTCGGTTTTGCCGCAGTAGGTATCGGTGTGGAAGCGGTGGAATGGGGCAAGGTAGTGACCATAGCCATGAGCTGGGTGGTCTCCCCCGTCCTCGCCGGCACGCTGTCATATTTACTCTTTAAAAGTGTCCAGAGTTTAATCCTGAACACCAGCGATCCCTTTAAAAACGCCAAACGTTATGTCCCGATCTATATCTTTTTCACCGGCTTCAACATCTCTCTGATAACGGTATTTAAAGGCCTCAAACATGTCGGGCTGGAAATATCAATGCTTGATTCTTATCTGTTGGCAGCTTTGATCGGATTGATACTGGCCATATTGGGGGCCTTCCTGATCAACAGAATCACCCTTAATCCAGAACTCGATGAAAACTCCCACTACCAGAATGTCGAGCGGGTATTCGGTATATTAATGATCTTCACGGCCTGCTCCATGGCCTTTGCCCATGGCTCCAATGACGTGGCCAATGCCGTCGGCCCGGTGGCGGCTGTGGTCGGTATTGTCAACAGTGGTGGTGTCATCGGCCAGAAAATGGCTCTGCCACCCTGGGTGCTGTTGCTGGGCGGTATTGGTATCGTCATCGGTTTGATGACCTACGGGCATAAAGTGATTGCCACGGTAGGCAACCGCATCACCGAGCTCACCCCCAGTCGCGGCTTTTGTTGTGAAATGGCCGCCGCTGCAACGGTGGTGCTGGCATCCAGTATCGGCCTGCCCATATCCACCACCCACACGCTGGTCGGGGCGGTGCTGGGTGTAGGCTTTGCACGGGGTATATCCGCCCTGAACCTGCGTATCATCGGCACAATATTGATGTCCTGGATCATCACTCTACCCATTGGGGCGGTGCTGGCGATCCTGTTCTTCTTTGCATTCAAGACGATACTTTGACGCGTTCAATCTCCGCCAGAGCGAGAGTCCGATCCAGGTCTTGATTGTATGCTCATCGGCCCATTTGCAGAATATTTACGCTATATTCAGGAAACCACCCGTAAATCGGGTGGACAGGTAGATTATTTAGCGGTTTCAGACCGGCATATATTGACAGCCTGTGGGGCAATCCGTACCATTGCCCCTCTTTTTTTACCGGCAGTCGCGAAGAAGCAAATGAAGACCTTTAGTCCCACACCCGCAGATATAAAACATGACTGGTTCCTGGTGGATGCCAGTGGCAAAACTCTGGGCCGACTGGCGACCGAGATTGCACGGCGTCTGCGTGGTAAGCACAAGCCGGAATATACCCCTCATATGGATACCGGGGATTACATCGTTGTCATCAACGCCAAAGATATTCAGGTCACCGGCAACAAGACCACTGACAAGATATATTACCGCCATACGGGTTACCCAGGCGGCATTAAATCCACCACCTTTGAAAAGCTCAGGGACAGCAAGCCTGAGCTTATTATTGAAAAAGCGGTCAAGGGCATGCTGCCGAAAGGCTCTCTGGGACGCGACATGTTTCGTAAATTACGGGTTTATCCGGGGGCTGAGCATTCCCATAGCGCCCAACAACCCACGCCTCTGGAAATCTAACACATGGCCGAACAAATCTATTACAGCACCGGACGACGAAAAAGCTCAACCGCCCGGGTCTTCCTGAAAAAGGGCAAGGGCAATATCACCATCAACGCACGTACGCTGGATCAATACTTCGGTCGTGAGACCGGTCGTATGATCGTTCGCCAGCCTCTGGAAACCGTTGAAATGGTGGGAAGCTTTGACATTAACATTACCGTTTCCGGTGGCGGTATTTCAGGTCAGGCCGGCGCCATTCGTCATGGCATTACCCGCGCATTGATCGAATACGATGAGACTTTACGCAAGATACTGCGCCAGGCAGGCTTTGTGACCCGAGACGCCAGAGAAGTGGAACGCAAGAAGATTGGCCTGCACAAGGCCCGCAAACGTCCTCAGTTCAGCAAACGTTAAGCTTTCGTAAAGCAGTTTCTCCCCTGTTGCGAATTGTCACCGCAGCACGGGATCACTTCCCGGCGCGCTCTATTATATATAAACTGTTTCCCATGCTTGGGGGTTCGTCTAATGGTAGGACTGCGGACTCTGACTCCGCCAGTAGAGGTTCGAGTCCTCTACCCCCAGCCATTTAAATTCATACGTAGTCACTTCTTAAGCTGTTTTTACGTGAATGTGAAACCTGACACCCCTGCCCTTTTTCGAAGGTGATAAAGATGCGTTGGACTGTTTTTCTCGGTATTCAGTGCCTGATTCTTTTCATTGTTATCGGTATTTTTTATCTTCATCAGGGGCACGTGATTCTGTTGAAAAAGCCTCCGGAGTCCATTGCGCAGTGGTATAAGCCGCAAAACAAACGCCAGGTCTGGTTGCATACGATGTTCAGGTTGCGACGTGAGATGTTGGCCATGGAGATTTATGCCAAAACCGGAGACGGCGAAAAACTGCAGAAATGGGCGGAAAAGTTAAATGAGGATTACCTTGAGATTGCACGGATGGTGCCCGAATGGAAAAAAAGACTGGATTTAACTGTCCTGACCGACATCCAGAACAGTATTGAGGAAAAACGCTATCAGAATGTGACACAGGCTTTGCTCGAACTGGATAAGAGCTGTCAATCATGCCACAGGGATTTTCGCGCAGTAAGCGCAACGATATATCGTGTTCCTGATTTTTCTGACATAAAGATCGATAGCGCCACTTCATTGGTTTCACATATGCGCACTCTGAGTAAACAGCTGAACAGAATTAAGATAGCCTTTGTCGATGACAGGCAGGATGCCGCACTGACTGCGCTGTCTGATCTGGAAAAAGGCATGAACAGCCTGGGGTATATTTGTGACAACTGCCATAAGAAAGCGTCGCAAATCTATCCCAATGAGCCGATGACGCGCGCTTTGGACAAACTGGAGCAGAATCTTAAAACCGGCACTGTGGAGGATCAGGGTAAAGCCCTGGGTACATTGGCTGTTATGGTGTGTGCTGAATGCCACGGTACCCACCGCCTGGCCTATGACGCAAAAAAACTTCTGGGTAAAAAGATGAACTGGGCCGAGCTTCTCGAACATGCTTTCTGAGGCCGTCAATTCAAGTATTGACAAGTTAAACCATCAATCCCCGCATCCTTTCAATTCCGCAGCGTGCCAGCAGACAAAAGGCGTAATGATTATTCTCAGAAGTGTGTGACAGTCGGATCAGGTGGCCCTGATCCGACTGTCAAATATTGCCTGTACCGGCAAAAAAACCGTTCCTGTGCCGGATAAAGTGTATTAATACCTGTAGTTGATTTCCATTCCCACACGACTCCCCTTGTTGTTGATGGGGGAAAAGGTGGCACCGGGAAAGAAGGGTAACTGCGTATCGTTACCTGCGGTGATATCGTTCAGCAGGTTCTTTCCATACACGGAGATTTCCACTTTATCGTTAAACGTGGTCAAGGCCATACTGATATCCAGCATATCAGCGGCGTTCAGCGTTCCCAGGTTATTGTCGGTGTAGGCGGCAGAGTCCCGATGACTGAAATTCAATCGTGAGGTCAATGTCCCTATGCTGCCGATACTGAGATCGTGGATAAGACCGAAACTGTAAGTAACCGGAGAAAGACGGGGAATATCAAGATCAAGATCGACAGCATTGATAATACCGTCGCCGGAAAGATCGAAGATGACATTTTTGTATCTACCGTCCACATAACCGACGGCGCCGGTCAACAGCAGGTTTTCGACCAGAAGTATTTGCGTTTCAAGTTCAACACCCCTGATGGTGGCATCAGCGGTATTTCTGATAATCTGCACGACCCCTGATACCGCCCCGGGCAAATTGATCTCGCGCTGCAGGTTCTCCATGTCATTGATGAATACCGACAGATTGGTTCTTATCCGGCCATCCATCCAGTCGATTTTGGTGCCCATTTCAAAACTTGTCTGCTCTTCTTCATTAAACGGGCCCGGCGTGGACAGCGGATCGGAGGAGGTGTTGCGGAAATTATACCCGCCGCTACGAAAACCCTTGGTCCAGAATCCGTAAAACTGCATGTCCTCAGTCGGACGCCATTGCAGGCCGACTTTCGGCGTGAAATTGTTCCAGCTCTGGCGATCAGTGAAGTCGTAGTTACAGGTTTCGGCATCAAAATCACAGGCCGAGGCAACGCCACCTAAACCGGCTGGTAAGGGAAAGCCCGGTGCCAGGAAAATCGCGTTCGTAAAAGTGGCGATATCCACATCCTTTTTCTCATAGGTATAGCGGATCCCGAGATTCAGTGTCAGGTTCGAGGTAATATCAATATCACCGCTGACAAACAGACCCAGTGTCGTCTGGTCCTGCTGACCACCCAGCGTCGAATCGATGAATGCGGTGGGCGGCAGAAGCGGGCTCGGACCAACGGTCGGCGTCTGGAACAGCAAACGGTTCTCAAGATACTTGATATCCTGCTCAAACCAGTACACGCCTGTAGTCAGGTTCAGCCTTTCATCCAGAAAAGTACCGTTATATCTGAGCTCATTGCTGATCTGATCCTGGCGTATTTTGGCCGGCACGTGAAACAGCGCGGTGGGTGTCGAATCAATATCGCTGACTGAATCGGATCGATAATCACGCCAGCCTAAAATGTTGGTAATGGTACCGTTGCCGAAAGCCACGTCAATATTGACTTCTGCGATCACCTGATCCCATTTCACATCAATGAAGCCTTCTTCATCAATGGCAAAATCAAATGAATTCCGGTCATACAAACCCCGGTTCTGTCCGGCGGGTCCGTCGCCTTTTATTTCACCATGCTCATAGCGCAGAATAAGTTCCATACTGTCGTTCGGCGTGAAGATCACTGACGGGCGCACCAACACCGTTTCTTCCTTGCCAAAATTATCGTTGCCATTGGCCAGGTTGGTGTAGTAGCCATCGTCATCTTTATAGTAGGCGGTGATGCGCCCACTGAGTTTACCGTCGACCAACGGGCCGGAAACCGATCCTGCTACAATCTTGTCGAGACCTTCCTCAAGCCCCAGTTTAAAATTCGCCGTAAATTCATCAGTCGGCTTGCGCGTTTTCAGCAGAACCGCACCACCGGTCACGTTGCGTCCAAACAGTAAACCCTGCGGACCACGCAGGACTTCGATGCCTTCGAGATCAAAGATGTCGAATATCACGCCCGCGTTGATACCGAGATACATACCATCCACAAATACACCGACGGTGGGGTCAATAGAGGGGATTGAACTGTTTACGCCAAGCCCGCGAATGGAGAAGTTGGCGGTACCGCTGATGGTGCCGATATCTTCGAGGCTGACATTGGGCATGGCGAAACTCAGACTTTGCAGGTCACGCACAAACGTCGCTTCCAGCTGGTCACCACTGAAGGCCGATACGGCCACCGGCACATCCTGAACGGCTTCGGTACTGCTCTTCTTCCGGGCAGTGACCAGAACCTCTTCCAGTACCTGCTC
>JAJRTU010000069.1 GCA_024278135.1 Gammaproteobacteria bacterium
CATCCGCCAGCAACTGTCGCAATTACAAACCAAATTTGAGGAAAATCTGCTCGATGCCACGCAAAACTGGCAAAAGCATATTGAAGATCAAAGCCTGCTTGGCGGCCTGCCGGACTCCGCCATGGCACTGGCCGCACAACATGCTCAACGAGAAGGCAGGAGCGGCTGGCTGATCAACCTGGAATATCCCTCCTACCTGCCTGTTATGCAATATGCCGACGACCGTGAGCTGCGACAGGAAGTCTATCAGGCCTTTGTTACCCGTGCCTCCGACCAGGGGCCGGACGCCGGTAAGTGGGACAACAGTGATTTGATGGTCGAGATCCTCGCCTTGCGGCAGCAGCAGGCCGACTTACTTGGCTTTGACAGCTACGCCGCTTATTCTCTGGTGCGAAAAATGGCATCTGATGCCAACGAAGTACTGGACTTTCTTTATGATCTGGCCACCCGTTCCAAAGCGGTGGCCGAGGCCGAACTGGACGAGCTTCGGCAGTTTGCCTCTGAACATTATCAGCTTCCGGATCTGCAAGCCTGGGATATCGCCTACTATTCGGAGAAACTGCGCATCCATAAATTTGATGTCTCACAGGAGCAATTGCGACCTTATTTTCCCGCACCACAGGTAATCAAAGGCATGTTTGCCGTGGTCAAGCGCCTGTATGGCATCGACATCCACAGGGTGGAAGGTGTCGCCGTCTGGCATGAGGACGTGGAATTCTATGACATTCGTGATGCTGCCGGGCAGTTGCGTGGTCGTTTTTATCTGGATCTTTATGCGCGGCCACAAAAGCGCGGCGGGGCCTGGATGGATGAGTGTGTAGTACGCAAACGCAACGCTGTCGAATTGCAAACCCCGGTAGCCTATCTCACCTGCAATTTTACCCCACCCATTGGCGACGCCCCTTCATTGTTAACCCATGATGAAGTGATCACGCTGTTTCATGAGTTCGGTCACGGCCTGCATCATCTGCTGACACTGATCGACTATCCCGACGTCTCCGGGATTAACGGCGTCGCCTGGGATGCCGTAGAGCTGCCCAGTCAGTTTATGGAAAACTGGTGCTGGGAACAGGACTCACTGGCGTTGATCGCGCGCCATTATCAAAGTGGTGCCCCCCTGCCGACAGCGCTGTTCGAAAAAATGCTGAAGGCCAGGTCTTTTCAGGCAGGGATGCATATGGTAAGGCAACTTGAGCTGGCCCTGTTTGATTTTCGTCTGCACCATGAACTGCGTGGCTCGGACATCAGCGATATCCTGGCCCTGTTAAATGAGGTGCGCTCGCAGGTCGCGGTGGTTATTCCACCGGAATACAACCGCTTTCAGCATGGTTTCTCCCATATCTTTGCCGGCGGCTACGCCGCAGGCTATTACAGCTACAAGTGGGCGGAAGTTTTATCCGCCGATGCCTTTTCTAAATTCGAAGAAAACGGTATCTTTGACAGGAGAACAGGAGAAGAATTCTTGAATGCCATATTAGAACAAGGCGGCTCACGTGAGCCAATGGACTTATTCGTTGAGTTCCGCGGTCGGAAACCCAGCATCGAGCCTTTACTCAAGCACTCAGGCATACTTACAGCGGAGACTGACAGCCCAAGATGAAATCACTATTGATAAGTTGTGTGCTGGTAATATTCCCGGCAAATATAATGGCCGAGGTTGCCTATATCACCAACCAGTTGAAAGTGGGCCTGCACGAAGACAAGTCCCTGGAAAGCCCCATTGTAAAAATTGTCTCCACAGGCACTCGTCTGGAGATAGTCAAGCGTGAGGAACAACTGACTTTTGTCCGAGATCCGAGCGGCACAACGGGCTGGATCAACAATAACTACCTGATGGCAAAAGCGCCTGACGACGATACCCTGAAGACTCTGCAGACCAGAACCGCCAATCTTGAAAAACGCCTGGCGGAGTTTAAAGAAAAAAATCTCAGGCTGGAATCACAGTTAAAAGTCCAGGGCAAGGTGCTGCCTGAAGAAACACGCGCCTATGCTGATCTGAAAACTGCACATGCAAAACTGGAACAGCAATACAGAACGGAAAAGCTCAAGGTGGGCAAGTTACAAATAGAATTAACGGAATTACGCAATCGTATAGGGCAGGACAGTGATACTGACACGCTTTACCGACGGATTAAATCGCTTGAAGAAGACAAAATGAAACTGGAGATCAAGCTCGCCAATACGCTGGAGCAATATCAGGCTGAAGGTGCCTCAGGTATTGAAAACAGAGGCCGGTTCGCC
Organism: Gammaproteobacteria bacterium; assembly: GCA_024278135.1. Lineage (GTDB taxonomy): Bacteria > Pseudomonadota > Gammaproteobacteria > Eutrophobiales > Eutrophobiaceae > WLWS01. Next base: position 2,242 of record JAJRTU010000069.1, read on the forward strand.
AATGTCGGGAAGGACTTCAATCCCGGTTTGCGTAATATGATTATTTATCTGCTCATTACGCTTGTGCTGGGGGTATTGGCCGGTGCTTATTTGATGGATCTGTTAAACAGACGTCGACATGGCGGTTTCCGTATATGAACACGCCAAAAGATTTGTGACACAGTTGGCAGAAGACATCAGGTAAAAGCCCTAGTCTTGACCGGGACTGAATAACGAAACTAAACCTTATGCAGAGTAAAAATAGTGCCGAGAGCTTCGATTTCGAGTACTGGGCAGCACTGGCAAGAAAAAACCCGGAGGCTTTTGAATCCATGCGGCAAAAGTGCCTGGAGGCGCTGATAGAGCAGGCTCCGGAACACAGTAAACAGAGAATGAGGGGGCTGCAATGGCAGATTGATCAGACCCGGGCCCGCTCCGCCAATCCGATGGCCGCCTGCCTGAATATTTCAAAAATGATGTGGGAGTCGGTGACTGGCGAAGGTGGCCTGCTGGAGGCCCTGGAACAACCGGATAAACTGCTGAAAGCAAAAATCGGAACAGGACAAAATAACGTGATAAAACTACACCCTGAGGGATAGACAGCGTCACAAGCCTGATATTTGCATGTCACTACACTTTCTACTAAACTCCACGCCCCTGTGAAACACGCAGACTGATTAACACGAGAGAGTTAGGTAAAATGAAGGCGGAAATTCATCCAGCATACACAGAAGTTTCAGTGACTTGCAGTTGCGGAAACGTCTTTACTACGCGGTCGACCATTGGCGAAAAGGATCTGCACATTGATGTCTGTTCACAATGTCACCCGTTTTATACGGGCAAGCAGAAAATGCTGGATACAGCGGGTCGGGTCGACAAATTCCGTCGTAAGTACGGTATGTAGCGAACCGCTCATTCAATTTATTATTTTCCCTGAAAGCGCCGCTCGTCGGCGCTTTTTTGCATTTACCTCCTGCCTTATCCTTATTTTTGCCTTTCTGCCTGTCTATGCGCTGGACAAACCCCAGTGCCAAAACAGGAAGGTCGATGCACGGGTGCGAGTAGACCACGTCATTGATGGAGACACCGTAGTGCTGGCAGACGGCGAAAAACTACGTTTGATCGGCGTTGATACCCCGGAAATAGGCTACGAGGGCAAACCTTCGCAGGCGGGTGCCGTAAAAGCGCGGACTTTCGTTCAGGGACTGTTAAAGGGTAGAGAAACAGTGAGCCTCAGCTACGGTGCTGAGAAACAAGATCGTTATGGACGTACGCTGGCACATCTTTTTCTGCAAGACGGCAGAAATCTACAGGCCCTGTTACTGGCCGGAGGTTATGCCACGCCCTTAAACATGCCACCTAATGTAGACTTCAGCGATTGCTACCAGCGACAGGCCAACAGGGCAATGGCAGCCAGACTTGGCATCTGGAGGCTAAGCCGGTATCAGGCCATGCCGGCGAATACACTCACGGGTAAAGAGCGAGGCTACCATGTCATTTACGGAAAAATTTCTCATACCGGCAACAGTTCTTCGTCGCTTTGGCTTAATATGGATCAGCATCTGAGCATCCGCATTATGCGTGATGATCTGCCTTACTTTCCGGGGCTGGTAGCGGAAGATCTCCCCGGCCGTTATCTGCAGGTTCGGGGTAGACTCTATCGTCGCCATGGACAATTAATTCTGCGTGTACGACATAACAACGATCTGCTTTTATCCGACCCTGCATCAAGAACCAGTGCGATTACGAACAGCCGCTAAAAATAGAAAATCCCAGGCTGTCTGTCAGCTGTATTCGGGCTCAAATTAGCGTGATTACTTGAGGTGATTTCTAATATAAAAAGGTTAAGCTATTGCTCTTAATCAAGATCAATTTTTTATCCACATTTTATGTGTGTAACTATGTGGATGAAATGCGAACAGAGGGCTAAAATCAACGTTTTTACTGGCTTTCCAACACTTTTGTTAAATTTTGTACAATAATTTATAATCCTTATTATTCAACATCTTATGCTATTTCTATAGCTTAAAATGTGTTTCTGTTAAGACGGCATATTAAGTAAGCGCAAAATAGCGCTTTCTCTGTGCATAAAACGGTTTGTCAAGTATTTATTAAAAAATAAATTTGAACATTTACTGAAATTGTATGTCGAAAACAACAGTAAGCAAATTTACTCGTTCCTCCTTTAAGAACGTAATAGAACCCCGGTCTCCCCAGCCGGGTATACTTGGCCCCGGTAACCTCCCCCTTTAAATAACCGGGGCCTCCTTTTTTTCTGACCAAAATCAATCATCTGCACGAAAGAACCAGGTATCCAGTACGGCTACCAGTTGCTCCGTTCCACTTCTCTTCAATACCGAGAACAGCTGGACAGTCTGGCTGCTGTTGACAAGCTGTTTCTCCACCTGCAACAGCGACTTCTTTCGCGCACCGAATGCCAGTTTGTCAGACTTGTTTAATAATACATGCACAGGCAAACCCGCCGACTCGCAGCAAAGCAGCATCTGCTGATCGTACTCCGTCAGCAGGCGACGAATATCGACAATCAGCACGACACCTGCCAGACACTGCCTCTGCTGAATATAGGCTCCCAACGTCTGCTCCCAGTGTGCCTGTAACTTGCCTGGCACTCTGGCATAGCCATAGCCGGGTAAATCGACCAGACGATGGTCTTCATCCACAGGAAAAAAATTGATTAACTGGGTCCGACCAGGGATTTTACTGATCCTGGCGAGACGTCTCTGTCCCGTAACGGCGTTAATAACGCTGGATTTCCCGGTATTGGAGCGACCGGCAAAGGCCACCTCACAACCACGATCAGGTGGCAATTGATCGAGGGTATGGGCACTGGTGGCATAGTGTGCCTGTCTGTATCGGTTGAAGGCCATTATTGTCTGTACTCAAAAATATAAGTCACCCGCTGAAAATATCCACAGATTGTCATCCACTACTTGCCATTTTTTCGGTAAGATACGCCCTGGTAGGCTCCACGTGAATTACTGGCAAGCTACTCGCCACTATACCGCCGCCAGCCTGGTTATCGCTATATGAATTAAAGGAAACTGACACATGTTGAAAATTTTCTGTTTTTTGATGGTTTCAATTCTGCCGCTGGTCGGCCCCTATGCCCTTGCCAATGGCGATATCGCCGCGGGAGAAAAAAAATCAATGCTCTGTGCCGCCTGCCACGGGCCGGACGGCAACGGTGTTGAGGCCCTGCCCATGCAACCACGGCTCGCTGGACAGCATGCTGAATATACCGAAAAACAGTTACATGACTTCAAGTCAAACAGCCGCAAAAATGCGGTGATGGCCCCGATGGCGGCGGCATTGAATGATGAAGATATCAGTAACATTGCAGCCTATTATAAAAGTCTGAAAGGCACCATCGGCACAAGCTCCAGTGAGTACCTGGAAACGGGTGAAAGACTTTACCGGGCCGGCGATGCCGCCACTGGTCTGGCTGCCTGCATGGCCTGCCATGGCCCCAATGGCAAAGGCAATCCGGCAGCGAAATACCCCTCTATCAGCGGACAGTTTGCCGAATACACCGCTGCTCAACTCAAGGCCTTCAGATCCAAAGCGCGTGCCAATGATCTCAACAACGTTATGCGCAGTATCGCCGGCAAAATGACAGATGTCGAGATTACCGCCCTGGCCGACTATATTGAAGGGCTGCACTAGGGTCTGTTTACTCCAGCCGAAACTCGCAAGCCTCCAGGCGGTCATATGAGCCAGGAGTACCGCAAAAGCGACGGGAAGAGCTATAAATAAAATATCTACAGGAGAGAACCATGAATAAAATTATCGGCTCCCTGGCCGCCATAACA
>JAJRTU010000070.1 GCA_024278135.1 Gammaproteobacteria bacterium
ACACATTTACATATTGAGATAACCGAACTGCCTATGCGCCCTGATCGTTTATGGAAGCTCATTCAAGACGCCAGAATATAAAACCTGGCCCTTCTTTCACGCGTTTAACCAAGCAGACAGAACATCCATGCCGACAAAAATAACTATGCCTGCGTTTTCTTCGACAATGGAAAGTGGGAAGTTGATTCAATGGCTGGCAAGTGAAGGGGATAAGGTGGTATCAGGCCAGCCCATCGCGGAAGTGGAAACCGACAAAGCCGTTGCTGAAATTGAAGCAACAATTGACGGCTATCTTGCCAAGATCCTGATATCAGAACCAGATACAGATATTTCTGTAAACGCCACAATGGGCTTCCTCCTCAAGGAAGGTGAATCCACTGATACACTGAAAGAATGCAGCGAAGAAACACCCGAGACCGGGATTGAAGACCAGATCACTGCGAACAAAATCAAAGAGAATACATCCAAAAACTCCAGTCAGTTACAGTTAAAAACCAGTCCCGGGGCAAGACGGGCTGCTGATGAGGCGGGTGTCGATTTAAAACTCGTCCCGGGAAGCGGACCAAAAGGAAGAATTACCAGGGCTGATGTGATCAGCTACATCGCTGAAAAGTCTGCCTCGTCCGGACTGCAGACTTCTGCTGAAGCCAATGTTGATAATGTCGATGAAAATAATATATTCATCGATGTTTCACCAATGCGCAGTGCCATCGCCAATCGCCTGCTTGAGTCAAAAAGAGATATTCCACATTATTATCTTGATATAAGAATCACACTCGATAAATTACTTGATCTGAAAGCCAATCTGGCACAAACCGGAGAATTACCCGGCCTGTCATTGAATATTTTCTTTATTAAGGCTGCAGCATTGGCCATGAAAAAGATCCCAAAAATAAATACCACATGGATGAAAGATAAAATAGTACAACGTTACAACTGTAATATAGGGGTTGCTGTAGCGGTAGATGATGGTCTTATCGTTCCTGTTATCGCAGACGTCGATAAAAAAGACCTGTCCCATATAGACAGAGAAGCCAATGAATTAATTGGGCTTGCAAAAAGTAACCGCTTGCCCTTATCCAAACTGGGGAACGCCAGCCTCACTGTATCAAACCTGGGCATGTACAACATTGATAAATTTTATGCGATTATTAATCCACCCGAAGCTTGTATTCTGGCTTTGGGGAAAATACAGAAAACACCGGTAGTGGTGGATGACAATATAGCGATCCGCAAGGTAATGACATGTAGTATGTCGGCTGATCATCGGCTTATTGATGGTGCCGTTGCCGCACAATTTCTGAATAAATTTAAAACACTTCTGGAAGATCCCAGGTCAATATTGGCCTGACACGGGATATTCACTGAGATATTTTCATACTAAACATCTATAGCTGGCTGAATAATGAAAATTACAGGACAACATGAACTGGATCTGGACCGTAATACTTTATGGGAAAAGATTACTGATCACGAAATACTCAAACAGTGTATTCCAGGCTGTGAGAGATTTGATCAAAATGGAGATAATCAGTTTGAAATAACCATCCTGGCTAAAGTCGGCCCCATTAAGACCCGCTTTAACGGCCAAATGTCGATGGTGGATATTCAGTCTCCAGTTAGTTATAAACTGGTGGGTACAGGCAGTGGTGGCAGTGCAGGTTCAGCTAAAGGAGAAGCATTGATAACACTGGATGATGTGGGTAATAATAAAACCGTCCTGAATTATGATGCTACTGTCTCGGTGAGTGGAAGGCTCGCACAGATTGGCGTGAAGCTGGTTGATGGTACTGCCAGACACTTTGCCACCCGGTTTTTCAGTTCCTTTGCTGATTTAGTAAAATCAGGATCGGCTTCCGAGGACAATATAATGGAGGGATCACCAAAACCGGAAGCGTTCTCTGTCGATGCGCCGACAGGTCTTAATGCCAGGAGCAAATTATTTGCAGTAACGCTGGTTCTATTGGTTATTGCAGGTTTGATTGTATTTGGTTTTAATTAGAATGTTCTACACCTGCATCTGTTTCAGATGTCTTATGACTTCCTGGTTACGTTTGTCTATAACCCTGTCCGCTTCCTCTTTTGTCCAGTTGTAAAAACCTTTCCCGTTGACACTGCCATGGTAATCCATTGAAAGTAATTGATGCAGATACTGCGGGTCCCTGGATACATCCAGCTCAGGAAATAAATATTCACTAACACTGCAAACCAGATCAAGACCGGCCAGGTCCATCTGCTGTAATGGACCTTCAGCAGCCAGGCGCAAAGCCAGGCCCTGTTTTACAACATTATCTATGTCTTCAGCACTGGCCACATCATCTCTTACCAGCGCCATCGCTTCTCTCAACATGGCAAACTGAATTCTGTTAAACAGATGTCCAGGAATATCCCTTTTCAGTCTAATAGCAGTCTTTTTCAGGCTTTCCACGAATGTACATAGAGTATTCATGCAATCCGGGGAAGTATGTGTGCCGGGAACAACTTCAACTGTTGGCATTAAATGCGGAGGGTTGGCAAAATGTGCAACAGCGATACGCTCCTTGTTTTTGCATAATTTTGCAATGTCATTAACAGGTAAGCCGGAAGTGGAACTGGCCAAAACAGTTTTATCAGGAACCAACTGCTCAATTTGCAGGAATAGTTCTTGTTTGGCATTGATGTCTTCATTAATCGCCTCAAGTACAACCTCGGCCTGTTGGCAGGCAGCACTTAAATCAAGCGTGTATTCAAGCCGTTCCGACCAGTCACTGCTGCCAGCAGACATTAATTCCGCTCCGGCCAGTTCGTTCCAGGCTCGTTGAACCCGATCTCTGGCAGTTTCGAGAGATTTTTGTTGGCGGCCGACAAGGCAGGTCGTCCAGCCGTGGATTGCACAGATGAGTGCAAGGGAAGCTCCTATAGTTCCTGAACCCACTACAACGACGTTACTTTTATGCATGTTTTTCATCTCCACTCAAGTGGTCATCTCACTATAAGCAACCCAGCTGATTATCATTTTTCGCCCCTGTTATTTTACTCAATTGTGAACTGTTTTATTTAACTAATTAAGGTGGCGCTGTAAAATGGCACGCTGATACATGCTACCCTCATATTCCACAATAACAGTTCCACATTTAAGCTATGCATAAAACTGTATTCATAACGGGAAACAGCAGCGGCCTGGGCCGCGCATTGAGCGAACGCGCTCTGGAGCTTGGCTGGTCTGTATATGGATTGAGTCGTCGTGGTTGTTATGGACTGTCTGGTGATCTGCATGACATTCAATGTGATCTTGCCGAGCATTCGAAAATAACACCTGCTCTTGAAACCATGCTGCTGAACGTGAAACATATTGACTGTGTATTTCTCAACGCCGGCGTTCTCGGCGAGATTCGTGAATTGTCTCAAACCCCGGTGGAATCCATTACGAAGGTTATGGATGTCAATGTTTGGGCCAATAAAATCATCCTTGACTGGCTGTTCAATAATGACGTACATGTTGAACAGACTGTGGCCATATCATCAGGTGTCGCCGTGAACCCTTACAGGGGTTGGGGAGCTTATTCGCTGTCCAAGGGATTATTTAAAGAACTGATTCAATTATATGCAATGGATTTTCCTGAAACGCACTTCGTTTCCCTCGTGCCCGGCCTGGTCGACACCGCCATGCAGGCGTATCTACGTGATGAGTCCATCGTGTCGGTCGAAGACTTTCCCTCTGTGCAGAAATTTCGTGATGCGCGCGGCACTGATAAAATGCAGACACCGACGGATGTGGCCGAACTTATACTGAAACTAGTACCGAAATTACGCGATTTCACCAGTGGCAGTTTCGTCGATATAAGAAAACTGTGAACACGACACCCTGCGCAATTGAAATATCATTCAACTGAGATTCGCGATCGATAGACCACTCTCTTTATTCACATCCGTTCCTGTCCGCCCATATGATCCGATGAATTTATATTCACTGTTCCGCTCACGTTTTCCCTCCGATCCGCAGGCCGTTTTTCTTCAGCATGATAGAGGCCGGTTTAAATACGCGGATCTGGATCGGCAGAGCGGCAAAATAGTCAGCCTGTTTCAACAACTCGGGCTGCACAAGGGTGAACGCCTGCTCGTGCAGGTGGATAAATCCGCGGAGGCGGTAGTCCTTTACCTGGCCTGTCTGCGTGCCGGTGTTATTTTCATCCCGCTGAACACGGCCTACACTGCCGATGAGCTTGCTTATTTTATTGCAGACGCCGAACCCCGACTCATCGTTTGCACTCCACCGTCCCTGGCAACCGTCTCGGAGATGGCATCGAAATACAAGGTGCCGCAGGTCCTGTCGCTCAATGCACAGGGTGGGGGCTCGCTGATGGACCGGCTGGCCGATACGAAGGTCGCGCAGGGTATTGAAGCCTGCCGTGCCGATGATATCGCCTGCATCCTGTACACCTCGGGGACGACCGGACGCGCCCGGGGCGCCATGTTGTCACACGATAACCTGGCATCCAATGCGCTGACGCTGCATCGCTGCTGGCGCTGGCAGGCCGGCGATGTACTGCTGCATGCCCTGCCCATCTTTCATGTCCATGGCCTGTTTGTTGCCTTGCACTGCGCCCTGCTGAATGCTTCCAAAGTGATTTTTCTGCCGAAGTTTGACGTCAATTCGATCAAGCTTGCGCTGCCACAGACAACGGTAATGATGGGTGTACCGACTTTCTATACACGCCTGCTCGCCGATCCGGAATTCGACCGGGCACTGTGCGCGAACATGCGCCTGTTTATTTCCGGTTCCGCGCCATTGTTGAAAGAGACTTTCGACAACTTCGAACAACGCAGCGGACATCGTATTCTAGAACGCTACGGCATGACGGAAGCGCTGATGATCAGCTCGAACCCCTGTTCTGGAGAACGTGTTGCCGACAGCGTTGGTTTTTCCCTGCCGGGCATTCAGGTTCGAATTGCCGGTGAGCGGCACAATGAAGCCGCTGCAGGCGAAGCCGGTATACTGGAGTTGAAAGGACCGAATGTGTTCAAAGGGTATTGGCGCATGCCGGAAAGGACCGCCGAAGATTTTACTGACGACGGCTATTTTATCAGCGGCGATATCGCGACGATGGATGCCGGGGGCCGGATTTCGATTGTGGGCCGGGCGAAAGATCTGGTGATCTCCGGCGGCTACAACGTCTACCCGAAAGAAGTGGAACTGGCCATCGATGCCATTGACGGCGTGCGGGAATCCGCAGTGATCGGTATCGCACACGCCGACTTTGGCGAAGCGGTGACCGCAGTTGTCGTCAGGAAATCACCGGGGCTGAGTGCAGAGCGAATACGCACCCGGCTGAAAACAACACTGGCCGCTTTCAAACAGCCGAAACAGATATGCTTTGTGGATGCGCTGCCGCGCAATGCAATGGGAAAGGTACAGAAAAAAACACTTCGGGAGCAATTCAGCGATATTTATACCGACTGACACGCCAGGAGCCACGCCATCGAAAAGGTGAGATGGGATGGTCGGATAAACCTTGCCCGCGAATCTTTCCTCTCATAAGGTGGTGAATCGTTGCGGCGACAGGGTCGCCGCCGTCACACCGGCATGCTCATATGCCGGGGGTAATGGTTCTTCCATGGCGAGCAAAGCAGCCGCTCGTGCAGCCGCGGGGGCCGTCTGTATGCCGAACCCTCCCTGCCCGACAAACCAGAAAAAACCGGGGCTGTCTCCGGCGTAACCGGCCACCACTTGCCTGTCCGGCGCAAAGGTCCGCAGACCGGCCCACTTATGGCGTATCTGTCTGATCTCGAGTGTCGTGGCACTTTCGATATTGTGTGCCGCCAGCGCGATATCATATTCCTCCGGCTGTGCATCACAGGGTGGCGATGCCACTTCGTCCGCCGATGAACCCATTAATCTCCCCGCTTCCGGCAGAAAATAATAGGCCCCGGTGATGCTGCCGACCGCAGGCCACTGACTGCAATCCAATGCAGGCGGGCCGTCAAAAACAATCATGGTACGCCGGAGCGGGCTCAGACCGAGCGCAGCCACGTTGGCCCTGGTCGCAATCACATCACCCCAGGCACCGGCCGCATTCACAATACGCCGGGCACTGACACTGTCCCCGTCGGCAAGTGCCACCCACCAGGCTTCTTTTTCCCGCATCAGGCCCATCACTTCAGCACCACAGCGCAGCGTAGCGCCATTTCGCCTGATCTGCCTGCGATAGGCCTGCACCAGTGCGCCGACATCTATTCTAAATGCCTCTTTCTCCAGCAGGCCGGAAGTAATGTGCTGTTCGCCGGTACGCAATACAGGGACCCGTGCCAGCATCTGATCGATATCCAGAACCTCTGCGCATTCCAGTTTGGCGGCCAGGGTCTGAATGTGTCCGGCTTCATCATCGCTCGCCGTGAATATGCAGCCGATAATATTATGCAGGGGATGGTCACAAAACCCGGCGGGGGGCTTCAGCAGGAAGGGACGGGACAGGCGGGACAGGGCCAGCGCCGTGGACTGTGCCGTTAATTCCGAATACAGCGCGGCCGAGCGCCCGGTGGTGTGAAAGGCCGGATCCGCTTCTCTTTCCAGAACCAGCACATCGGCATGCCGGGCCAGTTCGCTGGCGATGGACAGGCCGGCAATGCCACCGCCGATAATGCAGAAATCCACTTTCATCTGATTCGTATTTTATTGAAACCTGCACAGCGCATTCGCCGGTATGGCCGATATTTTCTTCCACGATACATCCGCTTCTTTCTTAAATATTGGCGCCCTGATCCGTTTTGGAGCCGGTGTTCTGATCATCATCGCCCATGATAATCTGCCGGTAACTGGCCCCGGCCGGGATCATCGGATAGACATTTTCGTCAGCCTCAACAATGATGTCGAGCAAATAAGGTTCATCAGGATCGCTTAACATACGCGCATATGCGGCCTCCAGTTGATCTTTTTCCGTGACCCGTTCCGCCTTGATCCGGTAGCCCCGGGCGATAGCGGGAAAGTCCGGGTAAATATCCCTGTCCCCGGCAGGTTTGACTTCCATCAGCGGATCAGAGAGCGCCGAGCAGGCTCGGTGACCGTCGTAAATCATATCCTGCCACTGTCTGACCATGCCCAGCCACTGGTTATTGATGATCACCACTTTGACGCCGATGCCGTAGCGATGACAGGTGCTGAGTTCATGCACGGTCATGTTCAAACTGCCGTCTCCATCGATATCAATGACCTGTCGATGAGGACAGGCGATCCTGGCACCGATGGCCGCGGGCAGACCATAGCCCATCGTGCCAAAACCGGAACTGGATAAGACCGAGCGACTGTGGGCCGGCTGGTAGTATTGCATGGCCCACATTTGATGTTGACCCACACCGAGACTGATGATCGCTTCTCCCCGGGTGATGTCGCTGAGCAGGCGAATCGCATATTGTGGTTTAATCGCGTCGCTGTCAGGAACGGCAAAAGGAAAGTCCTCCCGCAGTGTTGTCAGGTAAGTATTCCAGTCGCCTGCCTCTTTGCCGTCAACAGCATCTGATAATTGTTGCAGGGCCTGTTTTATATCAGCACAAATGGGCAATGTGACGGTTTTGTTCTTGTTCAGTTCATCCCGGTCAATATCAATGTGAATAATCTTGCCCTCGCGGATGAATTCACTCACCTTGCCGGTGACCCGATCATCGAAACGCACGCCCAGGGCCAGTACCAGATCCGCCTCATTCACAGCAACATTGGCAACTTTACTGCCATGCATGCCCAGCACATGCAGGGACAGGGGATGTCCCGGCGGGAAAGCACCCAGACCCATCAACGTGGTCGTCACCGGGCAATATAGTTTCTCCGCCAGTGCCAGCAAGGCCGCTTCACTTTGAGATGACACAATGCCACCACCTGCATAAATGACAGGCCGTTGCGCTTCGTCAATCAGACGCAGACATTCCTGCAGTTGATTGTCGCTCAGACCGCCAATCTCCGCCTCCGCCGCTTCAATACGTGCCGGCATACGCGGTGGCGAATAATTACCTTCAGGATCCCTGGGATAGTGTTGCTGAATATCCTTGGGGATGTCGATCAATACCGGTCCGGGACGATTGCCGCCAGCCAGGGCAAAGGCCTCGCGTACCACTTCAGGAATGTGACTGACCCGCTCAATCAGATAATTACGTTTGGTAATGGGCCGGGTGACACTGACGATGTCCACTTCCTGAAAGGCGTTTTTCCCCAGCAGGTGTGAGGGAACATTGCCGGTGATGGCGACAATGCCGGTCGAGTCGCTGTTCGCATCAGCAATGCCGGTCACCAGATTGGTGGCCCCGGGGCCGGAGGTGGCCAGACAAACACCGACTTTGCCGCTGGCACGGGCATATCCCTGAGCAGCGTGGGCCGCACCTTGTTCATGCTCCACCCGGATACACTGAATACCAAATTGCGGCAACACATCAAATATTTCCAGGTTGGCGCCACCGGGATAACCGAAAATCACTTCCACACCTTCCAGCTGCAGACAGCGGGCAAGAATCTGCGCACCTTTCAGGGCCCCCTGCTGTTGCTCCGGCCTGATGTCCTGCAAACTCCCGCCCGTGACCGTGGTCGAGTCCTGATAGGTGATATTATCTACTGACAAAATGGCTGCTCGCTTTTGTTCGCGATATTGCACGATCCCTTCATGTAAGCCCGGTGGTTTCTACAATGCATATACGCGATTCATCTATATCTGTTATGTCTGTACATCCCGCAATACAGGAACGACCCTCAGTTCGATCAGCGAAAAAGAACGGGACCGGAAAGCGGTATCAGTCTTTCAGCACTTCCCGTAAAACCGGCAGGACTTCCGGCTGCGTGACTGAACAGATCATCGTCTTGATGTAGTCCTGTTTCGCCAGCCACTTTTCCGCCCTTTCCTGAATTTGTCGTGCTGTGC
>JAJRTU010000071.1 GCA_024278135.1 Gammaproteobacteria bacterium
ACCTCCGGTGGTTTTTGTGTTTCCTTTGTTTTCAGTCGCTTGAAAAAAAGGATAGCAAAAATCACCGGAACTTTTCATTTAAACACGCCGCGCTTTCTATTCTTTTTCATTGCGTTAGCGTTTATGGACGGACACTAGTTAGTAGTGGTACCGGAGTTGAGCGATGAACATAGCGTCATCGCTTACTTTGTAGACGAAGCGATGCTCATCATTGATGCGCCGAGACCAGTAGCCAGATAGGGCATGTTTTAATGGTTCTGGTTTACCGATACCTTCACATGGAGAACGTTGCACATCTTTTATCAACAGGTTTATACGCTTTAGCGTTTTTTTATCGCTTTTTTGCCAGTAAAGGTAATCGTTCCAGGCGTGCTCCGAGAATATGAGTTTCACTCGTTCAGGTCCTTTTCGACTCCTTTGCCTGCCTCGAGCTGAGAAATGGATTCAAAGAGCCGTTTAACGTTTTTTGGGCTTCGCAGCAGGTAGGTGGTTTCCTCAAGAGACTCATAGTCCTCGAGAGAGAGCATTACAACGGCGCCTTCACTTTTCCGTGTAATAACAATAGGTTCGTGGTCCTCACAGACTTTTTCCATGGTTTTAGCCAGCGTATTTCTAAGGGCGGTGTAGCTAAGTGCTTTCATGACAATAAACCTCATTAATGTACATGTACACAATAGTGTACAGTGTAAATTCACGTAGAACAAGGCGCTGCACTTGACCGCTTTTTCGCTGCGCTCAAAAGCGCCAGGTGGCTTGGTCGTTATGTGCTTAAATGCATAGAGGAAGTTTTCTTATGAGCACAGCTAAAAACTGAAGTGCAGTCGCTTTTGGAGAAGTTGCCAGCCGCTCCTCGTCACTCATAGAGACTGCTTTATTCAATCATGATGCAGATTGATAACAGCCAGATCCCGGGCCACGCTGATACGGCCACCGAAACCCTGGTTGCGTATTACATGTTTGATCGAATGCAGGTTCGGTTCAGTGATGCCGGTGATATGCGACAGTATTAATTTTTTCACGCCCGCTGCAACTGCAACTTCCCCGATACGCACAGGTGTTGTGTGCAGGTTGATAAAGGGTGGCGGTGTATCGTCAAGTATAGCGGTATCATATATCAGCAAGTCTGCATCCTGGGCCAGCGCAATCATGTTGTCGGTTCTGGAAGTGGTATCCCCGCTGTAAACAATGCTCTTCCCACGATACTCGATGCGATAAGCCAGCGAAGGTACCGGGCCGTGGTTAACGGCGACAGCTTTTACAACCAGCCCGTCATCCTCACTGAAAACCACCGACATGGGTAACGTTGTATCAGCCGCCACACTCTGGACTTCGTAACTAAAGGTTCCCGCACCGAGAACCGGCGGGAAGCCCGCCAGGTAACGCTCCAGACCACCGTCCGCAGAAAAATGACCATCAAGATACTCGGTCGTCGAGGGAAAAGGTGAAGCCGTATTTTCTGCAGGACCGACAAACCTGTACGGTGCGGTACGTTCAATGCCGGCGGCCATGTTATGGAAAAATGACATGGCCAGGACAGGTGTCATACCGCCGTTGTGATCCATGTGCAGGTGTGTGAACAAGATATTCTCGAGACCACCAATGTTCGCACCGGACTGTCCTATACGATGAAAAACGCCACCACCGACATCCATCAATATGCGGGGTTTGCCGTCAGTAAATATCAGGTAACCGGAACTGACACGCTTGTTCGTTGCTACCGGGCCACCCGATCCCAGCACCATGATCGACAAACCGTCGCTAAGCCTGTCCACCGGGAGCCGTGATTTTTTATCAGCATGAACCTGTGTCGTTACCAGGGCTAAAAAAAACACGGCTGTTAACAGATAAAATCCGGACAGAAAACGCGCGTTGTTTAACATTTGCTCAACATCCTTATCGGGTCAGTTAAAAACATCGTCACTATTCAACAAGTGCGCAGACAAAATAACGCCTGGCACAAACAATGTCTGTGGCTATCGTTACACAGGGATGGTGTGTGTCTTTGTGCTATTCAGACAGAAACAGGGAGTGTCACCGATGCGGGGCCGGCATCTGTTTCATTATCGTATTGCTGAATCCAGTTCAGGATACTTTCCCACGGGGCGATATCCTTTTGCGCGGTACGATCTGCAAGTTCGCAGACACCGATGCCCTGCTCCGCAGCACGTACATAATTCTGGGTATCCCGCACATGCGCGATGACAGGTATATCCAGGTTGCTCAGGAAGCGTTCCAGCGTATTCAGGGAACGGGTACGAACGCGGGTTCTGTTGGCAATAATTGCAATGCGTTTATTCCTTGCGCGGGCTTTGCCGACCAGGAGTAAATCACGTATGAAGTTTGCTGTGGAATGTATATCTATTGCTGAGGGTAATACGGGGACCAGGATTATATCCGACTCGTTAACACGATCGACAAGATCAAAGCCCACATGACCGGCCGGTGTATCCTGGATGACATAGCGTGTTTGTGCGGGAATTCGTAATTGCCAGGAACGCGTTATACCGGCCTCGGGCGGTTTATGTGCAGCAACGCCACGGATTGCAGGCAAATCCCCGGCTCGCGCTTTCAGCCAGTGCGAGCTGGATCCCTGGACATCATAGTCGAACAGATCCGTGGCAAGGCCCTGTGATATGCAGTAGCTGGCAAGGTTGGTGGCAACGGTAGTTTTCCCGCAACCGCCTTTTGTATTCATTACGACTATTCGCAACACTGCTGTTTACCAGAAAACCTGTTGATCGGAGATGAAACTCACGTTTACACCTCTATCGGCTTTTCTGCTGAATAATTAACAGGGTACCTGTCGGGCCTGTTCAGGTTCTGCAATATTAAACAATACAAAACAGTGACTTGAAACAGTTCCGTACCCGGGGCGGCACGCATTCAGTTAGCCGATGCTGCGCCGATAGATAAGCATATTGTTATCAATTAGTTATCGGTTCCAGCAGGGGGCGCCCGGTTACCTTATGTTTTCGGACAAATCAAAGTATTTCATCGTCGGCGGGTTCAGCGCGGTCATGGTGCTCATGCTGGTCGTCATTCTGATCGGCTACTCGCAGATGACGCAAATCATGCAGGATTCAGCACAGCTGGTAAACAAGCAGACACACAAAACTCACCTTGTGATGATGATGTACTCCAGTGTTCGTGAACGGTCAGTGAGCCTGTTGCGCATGGCGATTATGGATGATCCGTTCAAGCGTGACAGGGAGTATCTCCACTTTAACGAACTCGCGACACAGTATGTTATTAATCGCGATGCCCTGTCCAAATTACTGGCGTCCCCGCGAGAACGGGAATTCTTTCAAACGCTGAGGACGCTGGCGGAAGTATCAGCCCCCTTGCAGGTCCAGGTGGTCGAATTACTGTTAGAGGACCGCAAAAAAGAAGCCAGTGCTTTGCTCAAGGACAAGGCGATTCCGAGGCAGCAAAAAATGTTGTCCTTGCTGAATGAAATGCTGGATAACCAGGAGCTGGAAGTAAAAAATTCCGTGGCGTTGTCGCGCAGGAATGATCGCGATACAGCGCTGGTCATGGGCTTGCTGATAGTTTCATCTGCCCTGATTGGTTTCGCAATTATACGCTTCGTGGTTCGCAAAACAGCAATGGCTGAGCAGGCCCTGATTGCGAAGGTGGCTTTTGAATCGATCGGTGATGCTGTAATTACGACCAATGCCACTGGCAAGGTCAGTTATCTTAACAGGCAGGCCCAACAACTTATCGGGCAGGATGAAGAGGATGTGCTGGGACATTTGCTGGATGATGTGCTTGTGCTTGAAACCGAGGTGAAAGCTGAACAGGGTTCACCAGCAACAGGAAATGTATATCGCCTGCTTTCCGGAACAGGTGAAGCACTTTACGTGGATGTCTCCAGGTCCCCCATACATGATGATTTTGACCACGAGTTTGGATCCGTGGTTATTCTCCGTGATATCACGCAGCGTAAAGAAGTGGAGGAAACGTTGCGCAAAAATGAAGAACGGTTCGCACTGATTTCCCGTGGCACCAGTGACGGCATCTGGGACTACAATCTGGAAACCGGGCAGATCTATTTCTCCGAGCGCTGGAAGGCCATGCTGGGGTATGCAGAAGATGAATTCGAAGACAGCTTCCGTTCATGGCAACGTGTGATTCACGAGAATGATCTCGGCGAAATACTGCACGCATGGACTGAGTGTATGACGGGTGCGAGCCAGTCATTCAACGTCGAGTATCGATTGACAACCAGGAGTGGAGAATTGAAATGGGTGGAGTGCCGGGGCCTGGTGCTACTCTCTGACCAGGATGTTCCAATCCGGATTGCGGGATCACATACGGATATTTCTCAGCGCAAAACATCCGAACAAAAGCTGCTCTGGAATTCAACGCACGATACTTTAACAGGGTTGGCAAACCGCCATGCCTTTGAGCAATGCCTCGACCGGGAACTCAAACTGGCACGCAGGGTAGAGGTCGAGCATGCCCTTTTATACATGGACCTTGATCAGTTCAAGGTTATTAACGATACCTGTGGTCATGTCGCCGGTGATCAGTTATTGCGGCAACTGTCAGCCGTGCTGACGAAAATAATCCGTGGCTCCGATACGCTGGCCCGGCTGGGCGGTGATGAATTTGCTATTTTTCTGAAAGATTGCCCGGTGCGCAAAGCGGTCAGTATCGCCAACCTGGTGCGTGAAACTATTGAGGATTACTGTTTCGTGTGGGAGAAGCAAACCTTCAGGGTCGGCGCAAGCCTCGGCGTTGTTGCAATAAAGCGTGCCAACGCCTCCAGGAACGAAGTGCTCGCGGCAGCCGATATCGCCTGTTATGCCGCCAAGGACATGGGGCGCAACCGGGTACACCTGTACCAGGAAAGCGATGATCAGATGGCGCTCAGACACCGTGAAATGCACTCTGTGGCCCGTATTACCCGGGCGCTGCAAGAGGATCGGTTTGTCCTGTATTGCCAGCCAATTGTCCCGGTAGACGGGCCCGGGACCGCTGTATCGATGCAGGAAATACTGGTAAGAATGCTGGATGAGCAAGGTGAGATCATCGCACCTGACCAGTTCATCCCGGCAGCAGAACGCTATAACCTCATGCCGGCGATTGATCGCTGGGTAATCCGTAACCTGTTCGTGAAGCTCGCCAGGGACAGCAAGAACGGATGCCTGGATGCTCAGTTGATCACTACCGTCAATCTATCCGGTTGCAGTATCAATGAAGAAGGTTTTCTCAATTTCATCAAGGAACAGTTTGCAACATTTTCGATAAGCCCGGAGCAGATCTGTTTCGAAGTCACGGAAACGGTGGCCGTCGCCAATCTTGCACAGGCGGCGGTGTTCATCGAAGAACTGAAGGCGCTGGGTTGCCTGTTTGCACTGGACGATTTTGGCAGTGGCCTGTCATCGTTCGGCTATTTGAAAAATCTGCCGGTGGATTACCTGAAGATCGATGGTCAGTTTGTGCGGGACATGGTTGATGATCCGATTGATGCCGCAATGGTAAGCGCCATTAACCAGATCGGGCAGGTGATGGGTATGAAAACAATCGCGGAGTTTGTGGAAAACAAGGCTATCCTGAAACGACTGTTCGAACTGGGCGTCGATTACGCGCAAGGTTATGGTCTTGCAAAACCGGGCCCGCTGGATGATGCACAGCCGGAGAAGCTGGAATCAGTCAGCCAGGGCTGTTAGCTACAGGCTCTACACATCAAGATTTGAAACAGACAGCGCATTGCTTTCGATAAAGTCACGCCGCGGTTCGACCTGGTCACCCATCAGGGTGGTGAAGATTTCATCGGCAGCAACCGCGTCCTCGATCTGCACCTGCAGCATGCGGCGTGTTTCCGGGTTCATGGTGGTATCCCACAACTGGTCCGGATTCATTTCACCCAGACCTTTGTAGCGCTGGATGTGCTGGCCGCGTTTGGCTTCATCCATTAACCATTCTATGGCCTGCCTGAAGCTGGTGATCTTTTTCTGTTTCTCGCCACGCTGTACATAGGCATCATCACTGAGCAGGCCATCCAGCTGTTCGCTCAACACCACCATGCGGCCGTATTCTGCGCTGGCGAAAAATTCGCTGGGTATCTGTTGCTCACTGGAAGTAATGCCGTGCGTCATCTTAAGCAGCTTGATGGTGAAACCTTCGTGATCCTCATCCTTCTCCACCTGCACCGTAAAGTGCTCACCGGCTTTCTGGCAGGCGTTGATCCGCTCCTGCAACTCACCGCACCAGGATTCGACCTTGCTCATATCGTGCAGGTCGACTTCTTCCAGTGCCGGCATATACAGGATACGTTCCAGCACAGCGGCGCTGTAACGGCGCGACAGGCGCTGTATTGCAGCCATCACTGCCATGTACTGACTGGCAAGCGCCTCCAGCGCCGGGCCATTGAGTGCCGGCGCTTCCGAATTCACGTGCAGGTTGGCCTTGTCCAGGGCCATTTGCAGAAGGTATTCCTGCAACGCGGCATCATCCTTAACATATTGTTCTTGCTTGCCTTTTTTGGTTTTATACAGCGGTGGCTGAGCAATATAAATGTAGCCTTTTTCAATTAACGCGCGCATCTGGCGGTAGAAGAACGTCAACAGCAGCGTGCGGATATGTGAGCCGTCAACGTCGGCGTCAGTCATGATGATGATGCGGTGATAACGCAGTTTTTCGATATTGAACTCATCACGGCCGATACCGCAACCGAGCGCTGTTATCAGGGTACCCACCTCGACGGATGACAGCATTTTGTCGAAGCGGGCTTTTTCCACATTAAGAATCTTGCCCTTGAGTGGCAGGATAGCCTGGGTACGGCGATCACGACCCTGCTTGGCGGAACCGCCCGCGGAATCACCCTCCACCAGGTACAGTTCGCATTGTGAAGGGTCGCGCTCCTGGCAGTCTGCCAGCTTGCCGGGCAGACCGGCAATATCCAGCGCACCCTTGCGACGGGTCATTTCACGCGCCTTGCGGGCCGCCTCGCGAGCCATTGCCGCTTCCAGTATTTTATCTACGATAGCCCTTGAATCTGTTGGATTTTCAAGGAGATAGCTATCAAGCTTGTCGGAGACCGTGGATTCCACAATGCCCTTTATCTCGGATGACACCAGTTTTTCCTTGGTCTGCGAGGAGAACTTGGGATCCGGCACCTTGACCGACAGCACAGCCGTCAGACCTTCGCGCGCATCATCACCCGTGGTATTAACCTTGTTTTTCTTGGTGACCTGCTTTTCCATGTACTGGTTCAGGGTGCGCGTCAGTGCCGCGCGAAAACCCGCCAGGTGGGTACCACCATCAAGCTGCGGAATATTGTTGGTAAAGCAGAAAATATTTTCCTGGTAGGAGTCGTTCCACTGCATGGCAACTTCGACACCGACACCATCTTTCTGGCCGGTGAAGTAGAAAACCGTGGGGTGCAGCGGCGTCTTATTCTTGTTCAGGTGCTCGACAAAGGCCCGGATACCACCCTGGTATTCAAAAACATCCTGTTTGTCGGTACGTTCATCAGTCAGCTTGATGCGTACGCCTGAATTCAAAAAAGATAGCTCTCTCAAGCGCTTAGAGAGAATATCATAGTGGAATTTAGTGTCGGTGAAAATCTTCGAGCTGGGTTTGAAGCGAACTTCCGTGCCGGTCTGGTCTGAATCACCGATGACTTTCAGTGGTTCCTGCGGCTCGCCGTCAATGTATTCCTGGTAGTGGATTTTGCCTTCGCGGCGGATAGTCATGATCAGTTTTTCTGACAACGCATTGACCACGGAAATACCTACCCCGTGCAGACCGCCGGATACTTTGTATGAGTTATCGTCGAATTTACCGCCGGCATGCAGCACCGTCATGATGACTTCAGCCGCCGAGCGCCCTTCTTCTGGATGGATATCGACCGGAATGCCGCGGCCATCGTCAGTGATGGTGACAGAATCATCACTGTGCAGCGTAACCGTCACTTCCGAGCAGTAATTCGCAAGCGCCTCGTCGATAGAGTTATCGACGACTTCAAACACCATATGGTGCAGCCCGGTACCGTCGTCGGTGTCACCAATGTACATGCCAGGCCGCTTTCTAACGGCATCAAGACCTTTAAGAACCTTGATATTGGAGGAATCGTAACTGGGTTCTTTACTCATAAGTGACTGCATCCGGGGATTGACGGTTGATTATAACACCTCTGTAACTCCGCCGTGTTTCACGTGAAACCGTCGCATCTGTTCGCTATTCCAGCCGGATTCCACCGGCTCGCTGATTGCTGTCACAAATACCTGGGCTTCTATGGATTGCAGCAGACGCAAGACGCGTAGCTGGTTCTCCCTGTCCAGTTCGGCACCGAGATCATCCATCAGGAAAAGGCTGGTTTGAGAGACTTCCTGTTTGAGCAGCTGGGCCTGGGCTACCCTCAGCCCGGTAACGAGCAACTTCAGCTGACCGCGCGACAGCTGTTCATTGACAGGGCGATCATCGTAGTAAAAAGCCAGATCCGCTCTTTGTGGGCCGATACGCGTAAATCCTTGCTCCCGGTCTTTAACAAGGCTGGCTTGCAGGGCCTCCCGATAGTCCTGGTCTGCCGCCCAACCTCGCCGGTAAGCCATACGGAATATGCCTGGTAAAACCAGCAATTCCTGACAAATCCGCAGTACTACCGCTTCCAGCTCGGCAATATAGCTCTCGCGCAGCTGATGCAGCGCTTCACCACTGGCTGCCAGCTCAATATCCCAGGCATTGATTTCCTGGCTGGACCGACCTTTGCGCAACGCTGCATTGCGCTGCTTGAGTAATTTCTGAAAGCGTTGCCAGGCCGGCATGTAACTTTGTTTCACGTGAAACAGTCCCCAGTCGAGATAGCGCCGCCGAAACACCGGGCCTTCCTCGATCAGGCGATGCAAGTTACCGCCCAGCCATTGCACCGGAAACAAGGCCGCCAGTTCGGACAGGCGTTTTATCGGTTTACCATCGATACGGGCAATCAGCTTTTTGTCGCTACGACTCATTCCGACAGGCATGTCCCGTTTCCCCTCCTGGCCCATACTCGCGACCAGCAGAAAACTGTCTTCACCGGAACGGATCACTTTATCCAGGTTACGCGTACGGAATGATCGCGCTCTTGCCAGTACAAACAAGGCTTCCAGCAGGCTGGTCTTGCCGGCGGCGTTTTCACCGATGAACAGATTGATTTGGGGGGCAAGGCGCAAACTGGCCGATTCAATATTCCGGAACCGGTCAATCGAGAAGGATTTCAGGGGCATCAGGCGTTACCAGCCAAAGTCAGGCTGGTTATGCAAATTGCAGCCGAAATGGCTACAACCGCATGGGCATTACCACGTAGAGATATTGTTCAGTCCCCGGTTGGCTAATCAGGCAGCTGCTGTTGGAATCACTCAGTGTGATTTCCACATTATCGCTGCGCACGGATGACAGTACATCCAGCAGGTACGTCACATTAAAGCCGATTTCCAGTCCACTACCCTGGTAATCTACCTCAAATTCTTCGTCAGCTTCTTCCTGATCAGGGTTATGTGCTTGAATTTTAACGAAATTCTTCTCTATATTCAGGCGGATGCCACGATATTTCTCGTTTGAGAGAATGGACGTTCTGGATAGCGCCTGGCGCAATAGTTCACGATCAGCAACAACCAGCTTGTCACCACCCTTGGGAACCACGCGCTCATAATCAGGGAAACGTCCGTCGACAAGCTTGGAAGTAAAATTCAGGTCAGCGGTACGGATGCGGATGTGATTGGTACCGATTTCGACCTGAACCTGTTCATCACTGCTTTCCAGCAGGCGCTGCAATTCCTGGATACCCTTGCGCGGCACAATCACCTGGCGGGATTCGTTAATAGCAATATCCACATCCATGTCACACATGGCCAGCCGGTGACCGTCAGTCGCTACTGCGCGCAGCAGACCATTATCAATTTCCAGCATCAGGCCATTCAGGTAATAACGTACATCCTGTTGCGCCATGGAGAACTGGGTACGCTCGATAAGTTCTCTGAGCTTGCTTTGCGTAATGGTAAATTGACAGTCGCTCCTGATTTCTTCCACCAGGGGGAAATCGGCCGCAGGCAGGGTTGAAAGTGTAAAGCGGCTTTTGCCGGAACGAATCCGGGCCTTCTGATCCTTGAACGTAAACTGAAGCTTCGCATTTTCTGGCAGCGCCTTGCAGATATCGACCAGTTTGCGTGCCGGTAAGGTGATTTCACCACCCTCCTCGACATCAACAGTCGTGGTACCCGCCTGAATTTCGACTTCCAGATCTGTTGCGGCTATCTGCAATCCCTTCTGATCGGCAACGACGAGTAAATTACCCAGTACGGGTAACGTCTGTCGACGTTCAACAACACCGATGGTTTGCTGAAGGGGTTTTAGCAAAGACTCACGGTCAATCGTGAATTTCATATTAATTAAATATCCTTTATATATATCTTGCTGTAGTTATTAGTGACCGGTTTTCCGGTTGATA
Organism: Gammaproteobacteria bacterium; assembly: GCA_024278135.1. GTDB lineage: Bacteria > Pseudomonadota > Gammaproteobacteria > Eutrophobiales > Eutrophobiaceae > WLWS01. Next base: position 10,436 of record JAJRTU010000071.1, read on the forward strand.
ACAAAAGATATACTATAATATTCAAATAGTTGATACACGTTTTGGGGGTTAGGAAAGTAACCGGTAAACTGTGGATCAGCTGTGGATAATATCGGAAAACTTTCGCGCCGCAAATTCATTCACAGTTTATCCACATTATGTTGTCAGTATTCTCCACAGGTTACTGTAGTCCTCTGCAATACGCATGTCGGATTCTTTCAATTCGTTAACTTTGCGACAGGCGTGCATCACTGTCGTGTGATCGCGCCCACCAAATGCCGTGCCGATCTCCGGCAGGCTGTGGCTGGTCAACTCTTTGGCCAGGGCCATGGCAATCTGGCGCGGGCGAGTGATAGAGCGCGTACGCCGTGCAGAGTGTAAATCAGCCACCCGTATTTTAAAGTACTCGGCAACGGTTTTCTGGATGTTGTCGATGGAGACCAGCTTGTCCTGCGAGGCGAGCAGATCGCGTAACGCTTCCTTGGTGAATTTCATATCGATCGGGCAACCCGTGAAACGGGCGCTGGCGATAACCCGACGCAGCGCACCTTCCAGTTCACGCACATTGGAATTAATACGTTTGGCGATAAAAAAGGCCACGTCACTGGGCAAATCAACATTCGCCTGGGCAGCCTTGTTCACCAGGATGGCGACACGGGTCTCAAGTTCCGGTGGTTCGATGGCAACGGTCAGTCCCCAGCCAAAGCGCGATTTAAGCCGTTCCTCGAGACCTTTGATCTCTTTCGGGTAGCGATCACAGGTGAGAATGATCTGGCTCTGCCCTTCCAGCAGGGCGTTGAAGGTGTGGAAAAATTCTTCCTGGGAACGTTCCTTGCCGGCAAAGAACTGGATATCGTCAATCAGCAGCGCATCGACCGAGCGATAATGCCGCTTGAACTCGTTCATGGCGTTGTGTTGCAGGGCGCGCACCATATCAGCGACAAAACGCTCTGAATGCAGGTATACCACGCGCGCACCACTGCGGCGGGCGACAATGGTGTTACCCACGGCCTGCATTAAATGTGTTTTACCCAGGCCTACGCCGCCGTAGATGAGCAGGGGGTTATAGGCATCACCAGGATTTTCCGCGATCTGCATGGATGCAGCACGCGCCAGCTGATTGGACTTGCCCTCGACAAAACTGCCAAAGGTAAAGCCTGGATTCAGGTTGCTTTTCAGCGGTTCATGCTGGTCACGACGGCGCGTCAGACGCATGCCGGGCGGGCTGGTGTCGGGCACTGCGCCGGGCGCCACCATCTGGGAGCCGATTTCCAGTGCCACCTGGGGTGATTCAGCTTCGCTGAGGTCGTTGACCGTGTCCTGTATGTCACTGATATAGTGACTTTTTACCCAGTCCAGCACAAAACGGTTGGGTGCCAGCAGACGCAGTTTCTGCCCCTCTTCCACCGCGTGCAGCGGGCGGATCCAGGTATTGAATTGTTGTTCAGGCAACTCATGTTCGAGCCGCAGCAAACATTGTTGCCAGAGTGAGCCTTGCAAAGATAACCCCGTTGGACAGGCGAGTTGTAGAAGCTGAAAGACTGGGGAGTCTAACGCCGGCCCAAAAACTTATCCACAACTAAACCGGTACCCGGCAGCGTCTAAAACAGTTGACAGGGGCAGAGTAAAAACAGTAATCTCCGCGACCTGTTTTGGCCCGCGCAGCGCGGGCCTTTAACTATTTTGGGAACGGATTGCGCTATGAAGCAAACATTTCAACCAAGCAACCTGAAGCGCAAACGCACGCACGGTTTTCGTGCCCGGATGCGTACCAAGAACGGCCGCCTTGTGATCAAGGCCCGGCGGGCAAAAGGGCGCGCGCGCCTGGCTGTCTGAACGACGCTTCCTTGAGCGCAGGCGCGGCGCGCTACCCCGAGAGCCGTCGTTTGCTGACGGCCGCTCAGTACCAGCGGGTATTCAAGCAGTGCGAAGCCAGGGCCGGTGATCGTCTCGTGACCGTACTGGCAGTGAGCAACGGCTTGCAGTATCCACGGCTTGGTACCGCCATATCTATCAAGGCTGCTGGCAATGCGGTGCATCGCAACCGCATCAAGCGCCTGATACGGGAAAGTTTTCGTATGCATCAGGATTTGCTCGGCAGCCGTGACCTGGTGGTGCTGGTACGGCCCGGCATCAGTTCACGAAGCAACCGGCAAATACTCGGCGCACTGGACTCTCACTGGCGTACAATCGCAGCGCATGCGCACACTGCTTCTGATATTCATTAAAGGCTACCGCCTGGTTGTCAGCCCATGGCTGGGCAACCACTGCCGTTTCACGCCGT
>JAJRTU010000072.1 GCA_024278135.1 Gammaproteobacteria bacterium
AGCGTAGCATCGAGGCTGACATTGCCGCTCAAGGCCGGTTTGTTCGCCTTTATATCCATGGTGAGACTCAACTTCAACGGCTCACCATAGCGTAGCGCATCCGTCCGGATATCCAGCTGGCTGATGCTGTAGTCCGTATCGGTAGCGGCATCACGCCAGCGCAGACTCGCGTTTTCTACATCCACGCCGCCGAGCACGACGGCCGCCAGCGGAAAAGCGGCCTGATCTTCGTTTTTCTCTTCTTTGAGCAGATCCTCCCAGTTGCTGAGGCCTGCCTTGTTTCGGGCCAGATTAATCAGCGCGCCGCGAATGATGACGGTATCGATTTCATACTGATCCTTCAAAACAGGCATCAGCTTGATACGCAGTTTCAGATAGTCCGCGTGCAAAAACGGTTCATCACCGAAACCCGCCGCATTGCCGAGCGTGATGCCGTTTGCCTCCAGCCCCAGCCAGGGGTAGTAGGTGACATTGATATCGCCATCCAGCACCAGGGTCCGGCCGGTACGCTCCAGCGCCTGCTCGCTGATCCAGTCTTTATAATCATTGGGATCCAGTGTCGCCAGCGTGATCACGATGGCAAGCAGTATCACTACCAGCAGTCCGGACAGACCCAGTATCAGTTTAAACAGTGATTTCATTTTGCTTCATCCTTTAATGTAAAGACGCGATATAGTCGCGCGCTTGCTGAACAGCCTGTTTGACCTGCGCCGGCGCTGTCCCGCCCCTGTGATCTCTGGCAGCAACGGAGCCTGTTAGTTCGAGCTTTTGATAAATATCTTCATCAATTCGCTCGCTGAACTGCTGCAGTTCGGCCAGTGACAACTCGGACAGCTTGCGCCCGGCCTGAATGGCGAATTGCACTGTGTTGCCGACCACGGCATGGGCGTCCCGAAACGGCACGCCTTTTTGCACCAGATAATCCGCCAGATCCGTCGCTGTCGCATAGCCTCGTTCCGCGGCATCGAGCATCGCGTTCTTGTTGACTGTCAGTGTCGGCAGTAGCCCCGCATAGGCGTGAAGACAGGCCTGAACCGTATCAATAACATCAAACAGGGCCTCCTTGTCTTCCTGGTTATCGCGATTGTAGGCCAGGGGCTGTCCTTTCATCAGTGTCAACAGGGCCATCAGATCGCCATAAACCCGGCCGGTTTTTCCCCGTACCAGTTCGGGAATGTCCGGGTTCTTTTTCTGCGGCATAATGGACGAGCCGGTGCACCAGGCATCGCCCAGATCAATAAAGCCGAATTGCGGTGATATCCATAACACCAGTTCTTCCGAAAAGCGTGACAGGTGCATCATGATCATGGCAGCGGCGGCGCTGAACTCGATGACAAAATCACGATCGCTGACGGCATCCAGTGAATTCGATGTCACGGCATCAAAACCAAGCAGGTCTGCGGTGAATGCGCGGTCAATGGGAAAGCCGGTGCCTGCCAGCGCCGCCGAACCCAACGGCATGACATTAATGCGTGCCCGACAGTCGCTTAATCGCTGCCGGTCCCGTTTCAACATCTCATACCACGCCAGCATATGGTGGCCGAACGTCACCGGCTGTGCCGACTGTAAATGGGTAAAACCGGGCATAATGGTGTCAGCCTCGGCCTCGGCCATGTCGGTCAGCACGGTCATCAGTGTCAGCAACTGCGCCGAGACAGCGTCCACCACGTCCCGCAGGTAGAGTCGCAGATCCGTGGCCACCTGATCATTGCGCGAACGGGCGGTATGCAGTTTCTTGCCCACGTCGCCAATGCCCTGCACCAGTGCCATCTCGATATTCATGTGCACGTCTTCCAGTTCGCTTTGCCAGATGAAGCTGCCCGCCTCAATATCGCCGGCGATCTGCTCCAGACCTGCACAGATCTGTCGGCATTCGGCATCCGTTAATATCTTCACATGGGCCAGCATTCGCACATGGGCCAGCGAGCCCGTAATATCGTGCAGGGCCAGGCGCTGGTCAAAGGAGACCGATTCCGTGAACGACTCGACAAAACTGTCGGTGGATTCGGTAAACCGCCCGCCCCAGGGCTTTACTGTTGTCGGCTTCGATGTCATCTTAAGATAAAGTGCTCACTGGTTTTGTATAATGAGTCCGTCGGACTCCGGGTGACAGTATAACGTATGGCTTACTTGCTTTTCCTGTTGAAATGAAACAAAAGGCGGCAATCGTCACATCTTTCCTGCCGGACTTCTGTGGGGGCCGGATCGTGTTTGTGGTCATTCTGGTGGCGGAGTTGCTCGCCATTGTCCTCACGCTGGCGCAACCGTTGACCGCATCCGGCAGTCTGTTTGAGCTGGCCATGTACTCCATGTTCATCCAGTGGGTGGCGCTCAGCTGTGTCGCGGCCCTGTGCGTATCACGGCGATTCTTGAACCGCCTGGGTGATTATCGGGCGGCGACCTGGAGTTATCTGATTACGCTGATGGTCACGCTGCTCATCTCAGAGCTGTCCTGGCAACTGATAGCTTACTGGCCGGCCGGTGCCGATTATTTTGACTACAGCCATGCCCACTACCTGTTTCGCAACCTGTCCATCAGCGCCATCGTCAGTGCCCTGGCCTTACGTTACTTTTATGTGCAGCACCAATGGCGCAGACGCATCGAATCAGAGGCCGAGGCCCGTTTTCAGGCACTGCAGTCGCGAATTCGACCGCATTTCCTGTTCAATTGCATGAATACGATCGCCAGTCTGACCCGACGCCAACCGGCGCTGGCCGAGCAGTCGATAGAGGATCTGGCCGATCTGTTTCGCGCCAGCTTGCAGGATATCCACCACACCAGCACACTGGCTGACGAAATCTCCCTGTGCCAACGTTATCTGCGCATAGAAAAGCACCGTCTCGGGGAACGTTTGCAGCTTGAGTGGCATATAGAATCGCTGCCGCTGGAAATAAAAATACCTTCTCTCAGCCTGCAGCCTTTGCTGGAAAACGCCATCTATCACGGCATTGAACCGCTGGCGGAAGGCGGCACGATTCAAATTATCAGCGAACAGGACAATCATCACTACCTGCTTGCCGTCGAAAACCCCTTGCCCGCCGACGCATTGACGCGCTCGCTCCATGACGGCAACAAGCTGGCGCAGGACAATATTCGTCAACGCCTTGGCACTTTTTTCGGTCCGGCGGCGACACTGCAGGTCACGACTGACGGCAACACCTATCGGGTCGTGATCGGCATCCCGAAAACGGGCCATGCCAGGGACGCCGGGGGCTGAACAAATGAAAATATTGATCGTTGACGATGAGCAGCTCGCCCGCGAACGATTGATTGATCTGTTGTAGGAGGCCGGGCGGGGCCCGGCGCTGTTGCAGGCGGAAAACGGCCTGGCCTGCCTGGAAATCACCAAACAGGAACGCGTCGATACCATCTTGCTGGATATCCGTATGCCGGGCATGGATGGCCTGGAAACCGCCTGGCATCTGGCCGCACTGGAACCGCCTCCTGCCGTCATCTTTACCACTGCCTACCAGGACCATGCCATTGATGCGTTTAACACCAATGCCGTGGATTATCTGTTAAAACCCATCCGCCGCGAACGTCTGCTGGAAGCACTCGAACGTGCACGTTTTATCAATCGCGCCCGCCTGTCCGAACTCAGAAAAAATATCGGGGCGCAGAACACACCCCGCCGTTATCTGAGCGCCACGCATCAGGGCAATATTGAATTGATCCCCATCGCGGAGATCCGCTACCTGAAAGCCGATCAAAAATACGTCACCGTCGGCTGGCCGGGGCACGAAATGCTGGTCGATGATGCGCTGAAGTCACTGGAGGCGGAGTTCGGCGATCGCTTCCTGCGCGTACACCGCAATGCCCTGGTGGCGCTGGCCCACATTGCAGCACTGGAGAAAGACAGCGCGGGCAGGGTCCAGTTGCGTTTGCACGGTGTCGAAGAAAGAATTGATATCAGCCGTCGCCACCTGCACGAAGTCAGGGACGCCATCAAAAACCTTGGCTGAGCCCTGCTTTCCGGCCTGACGCCCCTTTCAACCCATATCACCCCACAGGGCCTGGCAAATACTGACGGCAGCCACAGCGGCTGTTTCCGTACGCAGCACTCTTGGCCCCAGTTCAACGGAGACATAACCGGCGGCCACAGCCTGCTCCACTTCAGCCGGGCTGAAGCCCCCTTCCGGACCTGACAACAATGTCAGCGACTTGTCCAATAACGGCACCGAAGCTAATCCTTGCCCCTCTCGCGGGTGTAACAACAGCTTTTTTGTGTTGTCATCCACCGCCAGCCATTGCATCAACGGCATCGGCGTAGTGATTTTCGGCAACATATCACGCCCGCTTTGCTCACAGGCACCAATGATGATTTTCTGCCAATGCTGGATCTTCCTGTCCTCACGCTGCGGGTCCATCTGCACGTTACTGAACTCGGTAATCACCGGCACTATTTTGCTGACGCCGAGTTCCACCGCCTTCTGCAGGATATAGTCCATATGCTGGGAACGGGCGATACCTTGCACCAGCGTCAATTGTAGTGCTGACTCCCCTTGTTCGTCGCTGAATTCCAGCGGAATGACATCCACCTGACGTTTGTTGATGGAGGCTATCTCCGCCAGA
>JAJRTU010000073.1 GCA_024278135.1 Gammaproteobacteria bacterium
AGGCAAAGGTCGCTGCTAATCTGCCGGGGACATCGACTCATTTCGTCCAGCCATGGCTCAGGCGAGGCGCCTGAATATCAGCGAGCCGTTGGTACCGCCAAAACCAAAAGAATTAGACAGGACGACATCTATTTTCATGTCACGTGCCTGATGGGGCACATAGTCCAGATCACAATCCGGATCGGGGTTATGCAGGTTGATAGTGGGTGGCGCCACCTGATCGCGTATGGCCAGCACCGAAAAAACCGCTTCCACTCCCCCGGCCGCACCCAGCAGATGACCGATCATGGACTTGGTGGAACTGACGGCCAGGTTTTTTGCATGGTCACCAAAGACGTTTTTGATGGCATTGCTCTCTATCACATCTCCGGCAGGCGTTGAGGTACCGTGAGCGTTGATATAATCCATCTCTGAGGCATTGACAGCGGCATTGTTAATGGCATTTTGCATGCATTGCGCCGCACCTTCTCCACCCTTTGAAGGCAGGGTCATGTGATAGGCATCGCCGCTCATACCGTAGCCGACAAGTTCAGCGTAAATACGGGCGCCACGGCGTCTGGCAAACTCGTATTCTTCCAGCACCACCACACCGGCACCATCACTCAGGACAAAACCGTCCCGGTCTTTGTCCCAGGGTCGGCTGGCACCTTCCGGATCATCGTTATTGGTTGACAGGGCACGGGAATTGGCAAAGCCCGCCAGCCCGGTGGGCGAAGTCGCCATTTCTGCGCCGCCGGCTATCATGACATCGGCATCACCATACTCAATCAAACGGCTGGCATCACCGATATTGTGAGTACCCGTTGAACAGGCGGTGACGATGGCGAAGTTCGGGCCTCTGGCACCGTATTTTATGGAAAGATGCCCGGAGATCATATTGATGATATTGCTGGGAACATAAAATGGTGAAATTCGGCGCGGGCCGCCTTCATCCATGATATGCGTGCCTTTTTCGATACCGGGCAGGCCGCCAATACCGGAGCCGATGGCCACACCCACACGCTGGGCGATATCTTCTGTGATCTCGAGTCCGGAATCCTCAATGGCCTGGATCCCCGCTGCCATGCCGTAATGGATGAACGGATCCATTTTTTTTGCCTCTTTACGGGAAATATAGTCTTCTATATTGAATTCGCGAATGGAACCGCCAATACGCACTGAAAAATCGCTGGTGTCAAAATGCGATATAGGTTGAATACCGCTGACGCCGGCAATAATATTTTTCCAGACTTCCGAGACAGTATTGCCGACCGGTGTAATCAGGCCCAGACCGGTAACGACAACTCGACGTTTGCTCACGATAACTCTATTTGAAAAAGAAAAGGCCGCGTGGTCAGACGCAGCCTTTTATTAATTGTAAGACCAGGATCTAGTCAAGATTGGCGTTGACGTATTCCACCGCCTGTTGGACTGTTGTTATTTTTTCTGCGTCCTCATCAGGGATTTCCGTCTTGAACTCTTCTTCAAGGGCCATGACCAACTCAACGGTATCAAGTGAATCCGCACCCAGATCATCAACAAAGGATGCCTCACTGGATACCTCTTCTTCTTTTACGCCCAGTTGCTCCACTACTATTTTTTTAACGCGTTCTTCAACACTGCTCATAATGGGTAATTCCTCCCTTTACGGTGTGGTCACCGAAAATTCGTGTGTAAGTTTAGTGAAAACCTAATAACTTGCAAGCTGGATAGTACTTTAATTATTATTTAACTATTTATCAGTATGTTAAAGCCTGCAGTTAATGTTAAAAATAGTTTTTTACGCCATATACATGCCTCCATTGACATTAATCGTCTCGCCGGAAATGTAGGCTGCCGCCGGTGACGCCAGAAAAGCGACAACGGCGGCCACTTCATCCGCCTTGCCCAGTCGTCCCAGGGCAATTTGCTCGCTTAATACCCCTTGTTGCTCTTCGCTTAAAGTATCGGTCATGTCTGTGCTGATAAAACCGGGAGCGACGGCATTCACGGTGATATTACGACTGCCGATTTCCTTCGCCAGAGCACGGGTAAAGCCGATCATACCTGCTTTCGCCGCCGCATAATTGCATTGACCGGCGTTGCCTGACAATGCCACCACTGAGGTAATGTTAATGATGCGTCCCTGTCGGGCTTTCATCATAGCACGCAGACAAAGTTTGCTCAGTCGATAGACTGAATTGAGGTCGGTATTGATTACATCATGCCACTCATCATCTTTCATTCGCATCAGCAGGTTATCTCGCGTAATGCCGGCATTGTTCACGAGAATACCGGCGCTATGCCCATCATTTTTTATCTGACTCGAAAACGTCTCCACCGAATGAACATCAGCGACATCCAGCACATAGCCTTTACCCCTCAGGTCTGCCGAGCAGAGCGTATCATCAATGGATTTTGCTCCGGCTTCTGTGGTCGCGGTACCGATAACGAAAGCCCCTGCCTGCCCCAGAGCCAGGGCGACAGCTTTGCCGATACCGCGACTGGCACCGGTAACCAATGCTGTTTGATTCTCAAGTGTATGGCTCATGACTGTCCTCCATCTAAAGCGGCAGCAAGCGATCTGTCATCATTTAGCGGCAGAACCTCCATACCACGGTCTATTCTCTTAATCAGGCCGGTCAATACCTTGCCGGGACCACATTCAATGATGCGGCTTACCTGCACTGATTTTAATTTTTCTATGGTCTCCCTCCACCTTACCGGCTGATGCAGTTGTTGCAGCAGGGCCTTTTTGATGTCGTCCGCATTCGTGCGTTGCTGCACATCCACATTCTGAATGATGGGAATACCGGCGTCGACAAAAGGCAGTTGCTCCAGTCTCAGCGCCAGTCGTTCCGCGGCTTCGTGCATCAGCGCGCAGTGCGATGGCACACTGACCGGTATCAATATTGTCCGTTTGGCACCCGCCTCTTTCGCCAGAAGCATCGCCCTGTCCACGGCTTCTTTATGTCCCGCGATCACCACCTGGGCCGCCGAATTAAAATTGGCTGCCGAGACTGTTTGTGATTCTGCCGCCTCTTTGCACACCTGTACCACCTGCTCGTCGCTCAGCCCCAGAATCGCCGCCATCGCGCCGACTCCTTCGGGTACCGCCTCCTGCATGTAGCGCCCTCTGTCTGCCACCAAAGTGACCGCATCAGCGAGCGTCAACACTCCGGCGCAGACCAGCGCACTGTATTCCCCTAAACTGTGCCCGGCGACGAGCGCGGGCAACTGCCCCCCTTGCTCAAGCCACAGCCGCCAGACAGCGACACTGGCTGTCAGTAATGCGGGTTGCGTATTCGTTGTCCGGTTGAGTGCGTCATCCGGGTTTTCCTGAATCAAAGCCCAGAGATCAAAACCCAGACTGTCGGAAGCCTCACGAAAGGTAGTGCTGACACTGCCATGTGCACCAGCCAGATCCGCCAACATACCTGGAGCCTGTGATCCCTGCCCCGGAAATACAAAGGCCAGTTGCTTATCGCTCATCTCTACCTGCCTGCTCTCCGGTTCTAGTATTTCGCGACTACCGAGCCCCAGGTAAACCCACTGCCAATAGCCTCAAAGAATAAATTATCCCCGCGCTTGATTCGACCATCGCGGATACCGGTATCCAGTGCCAGGGGAATGGAGCCACCGGAGGTATTACCATGCTCCGCGACCGTCAGGATCACCTTTTCCATCGTCATGTCCAGTTTTTTCGCTGTCGCTTTTATGATGCGTTGATTGGCCTGATGAGGTATCAGCCAGTCGATATCGTTCTTCTCCAGGCCACATTCCTCCAGGGTTTCGTTAACGATACTCCCCATGGCATTCACGGCAAATTTAAATACTTCATTGCCGCGCATACGAATAAAGGGATCGCCTGTCGGTTTTGATACGCCGGAGGGAACCTGCAGAAGACTGGAATAGGCCCCGTTGGCATGCAGACGTGTGACATAGATGCCTGGCTCCGTTGCCGCTTCCAGCAACATGGCACCGGCACCATCGCCAAACAGAACGCAGGTGCCCCGATCACTCCAGTCCAGTATCCTGGAATTGGAATCGGCGCCCAGTACCAGTGCCCGCTTGACAGCACCCGAAGCGATAAACTTGTCGGCAATACTGAAAGCATAAATGAAGCCTGAACAGGCCGCCTGTACATCAAATGCGGCACAGTTGTTGTCGATGCCGAGCCGGTGTTGCAGAAGGCAGGCCGTGCTGGGATAGATCAGATCCGGTGTGGAAGTGGCCAGCACGATAAGTTCGATGGTATTGGCATCTATATCTGCCGCCTCCAATGCACGCAGTGCCGCCTGTTCACACATATCACAGGTGCTTTCATCATCCCTGACAATATGACGTTCCCGGATGCCGGTACGCGCCTGAATCCATTCATCACTGGTGTCCACCAGCACCTCGAGTTCGGCATTGGTCATGACTCTTTCGGGCAAATAGCTGCCGGTGGCTGTAATCCTGGAATACCTCAACGCATTAGCCCTCAATCAACAGCTCTTCGAGTCTTTCACTTATTCTATCCGGCACATTCTTGTTCACTTCCACCAATGCCTCGTCGATAGCATGAGCAAAGGACAAACTGTCTGCCCCCCCATGACTCTTCACTACGATACCTTTCAAACCCAGCAAGCTGGCGCCATTATAACGTCTGGGATCAATCTTACGGCGGATGGTGCTTAACACCGGGCGACTTATCAGGGCCGCCAGTTTGCCATACAGTGAGCCACGGAAGACTTCTCTGGCATGGGCACTGAACAACTCTGCCACACCCTCGCTGGCCTTCAGGGCAATATTGCCGGAGAAGCCGTCACAAACAATAACATCGACCTTGCTGGCGAAAAGATCATTGCCCTCAACAAAACCGACATAATTCAAATGACTTTCGCTCAATAACAACGCCGCCTGCTTCACCCTGTCGTTGCCCTTGATTTCTTCTGCACCGACATTTAACAGCGCGACGGTAGGATTTTTAACATTATCCACAGCACTGGTTAATTCAGCGCCCATGACGGCATACTGGAATAATTGTTCGGAACTGGGCTCAACATTGGCACCCAAATCCAGCACATGAGTATGACCTCTCAAACCCGGCATCATGGAACAGATGGCGGGTCGGTCTATGCCTGGCAGCATTTTCAGGACAAAGCGGGCCATGGCCATCAGCGCACCGGTATTACCGGCACTGACGCAGGCCATCGCCTGACTCTCCTTGACCAGTTGAATGGCAACGCGCATGGAAGAATCTTTTTTGCTCCGCAGCGCCTGTGACGGCAACTCGTGCATTTCCACTACTTCTGTGGCGTGTTTTATACGCAATTGAGCACCGGGTTTGGCGCCATTATCTGCCAGCACACGAATGAGGGTATCTTCATCACCGACCAGGATGATTTCCAGTCCCTGATGCTTTTTAAGACTGTAGAGCGCGGCGGGGACTATCTCAGAAGGACCGTAATCCCCTCCCATTGCGTCAAGTGCAATGCAGAATGTCAAAGCGAATCTCTGGGAAATTAGACGGGAAGTGGTAATTTATCGGCTGTTCCGGACTTATCCATGTCGGAATGCCTGGCGTTATTATTCGTCGTCGTTCGAATTAATCAAGACCTGACGACCTCGGTAGTAACCATCAGCGCTGATATGGTGGCGACGATGGATCTCTCCAGTAGCCTGCTCGGTAGCCAGTGTCGGTCCAGACAATGCATCATGTGAACGACGCATATCACGTCGAGAACTGGATTTTTTACTCTTTTGTACAGCCATCTTCTTGTCCTCTATCTGTTCAGTCTTTAACTGTTTTTCAACTTCAAATCTTTCAGTATGGCGAAGGGCCGTCGTCCGTCCCCATTGTCTCTGTCAGGCGGCGGGGCCTGCGGGTGACACACATCTGTGTTGTGACTGGGTGCCAGAGGCAAAGCCAGTAACAACTCGTCTTCAAAAAATCGATGCAGTGATAATTTTCTGCCTGTCATTATCAAAGGTTCCAGCTTGCGGGGCAACTCCGCCACTTCATCTTCACTGGCAAGCAGGACGACATTCACAGAGCCCGCAATATCAACCCCAACAGGCTGCAAACAGCGCCGGCATTCCATACTCAGGCTCGTGCTGTAGCGACCGGATATACGAATTCGATTCTGCTCGTCCTTATCGAAATGTAACTCGAACTGAATCGAAGCGGCATCATTGCACAACAAACCGTGTAAACCTTGCATGCCATTGATGTCCAAAACGCCCGAGATTTCCTCTCTTGACTCAGCAAGTCGCGCCGGATCGAAAAACTGCGGAGGGCCTGTTTGCATCAGGCGGGGAAGTTTAGCCACACATGGCAGTACTGTCAAAGAAATCCCCTGTTAAATTTTACGTTTAAGCTGTTGACTTGACAGGTTTTTACAGAATGTCATCATGCCGGGACAGCAAGCTGCTCATGAAATCGAGGTAAATACCCATTTCCACATTAATCCTGGCCTCATCCTCGCCCTATCGGCAAGACTTACTCAGGCGTCTAAAACTACCCTTTCAGGTCATTTCCCCGGACATCGATGAGTTATGCCGGACAGATGCATCCGCTCATGAGCAAGTGCAATACCTGGCCCGCCGCAAGGCCAGGGCCGTGGCGGCAAAGGCCGGCAATGCCCTGATCATCGGCTCAGATCAACTGGCGACCTGCAAGGGGCGGGTTTTGAGCAAACCGGGCAATCATGAACGTGCCAGGGAGCAACTGCAAAGCATGCGGGGACAATCGCTGCTTTTCCATACCGGTCTTTGCCTGTTCAATTCAGCAACGGGTGAAGACACAACGGAATGTGTGGAGTATCGGGTCTACTTTCGTCAGTATTCTGATCCGGAAATAGAGCGCTACCTGGATGCTGAGACGCCCTACGACTGCGCGGGCAGTTTCAAGTCAGAACAATTGGGCATCACGCTGGTGGAAAAGATGGAAGGGCCGGACCCATCCGCCCTGATCGGTTTGCCACTGATCAGTTTAGCCGCCATGTTGCGTCGGGAAGGCCTGTTATTACCTTAATGTAATTTATTGCATATATTTGATAAGTACTTATTTTAACTTGTAATTTAACATTGACTCCAGTTTGCTTGCCATACTGGCCCCAAGACTGCCGGCAAAACGATCCAGATAATTTTCCCGGTGGGTAAAATCGACAATATCTTCAGCACCTATCACTTCACGGGCAACGTAACCGGCGCTTCCCAGCGCATCCACCAGACCCAGCTCGATGGATTGTTCACCGGTCCAGATCAGTCCCGAAAAGATCTTGTCGTCCTCTTTCAGGCGGTCTCCGCGCCCCTGTTTGACCGTCGCAATGAATTGCTGATAAACATCATCCAGCAGCATGTCCACGTGTGCCAGATCTGCCGGTTTTTGCGGCGAAAAGGAATCCAGGAAGGCCTTGCGCTCACCTGCGTGTCGTACACGCCGCTCAATGCCCAGCTTTTTTATACTCTCAACAAAACCGAAACCGGACATAATGACGCCGATCGACCCGACCAGACTCGCTTTATTGGCATAAATCTTGTCGGCGGCCGACGCGATATAGTATCCACCGGAAGCACACAGATCGCCGATAACAGCGTACAGAGGAATATCCGGATATTTCGTTCGTAAGCGTCGAATCTCATCATTGACGTACCCCTACTGCACCGGGCTGCCGCCCGGACTGTTGATACGGAGAATGACGCCGGCGGTATTTCTGTCCTCAAAAGCGGCGCGTAAACCGGAAGCGATGTAATCCGCATTGGCCTCGCTGTCTGCGGATATGACCCCATTGATATCGACCAGGGCCGTATGCTGACCACCGGCAAAGCCTGTACCCTGCCATTCCCCTGACAGGTAAATTGCCAGAAATGAAAATAAATAGACGGCCAGCAGGGATTTAAAGAAAATATTCCAGCGCCGGTGACTGCGTTGCTCCCGCAGAAACTCCCGGGCAAGCTGGTTGACCATCTTCTGCTCCAGTTGTGGATCACTATTGTCGTTCATATATTCACTCACCTTCCATCGGTGTCAAAGTGGATGTTACCTCTCCTGTGCCAGCCATTGTGGCAGTTCACACAGATTATTAAAATATGTCAATGGCCCGAATTTTAGTAAACTTTCCCTGCTTTGTGCACCGTAAGTCACGGCGGCGGAGGCAATACCGGCGTTGGCCGCCATTTGCAAATCATGTTCGCTGTCACCAATCATTAATGCCCGTTCAGGTTCAGTTGCCAGTATTTCCATAATATCCTGCAACATCTGAGGGTGGGGTTTGGAGAAAGTTTCATCAGCACAACGGGAGTAATGGAAATATTCCAGCATACCACTGTCGTGTAGAGCACGATCCAGACCTCGCCGGCTCTTGCCGGTGGCCACCGCCAGGTCGTGGCCGTTGGCCTTCAGCAATTTAATCGTCTGCACCACATTCGGGAACAGGCTGATGCCTCTGGCCGATATCGTGCGAAAACTTTGCCGATAATGCCTTGCCATACTGCTGAGCTGTGCACTGTCTATGCCTGGGAACAACTGTTCCAGCGCCTGTTCAAGCCCCAGACCAATGATAGCCCGGATGGCATCATCGTCCCGTTCTGGAAGCCCCATTTGTTCTATAGCAAAGCGAACAGACCCGATGATCTGCTGCAGGGAATCGGCAATAGTGCCATCCCAGTCGAATATCAGCAGTTGAAATCGCCCGGTGGTGCTGATATCAGACATGTTGTTGAAGAAACTCCTGCAACTCGGTCGGCAGCGGCGCTTCAATACTCAGACCGTTTTCAGCGTAATCGGGCAACTCCAGGCGAGAAGCGTGCAAAAATAAACGCTTCAATCCCGCACGCCTCAGGATTTTGTTAAAATCCCGATCTCCGTACTTGTCGTCGCCGGCAATGACATGCCCCATATAGCGGGAATGTACCCGTATTTGATGGGTCCGCCCGGTCTCAATAACAATATTGACCAGACAGGAATGTTGAAAAACCTGCATCCTGGTAAATCGTGACACGGCGCTCTTGCCCTGCGCATCCACCTGCACCAGTCTTTCGCCTGACAGCATCGTATTCTTTTGCAAGGGCATATCGATCCTGCACTCCTGCTGACCAATATTTCCCTTTAACAAGGCCATATAATGCTTTTCCACTTGCCTGCTCCTCAGGGCCTGGTGTAATTGTCTTAGTCCCCGGGTGGTCTTGCTCAGCAGCAGGCAACCTGATGTTGCCTGATCAATTCGATGTACCAGTTGCAGGCTGCTGTCATCCGGGCGCAAAAAGCGAAGCACTTCTATCACCCCGAAGCTGCGCCCACTGCCACTATGCACCACTATACCTGCAGGCTTGTTCAGGGCAATAATATGTTCGTCTTCGTACAACAGTGCAGATTTCAGCATCGCCAGCAAATACGCAGGGGGCCTGCCCTGCTCTTCCTGCGTGACCATCAACATCGGTGGGATTCGAACGATATCGTCTTTTTGCAGACGATAACTCTGCTTGACCCGGCCTTTGTTGACTCTGACTTCCCCGCGTCTCAACATTTGATAGACGCGCGTCCTCGGCAGCTCCTTAAACCGGCTCATAATAAAATTATCTATGCGTCGCGACGCATCATCAGAATTGATGATTAACTGCTGGACCGGGCTTTTTTTATTTTGAATCCGTGACATAGTTTGATTTCAGCATTGCGAAAAACGGCAATCTTGCTATATTACCCAGATCCTGTCGGTTTTGTAGACCGAAAGGTGAACTGTCGGCAGGTCGTGTTGATTACATGCCCCTGTAGAGCAGAGTTGGCAATCAAAAGTGGTGTAGATGGTGTTATCGAGAAATTGTTTCATTTCCCCATTATCAGCCTCCACCACTCCTCCGCTCCAGTGGCCTGTCTCCGGACAACGGCGCCACAGATATTAAACTCCAGCGCGGGCGGGCGGGATCTTAACTGGCTGTGAATGAACAAACAGCCTCTCCCTGCCGGATGATAATGCCGCGATACGAGTAACAGGTTAAACCGCCGTATATTGTTCATGAACAATATACGGCCAACGGTGCTCCCACCGAGCGATTGTAGCAATAGTTCCTCTTCAATGAGAACAGGGACGGTTTTTACTGGTGGTAGAGCACATGCTTAAGGACACTTGACAATGATAAGAATGCTGATTAACGCTACTCAGCCGGAAGAGTTGCGGGTTGCGCTAGTGGATGGCCAACGCCTTTATGATCTCGATATTGAATCGAGTCGGCGCGAACAAAAGAAATCCAATATCTACAAATGCCGTATTGTCAGGCTGGAACCCAGCCTTGAGGCCGCCTTCGTTGATTACGGCTCGGAACGTCACGGCTTTCTCCCCTTCAAAGAAATCGCCCGCACCTTGTTTAAACAAAAAGGCGGCGATAGCCGGTTCAATATCAAGGACGAACTGGAGGTCGGTCAGGAATACTGTGTTCAGGTTGAAAAAGAAGAGCGTGGCAACAAGGGTGCCGCACTGACTACGTTCATCAGCCTGGCCGGACGCTATCTGGTGCTGATGCCCAATAATCCCCGTGCCGGTGGCGTATCCAGACAAATTGAAGGCAGCGATCGTGCCGAGGCCAGGGAAGCGATGAGCGGGCTGGAAGTACCGCAGGGTATGGGGCTGATATTGCGTACCGCCGGCGTTGGAAAAAACTCCGAAGAGTTGCAATGGGATCTGGATTACCTGATGAGTTTATGGGGGGCGATCAGCCAGGCGGCAAAAGAACGCAGTGCTCCTTTCCTTATTTACAAGGAAAGCGAGGTTATTATTCGGGCAATACGCGACTACCTGCGCAAGGATGTTGCAGAGATATGGATTGATGACACCGATGTATTTGATCGGGCGCGCGAGTTTATGCAACAGGTGATGCCCCAGAATCTGAGTAAACTGAAGCTGTATAAGGAAAATGACTCCCTCTTCAACCGCTACCAGATTGAAGGGCAGATCGAAACGGCCTTCTCGCGCCAGGTAACGCTGCCCTCAGGCGGCGCACTGATCATTGATCCAACAGAGGCATTGACCTCCATTGACATCAATTCAGCACGGGCAACCGGCGGGCAGGACATTGAACAAACCGCACTGAATACCAACCTTGAAGCCGCTGATGAAATTGCCCGACAATTAAGATTGCGCGATCTCGGTGGCCTGGTCGTGATTGACTTCATCGATATGATGAACTCGCGTAATCAGCGCGAAGTGGAAAACCGCCTGAAAGATGCCCTGCGAATTGATCGGGCCAGAGTACAGATAGGCCGGATTTCACGCTTTGGTCTGCTGGAGATGTCACGTCAGCGTCTGCGACCATCACTGGAAGAAGCCAGCCACATCCCCTGTCCTCAATGTGATGGACAGGGCACCATTCGCGGAACCGACTCCCTGTCTCTGGCGGTCCTGCGTATCATCGAAGAAGAAGCGATGAAAGATTCCACGGCCAAGGTCATTACCCAGTTGCCCGTCGAAGCCGCAACCTTTCTGTTAAACGAAAAACGTCAGGCCATCCGGGATATTGAAGACAGGCTGGATGTGGAAATTATCATTGTTCCCACAGGCAGTTTGATAATTCCTCACTATCGGGTACAACGGGTGCGCTTGAGCGAAGCTGAACAGGCAGGCCATAACAAGGCCAGTTACCTGCTGAGTGACAAAGAGGACGACGTGCTTGATACCCGCAGCAGTAAAGATAAACCGCGTCCGATGGAGCAGCCTGCCGTGCAGCAGATTGTCCCTGACAAACCCGTGCCGGAAGGTAAAAAGAAAGCAGAAAAGGGTCTTATCGCCCGCCTCTTTGGCAGTTTTTTCGGTGTACCTGAAAAAGAAGAAGAAAAACCCGCTAACGAGCCGCGCAATCAGAATAACAACAATCAGCAGCAGCGTCGCCGCCGCCCACCGCGCAATCGAGACCGCAACAGAAGCAATAATCAGGGGAATCGCCAGCAACAAAAAGGCCGGGGACGAAATAACCCGAACAAAAACGAGAACGCCACGAACGAGACGGGGCGACGACGTGACAATCGTAAACAGGGTGATAAAAACAACCCGCAAGAACGGCGATCATCCGCCAACAGAAACCGAAGTGGCGACGAGCAGAAAAACACCGGCGAGCGCAGCAGACAGAACAATCGCAGACGTAACAATCAAAATACCGAAGCAAAAGAAACCCGAAAGACGACGAACGGGCAGGCGGTGAAATCAGCGCCGCCAGTAACGACGAATAACACCCCGTCCCCGTCTGGCGGGTCGACAGCTGTGAAAGAAGCCCAGCCTGCCGCTGCCGGCTCTTCAATCGCCACCAATCCAGTTCCTGCAGCGCCGGGCAAGGATGAGATTACGCGGATAAATCCGCGTGCCGAGACGCCCGCCCCCGCTGCCGAACAAGCGAATGTCGATGTGACTGAAATTAATCCCCGCAACCGGGAGAAGCAGGAAACCGTGGAAAAGCAGGAGCAAATGCCGGTAAAAATGGAACCCAGTGCGAAAGTAGAAGACCGATAGTTATCAGTGCTCGCGAGTAGCGTGAAACTCAATATCGGGCCAACGTTCCATTGTTAAATTGAGGTTTACCATCGACGGTGCCAGGTAGGTGAGATGTTTACCGCCATCAAGCGCCAGGTTCTGCATGGCCTTTTGTTTAAATTCCTGCAGCCGTTTCTCATCATCACACACTATCCAGCGTGCGGAACTGACCGGTATATTGTCGTAGCTGCATTCCACACCGTATTCATCTTTCAAACGCCAGGCCACGACGTCGAACTGCAAGGACCCGACCGCACCGACAATCAGATCATTACGACCCAGCGGACGAAATACCTGTGTCGCTCCCTCTTCACCCAGTTGAATGAGCCCTTTCAACAGGGCTTTCATTTTCAATGGATCGCGTAATTGCACACGCCGGAACAACTCCGGTGCAAAATGCGGGATCCCCAGAAAAGAAAGTTTTTCCCCTTCGGTAAAGGAATCACCTACCTGGATCGTGCCATGGTTGTGCAGACCGATAATGTCTCCTGCAAAGGCCTGCTCGGCCTGCTCACGCTCTCCAGCCAGAAAAGTCAGGGCGCTGGATACCTGCATGTCACGTCCCAGTCGTACATGATGCAGCTTAATTCCTTTTTTGTATTCTCCCGAACAGATCCTGACGAAGGCAATACGGTCCCGATGAGCAGGATCCATGTTCGCCTGAATCTTAAAGACGAAACCACTGAACCTGGTTTCGTTCGGGGCCACTTCACGTTGTTCACATCGCCTGGACAAGGGTGAAGGCGAGTGTTCCGCCAGATAATCGAGAAATAACTCAACACCGAAATTGTGTAATGCCGAGCCGAAAAAAACCGGCGTTTGAGTGCCCATCAGATAATCATCAAGAGAAAATTCCGGGCAGGCCCCTTTAACCAGCGCTATTTCATCGTGCAATTCATCAATGTACGTCCCCAGCACCTGTATCGCTTCGGCACTATCCAGTCCCTTGATTATGCGCGATTCCCCAGTTTTCGAATACAGGGTAATCTCATCATCGATGAGATGATAAATACCCTTCAGCCGACTGCCCATACCTATAGGCCAGGTCACCGGGGCACATTGAATTTTCAGATCAGATTCGATTTCATCAAGCAGATCAATCGCGTCCTTTCCTTCCCGATCCAGTTTATTGATAAAGGTAATGACCGGTGTCGTACGCAATCGACAAACCTCCATCAATTTCCTCGTTCTCTGCTCGACCCCCTTTGCCACATCTATGACCATCAGTGCGGAATCAACGGCGGTCAGTGTTCGATAGGTATCTTCTGAAAAATCAGCATGGCCCGGTGTATCCAGCAGGTTGATGACCCTGCCCTTGTAGATGAACTGCATCACCGAGCTGGTCACTGAAATGCCTCTTTCCTTTTCCATTTCCATCCAGTCCGAGGTCGCGTGGCGGCTGGACTTTCTCGCCTTGACCGTTCCGGCAAGCTGTATCGCGCCGCCGAACAGCAGCAATTGCTCTGTGACCGTCGTTTTCCCGGCATCAGGATGGGAGATAATGGCGAAAGTGCGCCTCGATGAAACTTGTTTTTCCAGTTCAGACATTAAGCAGTTCGACAGTTGGGCGGTAAAAAGCCGCGTATTGTAGCCAGATTATTGCGCGAGGTATATCACGCTGGCAGGGGTCTAACACTTTTGCTGCAAATAGGCCTGATACAACTTCCGGCTCGCCAGAGGTTTTTCACCCAGATACCCGGCCAGCGTCATGCGCATCAACTGTTTCACCTCATGCAGTCCGGATCGTTCATCAAATTCTTCCCGATCCAGGGCCAGTAAGGTATTTCCTGCTATTTTTACGCTGGAGGCATTCATCGGCTTGTGGGAAAAAGGCCCGCGATCTATCAGATAAAAGTAATCCTGCCCCGGATCAATGGGCTTGCCCGATTCCACTTCATGATCCAGTACCAGACCATAGCCCAGAGCATCCAGCAACTGTTTCTCGAAATAACGTAAGGTGATCATGTCAGACTCACCGTGATCCAGACGTGTCAGGGCCATCAAATAGGCATCGAATAAGCCGGGATGAGATTCATGTTTGTGTAACAGGCGCATCAGAAGTTCATTCAGATAAAAAGCGGCAATCGTTGCTTTTCCTTTCAGATCATAAGCCATGCCATTCGCTTCAATTTCAGTCAGCGTATCCAGCGTCCCCCGTCCACTCCAACTGATATTCAGCTGTCTGTGTGACTGGAAAAGTGCCTGTGTATGCTTTTTATTTCGCCTGACACCTTTTGCCACGAGAGTGATACGTCCGTGTTCACGCGAGAAAACTTCCAGTAACAGGCTGGTCTCCCGATAAGGTCGCTGGTGTAGAATAAAACAGGGGTGCAAAGCAATACGCATAGACGGTAATAGACAGGCTTAACTCTCAAAGCCGAGCTGTTTTAACAGGCGCTGATCATCACTCCAGTTCTTTTTGACTTTAACCCAGGTGCGTAAATATACTTTGCTGTCCAGCATGATCTGCATATCTTTCCTTGCCTGTTCACCGGCAGACTTCAAAACGCCGCCTTCTTTACCGATAACAATGGCCTTTTGACTGCTGCTCTCCACCCAGATAATGGCATCTATTGTCACCCCTTGACGCTCACGGGTGAATTTTTCAATTACCACTGTGATCCGGTACGGCAGCTCCTTGCCTAATTTACGGATAAGTTTTTCGCGAATGAACTCAGCGGCAATAAATTTTTCACTCCGATCCGTTATTTGATCTTCCGGAAATTCAGCGGGTGCCCTGGGAAGCAAGGCACTGATTGCCGTTTCCACCTGCCTGATATTCGTGCCCTTGCCGGCTGAAATCGGAATAATATCCGAAAAATCTTTCCGTTCGGATACCTCCCTGATATAAGGCAGCAGATTTTCCTTGTCCCCGACCAGGTCGATTTTATTTATCAGCAATAAAACAGGGACTTTAATGTCTTTGATTGCCTCCAGTATTTCTTCCTCCGCTTCAGTCCATTTTAAAGCTTCAATCATGAAAACAAGAACATCAATGTGCAGCAGTGCGTTGCTGATCTCACGTCTCATGTAACGATGAATCGCGTCCTGATACCTGCTTTGCATGCCCGGCGTATCAATATAGATGGTTTGATGATGCTCATCCGTCTTGATACCCAGTAATCGACGCTGAGTGGTTTGTGGCTTTCGGGAGGTAATACTGAGCTTTTGACCGATAATCCTGTTCAAAAGCGTGGATTTGCCGACATTGGGCCGACCGATTATTGTCGCATAGCCACAGCGAAAATCATTTCCTGCTTCATTGTCATCGTTCCCGGACATTAAACTCTCTGGAGCAGCGCCAGTGCCGCATGCGCCGCTGACTGTTCTGCCGCCCGTTTGCTTTTACCGCTGGCTTCAATGACATCGTGCAGAGACTCTATCCGGCATGCCACAGTGAATACCCTGTCGTGAGCTTCACCTTTTTCAGCGATAACCTGATAGGCAGGCAAAGGTTGTTTTCTGGCCTGTAAATATTCCTGCAGTTCTGTTTTTGCGTCCTTGCCGGAATCCTCCAGACTCAGACCGGCCAGCAGATCCCGGTAGAGAACAAGAATAAAGTCCCGGCAGGTATCAAAATCACTGTCCAGATAGATGGCGCCCATGACAGCCTCGAGAGTATTGGACAGTATGGAGTCCCGTCGCCAGCCCCCGCTTTTCCTCTCACCTGTGCCGAGACGAAGATACTGACCCAGCTCCAGTTCTTTCGCCAGGCCGGCAAGGGTTTCCTTTTTTACCAGTACCGCCCGCTTTCGGGTCAGCACCCCTTCCGGACCCAGTTCAAACTTGTGATAGAGTGCTTCGGCGATAACGAAGCCAAGAACCGCATCGCCGAGATATTCCAGACGTTCGTTATTGACGGCGGCAGCACTGCGATGGGTCAGCGCCAGTTCCAGTAAATCAGTATTCTTGAATTGATAGTCGAGCTTGTTGCTTAATTCACGGCAAAAATCATTCACCCGTACTTGGTCCCGTTAGCGGTATCTTTTTATCAAACACCATGACGAAGTAGATATCGTCGAAAAACTTGTTCCTGGCTTCGTAATGCATATGCAGTATTCGGGGCTGACCTTTTTTCTTCGGTTTTATCACCACCAGATTGTTCTTGATGGTTCTATCCGTAAACCTTTCGATATTGGTAAGCGCCATCGATCGCATAAATGCCTTACCTGCCTTCTTGGTTGTTAATTTTTCGACATCCGGCTGTGAAACGACAGTATTTAACGCTGATACAATCTGAAATTTCTCGTTATAAAGCGGAAATAATCTCAATACAATGGTGACAACTCCTGCCAAAACAGCCAGTACAAGAATTAAACCTATCGTTGTTATACCGCTTTGCTTCCTGACCAATCTTCTCATGTTCTAGCCCCTTTCTTGCTTTGGATAAATGTGCGTTATCTCAGTGAAGTACCAATTCTATCCCACTCTACATCCCAGCTTGGTATATTCCAGAACCGGTCATTACTCCAGTTCATCCAGATATAAAACGCCCGGCCCATCAGGTTCTCATCAGGGACAAATCCCCAATAACGGCTGTCTTTACTATTATCACGATTATCGCCGAGAACGAAATAATGACCTTTGGGGACTATTTTTTCAACAACTTGTGACGGTCTTTGGGGATTAATCAGAATTTCATGCTGAACATCACCTGTAGTGGTGGTCAACAATTGCCAGCCATCCATATCTCTGCCGGGACCATCGTCTTTATACACGCCATTATATTTATGAATATCCGCCACGCCATTGATATACAGAGTTTTATCAAAATAGGCCACTTTATCGCCAGGTACGCCAACCACACGCTTGATAAACGGGATCCGGGGGTCCTCCGGATATCGAAAGACAATGATGTCCCCCCTTTGGGGCGTCTTATTTTCAATGATTTTTTTATTGAGTACGGGTAAACGAATGCCATAGTCATATTTGTTGACCAGTATGAAATCGCCTATCAATAAAGTCGGCATCATGGAAGCGGAAGGAATGCGAAAGGGTTCCATCACGAACGAGCGCAGTATGAGAACAATAAAAAACACAGGGAAAAATGATCGTGCATAATCCACCAGCAAGGGTTCCTGCACGATATTTTTTTCATCTTTCTTTTTTGAACCCGCCAGTTCATTGGCGACATTGCGCCTGGCTGCAAAAAACCATGCGTCCGCCGCCCAGACAATGCCGCTGCCAATGGTCAAAAACACCAGTAAGGCTGAAAAATCGAAATTCATTATTCTATATTCCTGATTATTATGAGTCTTTACCTACATGCAATATGGCCATAAATGCCGCCTGGGGTATTTCAACAGAACCAAACTGCTTCATACGCTTTTTACCCGCCTTCTGTTTCTCCAGCAACTTTCTTTTGCGTGAGATGTCACCGCCATAACACTTCGCAGTCACATTCTTGCGTAATGCCTTGACGTTTTGACGCGCCAGGATTTTGGATCCGATAGCGGCCTGTATTGATACGTCGTACATTTGCCGGGGAATAAATTCCTTCATTTTTTCTGTCAGTTCGCGGCCGCGTCTATCCGCCAGTTGCTGGTGCACAATACAGGACAGGGCATCGACCCGTTCGGCGTTTATCAATATATCCAGTTTTACCAGCCGCGCGGCCTGATATCTCACAAAGGTATAATCGAACGAGGCATAACCGCGACTTACCGACTTCAAACGATCAAAAAAATCCAGCACCACTTCATTCATAGGTAATTCGAAAGTCAGTGAAACCTGTTTGCCCACATAGTGCATTTTCTTTTGAACGCCCCGTTTTTCAATGCACAGGGCCATCACATTGCCGAGATATTGCTGCGGCAATAAAATATCAGCATGAATGATCGGTTCCCTGATTTCCCTGATACGCTCAACCGCCGGTAATTTGGCCGGATTGTCGATGTAAGTGATTTCGCCCGTGATGGTTTCCAGCTCATATATGACCGTTGGTGCCGTCGTGATGAGATTCAAGTTATATTCACGCTCAAGACGTTCCTGGATGATTTCCATATGCAACATACCGAGAAAGCCACAACGAAATCCAAAACCCAGAGCCTGTGATGTCTCCGGTTCGTAATGCAAGGCTGCATCATTCAGTCTGAGTTTGGACAGGGCTTCCCGGAACGACTCATACTCATTCGAATCTATCGGGAAAAGACCGGCGAACACCCGTGGCTGGATCTTCTGGAAGCCGTCCAGAGTGTCCGCGGCAGGCTTCGATGTCAGCGTGATCGTATCTCCCACCGGCGCGCCTTCTATTTCCTTGATACCGGCGACGACATATCCCACTTCGCCTGCAGAAAGGCTTTTCCTGGACAGTCGCTTTGGGGTAAAGACTCCCAGATCATTGACTTCATAATCCTGACCGGTGGACATTATTCTCATTTTCTTTCCCACTTCGATCTTGCCATCGAATACCCGAACCAGAGAAACGACACCCAGATAATTATCGAACCATGAGTCAATAATCAGGGCCTTCAAGGGGGCATTACAATCTCCGGAGGGGGGCGGGATCAATGTCACCAGTTGTTGCAGTAACTCAGGAACGCCCTCACCCATTTTGGCACTTATTTTTATCGTTTCACTGGTATCAAGACCGATGATTTCCTCAATTTCCTGTGCCACCCGTTCAGGCTCAGCGGAAGGCAGGTCAATTTTATTCAGTACCGGTACGATTTCCAGATCCTGTTCAATCGCGGTAAGGCAATTCGCCACGCTCTGTGCTTCAACACCCTGTGCAGCATCAACGATCAACAGTGCGCCTTCACAGGCGGCCAGTGAACGTGATACTTCATAACTGAAATCGACATGACCCGGTGTGTCGATAAAATTCAATAAATAAGTATTACCGTCCGGTGCGCTGTAGTTGAGAGAAACACTTTGCGATTTAATGGTAATGCCGCGTTCACGTTCCAGATCCATCGAATCCAGTACCTGTGTCTCCATTTCGCGTTCGCTCAGTCCCCCACAAAGCTGTATAAAACGATCGGCGAGCGTGGATTTGCCGTGATCAATGTGGGCGATGATGGAGAAATTTCGTATATGTTGCATACTGCCTGTTAATTGCTGCCTGTAGTGTTACGCAATTGATGTATTAGCCGGTGGTTCGATGCAAAACGCGGGCGATTCTAGCCTATATGACTGCCAAATATAAATGGAAAATGATATTAACGGGTAACAGGAGGGGCGCTGTGATCCGCATTGATGAAACTCAGCAAGGCTTTTTTGTCGAGTTTTAGCTCGCAGATCTCCTGATTGCCGCTGACCAGCACCGGTATACGCGCGCCGTAGCGATGTTGTAACTCAGGATCATCGCCAATATCAACAGCACAACATTCAATAGCCGTCCCCCTCAGTAAAGTATGCAAGTCCTCCTGCATCTCTGCACACAGCCCGCATTCCTTTGCTGTATAGAGAATAAGCTCCCTGGTCACGAATTATCTGTCATTTTCAGGGCAAGAAAGACGGGGTTTCCCCGACGCTGGATCAGAACAGGTATGGATTTCTTGTCAGGTAGATCTCTGAGTAATGTTGTGAAGTGACTGGCATCCTTTATTTTAATATTGTTTAACAATAAGATGACATCTCCCTGACGTATCCCTGCATTTCTCGCTACACCGTCGTTGACCTGTTGAACAATAACACCGTGATTTCCCAGCTGGTATTTTTTTCGTTCACTTTCATCCGGTGTTTTTACCAGCACATTCAACCTGTTTGCCGCAGGTGTATTCTGCTCATTACCCGCTGCGAGCTTCAATTGCCCTTCTTCCGGTAGTTTTTCGATGCTCACATTCAATGTGCGTGTCTTGCCCCGACGTATAATCTCTACCGGAATACTGCTGCCGATATTACTGCTGCCCACCAATGGCGGCAGATCGGATGAAAACCCGATTTCCTTTTTGTTAAATCGAATCACCACATCGCCCACTTCGAAACCACCGGCTTCTGCAGGACTGTCCGGCAGCACTCTCGCAATCAATGCACCATGAGGCCGTTCCATTCCGAATGATTCCGCCAGCTCTCGTGTAACATCCTGAATCAATACTCCCAGCCAGCCACGTGAAACATGTCCCTGGTCACGCAATTGATGATAGACATTGACCACCACATCGATAGGGACGGCAAAGGACAGTCCCATAAAACCACCCGTTCGACTGTATATCTGGGAATTGACACCGACAACCTCACCTTTCAAATTAAACAGGGGGCCACCTGAATTGCCCGGATTGATCGCCACATCGGTCTGTATAAAGGGGATATAGTTTTCGTTTGGCAGGCTCCTGCCCATGGCGCTGACGATACCCGCCGTAACAGAATGATTAAAACCAAAGGGTGAGCCTATCGCCAGCACCCATTCCCCCACTTTCAACTTGTTTGAATCCCCGAGCTTCAGCGTGGGGAAATCTTTTCCTTCAATTTTCAATAATGCGATATCACTTCGCTTGTCTTTCCCGATAACTTTTGCTACCAATTCACGCCGATCTTTCAGACCGACAATAATTTCATCAGCATTGTCAACAACATGGTTGTTGGTAATAACGTAGCCATCCTTTGAAATGATAAATCCGGAACCCAGCGAGGAACGCTCGCCGAAAGGCTGGGCATCCTTGGGAATCTCGCCAAAATATTTATTAAAAAAATCATAAAACGGACTGTCTTTCGGTACCTCAGGATGATTACGGCCCCCCGGTACCATCACATTACTTGTCTTTACACTGGTACTGATGTTGACTACTGCCGCAGAGTTTTCTTCAACCAGCGGGGTGAAATCGGGCAGTGATCGCCCGCTAGCCATCTGACTGGTCAAAATCAGACAAAACGCGAAAAAAACAGCCGTAATCTTATCTCTTGTTATCATTAGCTCTTGTCACCACTCCTGTGCTTAATGTAGGTCAGACCGGCAAGTCAGTCAGGATCAGGGCTGTCGTGCTTCGAACACCTGAATCCGACAAACTCCCGGAGAATAATGCATTATATATGATTGTCAGGCTCACGAGATCAGTTATTGCTCCCGGTTCTCCGGCTCTGGAAGAATGTGAGGATGAATACGATAATGAAACCGGTAGAGAAATCGTGATGGTGCTGAACCTAGCTGCCGGGCATGACAGAATTTGCCATTCGTTGTACTGTCGCCTGCGGGACTTCCCCAACAGCCGTTACCTGATAGCCATTGGCCACTCTGGCGAACGTATTCACCCCACCCATTTTTGAAAATCCTGAGGCGATTTCAGAGTCGGCATCGAGTTTCTCAATAAATATCGACACCATTGCCAGACCATCCGAATACACCAGGTGATCCACCGGTTTTTTACTGTCGGCCATGGGGTAGGCCTCCTGACTGTTTTTGGTAAACCCGCTGGGCATCCAGCCCACCCGCCACTGGCCGGTTTTCCGACCGGTTTCAGCGTCTGTACCCGAATTATTATGCCAGGTAAATCCGGTGCCGGTGATGGAAGGTTTTAACATTTCATCTGCGACAACATCAAGAATATCCAGCTGAGTAAACATGATCTGTTCCAGTAACAGACCGGTTCGGTTTCTTAACTCGGACTTCAGTAAAAAACTGTTGTCCTGATCAATCCAGAACTGATACCCGTAACGATAGGCATCTTTGGGTTTGATACTGACTACCCACGTAGGTCTGCCAGCCACCCGGTCTTCACCAATAACTGAAAAATGATAGTTAGCCACCAGCTTTTCTGTCGACTGAGGTAATTTCGATGACAGCAGTTCGCGCGGACGGCTTTTCTCCACCACAACGACCTGATCATCGGGAAAAATACAGGTAACAGACTGGTTGTTACGAATTACCTCTCGCGCCGAACCGGTCAATGACACCAGTCTCTCCATTTCACCGTTCTCATCAGCTCGGTGAATTAATCGTAGTGTGTTCATCTGGCCGCCACGTTGATAAATAAACACACCGTCATAATTCAGCGTGCGTACTGCTTCGGACATATCGTTGATTAAAGCCCGCGCCGACTGCCCGGTATTATTCTCCGCATTGACCGGCGTATAGATAGACAGGAGCAACAGTGCAGTAATCAAACATTGCAGAGAAAACAGACGTTTTGATGAAAATGAATTTCTGCTGAAGGACACAAAAACCGGACTCATATCGGGGAAAACCATCGGACGATATTGTTAATTGTTTTTTACCACCTGAGCTTATCGATTATTTTCAAATGTCACTGTCCTGGCATAGGGCAACATGCCCTGATAGCCGGAATTGGTGCGGTATTCATTATAGTTAACCAGATAGCTGTTAAGCCGGGCACGAGCATTGGCCTTCACCTGTCTCACCTCCGCTTCTGTTGGTGTGGGCAACGTCGCTTGCCGGGCCACCATGACATTGGCTGTCTTTGGCGGCGCGAAAGAAACCATCTGCTGGCCCTGATGGTCAACGCCCTCCCTGTTTTGCTGGATACCCAGGATCGCCATGGCGGCAACGGAGGCGGCAATGGCCAATCCGGCAAGGGGTTTGAGAATAACATTCTTACTGCCGGCTCGCGGTGCGAGAATAGTGGGTTCTTTCTGAATATCGGCCGATATCCTGTCCGCCAGGCCCGTATCAATGGCTGCAGGTATATGCTTTTGCAGACTGTCTGAAATGAGGTGATATCTTGCCCAACTGGCCTGCAACGAAGGCGTCTGGAGCAAATTATCAATTGTGGACTGCGAGCCGATGTCCAACTCCCCATCGACCAATGCAGATACCTTCTCTTTTCTTTCTTCGCTCATCATCTGTCTCACTCATCAAGTAGTGGTTTTAACTGCTTATCTACTGCTTCGCGCGCCCGAAATATTCTCGATCTGACGGTGCCGATAGGACATTCCATGACACCGGCAATATCCTCATAGCTCATCCCATCCACCTCACGAAGCATAATGGCCATGCGCAAATCTTCCGGCAAATCATTGATTGCCGAAACCACGGTGGCCTGAATTTCATCCCTTAACAACAGCCGTTCAGGTGTGGCCTTGTCCCTTAGAGCATCATTGGACTCGATTTGTTCAATTTCTGATATATCCTGATCCACCTCACCCGATCGTCGTGCCTGTGTGGCCAGGTAATTTTTTGCCGTATTGACGGCAATTCTGTACAGCCAGGTATAAAATGCACTGTCTCCACGGAAATTTGGCAGTGCCCGGTAGGCCTTCAGAAAGGCTTCCTGCGTCACATCCTGCGCATCGGCGTGTCCTCGCACAAAGCGTGAGACCAGATTAACGACCCGTTGCTGATATTTCAGTACGAGGATGTCGAAGGCCGCTTTTTCACCGCGTTTAACCCGCTCCACCAACAATTGGTCCGTATCGTTACTCCCCATTCCAAGCTGCTCTCTTAGTTGTTTTTATATTATCGGGATTTCTGTAAATGGCATCGATTATCAGCCCTTGTTCATTTGCCTTCACTTCCATCATCCGGAGTATTATTTTCAATATTTACAAAGAGTTAGAATGCTCAAGCTGTAGCAGGCTATTCACTTGTTCGTGCCGCGTGTATATTGACCATCTCTCAATGACCAATTTTTCAATGGCTTACGCTCAGGTGTGGCTATGTTATCTTAAATACCAATTGCTGACCAACGCCGTAGATGAAGATACACTGATGAGTGTTGCACTTTCTCCGCTCAATGGGGAGAATGTCGTATTCCCTGCCCAGATCTTTGGCAACTGAAAGACAATCAGCACTTAGACAGCACGTGCTGTGACCGTGTAAAATAAGCTTCTATTCTGGCACCTATATTGCATTGTGCTGTCCAAGGTTTATAGACAAAGGACGAGCGGATGCAAACGACAATTTTTAATATGGCCGAAATTAAAGACATAAACGACGCTCCCGGAACACAAAACACCCACCAGTCCTATCATTTTGGTGGCAATGCACCGGAAGTAAACAGCAAATCATTACAGTTGGCGACGGTGTTGCAAAGCACGCTTGAACTGAACAAACTGCTGGAGCTGTTTGATGACGAGCTGTCTTCACTGGTCAAGCATGATGGTCTCAGTTATGTAAATAAAGAAGAAAATCATAGAGTTACTTTTGGCGAAGAGGTTCGGCATCGCTGCACTTACCGGCTGATTTTGCTTGATAAGGACATTGGTGAACTGACTCTGTATCGCCACAGCCAGTTTGATGATGAAGAAACCCGGCAACTGGAAAATACGATTGCCGCTCTGGTTTACCCCTTACGTAACGCCATACTGTATAAGCAGGCAGTCGAAAAGGCCTACCGCGACCCGCTGACCGGGGTGAATAATCGCGCGGCCCTCGACAATGCGCTGGAACAGGAAATCAACCTGGCCAGGCGTCACAGCACACCGCTGTCGATCATTATGCTGGATATTGATAAATTCAAGCGTATTAATGACACCTATGGTCATATCGCCGGTGATGCCGTACTCAAGCGTATTGCTGAATCTATGGTGGAAAGCGCTCGTGGCAGTGACGTTATCTATCGTTATGGCGGCGAAGAATTCGTCATCCTCCTGCGCAATACCGACAAATCAGGTGCCACACTGCTGGCAGAACGTATTCGAGCAGCCATAGAATCCATCATGTTCAAATACGACAGTTTTGATATTCGTATTACCGCCAGTGCAGGACTGACGACGATGTTGGAAGATGACGATTTAAGTGGCTTACTGGATCGCTGCGACAAGGCCCTTTACGATGCCAAGCAGCAGGGTCGTAATCGTGTTGTCGTCGCAGAAAATGATAATTAGAGCGTTCTGCAGCTGACAGACCTTCCTGTATCAGAGATATTCCTGTAACAGTTGCACCAGCCCTGCTTCATCCAGCACCTTCAGCCCTAACTCCTGCGCCCGGGTTAATTTACTGCCGGCCGCCTCCCCCGCAATGACATAATCTGTTTTTTTTGACACGCTGCCACTGACTTTCGCCCCCAATTGTTGCAGCTTCTGTTTCGCTTCATCGCGACTCATCGATGCCAGTGTGCCCGTCAACACAAAAGTCCGCCCCTGCAGCGGAAGAAATTCACTTTTTGTTTCAAGAGCCGGCCAATTGATACCGTAGGCGAGTAAACGCTCAATGATCAGGTTATTGTGTTCTTCGCGGAAGAAACCGTTTATATTTTTTGCCGCTACGGGTCCGATATCAGGCACTTCTTCCAGCATCTCCTGTGTGGCCGTCCTGATCCTGTCAAGACTACCGAAGTGTCGGGCCAGTGTCCGTGCCGTGGCCTCACCGACTTCGCGAATCCCCAGCGCATAAAGAAAGCGTTCCAGCTCGGTTCGCTTGCTGTTTTCCAGCGCGGCAAGCAAATTGCCGGCGGATTTTTCACCCATGCGCTCGAGCGCCGCCACCTGTTGTAGTTTCAGTTGGTAAAGATCGGCAACATTTTGTACTAATTCGGCTTCAAACAACTGTTCAACCAGCTTCTCTCCCAGACCCTCAATATCCATGGCACGCCGGGAAGCAAAATGAATGATGGCCTGACTCGCCTGTGCCGGACAAAACAGACCGGCTGTGCAACGAGTGACCGCTTCACCTTCCATTTTCACTGTCGCGGACGCACAAACAGGACAACGCTCCGGCATAATGAACTCTGGAGAGTTTGCCGGACGTTTGTCTTTGACAACGGCGACAATCTCAGGAATCACATCCCCTGCCCGACGGATAATCACCGTGTCCCCTGCCCGAACATCCTTGCGTCTGACCTCATCCTCGTTATGCAAAGTGGCATTCGTGACCGTCACACCACCGACAAATACCGGCTCCAGCCTGGCAACGGGCGTCAGTGCCCCCGTTCGGCCCACCTGGATGTCAATATTTTTGACCACAGTAAGTTCTTCTTCGGGAGGAAACTTGTAGGCAACAGCCCAGCGCGGGGCGCGGGAAACATAGCCCAGCTTTTCCTGCTGAGCGAAGTCATTTACCTTGAACACCACGCCATCAATCTCATAGGGTAATGCCGCGCGACGCGCGGCAATGTCTGCATAATATTGCAGGCAACCCTGTATTCCATGGACGCATTTCGTTTCAGGCGATACCGGCAAGCCCCAGTTCTTCAGTTGAATGAGCAGGGCGGTATGCATCGATGGCATAGTCTGTGTGCTGCTGATCTGACCAATACCATAGGCATAAAAACGTAAGGGCCGTTCCGCCGTCAATTTCGGATCCAGTTGTCTCAGACTGCCGGCCGCCGTGTTACGCGGGTTGGCAAAAATCTTTTCACCCAGGGCACTTTGTTTTTCATTCAAAGCGGCAAAGTCACGCTTATTGATAAAAACCTCGCCTCTGGCCTCAAGCAGTTCCGGATAATCATCGCCAACCAGCCGCAGCGGGATGCTTTTGATGGTTCGGACATTCAAAGTGACATCTTCGCCGCTACTGCCGTCGCCACGGGTCGCCGCCTGTACCAGTTCCCCCCTTTTGTACAACAAGCTGATGGCAAGACCATCCAGCTTGGTTTCAGCCGCGTAGGCCAGTTCATTCAAGGATAATTTGTCGCGTACGCGTTTATCGAAACTGAACAGTTCATTTTCATCGAAAGCGTTGTCCAGTGACAACATCCGCACGCTGTGCCGAACCTGTTTGAAAGAATCAACGGGCTTTGCCCCTACTCTTTGCGTGGGAGAATCAGCGCTGACAAACTGCGGATAGTCTTTTTCCAGTGTCGATAATTCACGCAGCAGTCGATCATACTCGGCATCCGGTACCGTGGGCGCATCGAGCACGTAGTAGTGGTAGTTATGTCGGTTAATGTCCGCTCGAAGGTCAGCGATGCGCTCCGCCACCCTGGCAGAATCAAGCTCTGTCATGGCCGTACTTTTTCATAATCACGCTGTCGGCGTGCCGGCAATGGTATTGCGCATTGATTCAATTTTTTGTTCACTAATCAGGATCCGATTTTCATCACACAGCTCGGCACCCAGCAAATCAGCCAGTCGCTGGGCGGTATTCAACATCAACTCGAACACAAGCTGTCCATCTATCGCTGCGGGCAGATACAAAAACATCACCAGTCCCCTGGTGGTAAAAGTATCAATTTGCTTCATATCAAAACTACCTGGTTCAAGCATATTCGCCAAACTAAAAAGTGCCCGTTCCATTTTCATTTCTCCCACCCCGTAATGATGAAATATTTCCATCTCACCAAACTGCAAATCCAGCTGGGCAACCGCGCTGAGAATGTCTTTTCCGGAAAATACTTCATTCCCTCTCGGTATGACATACAGAGCCACTATCCCCTGTTCCGGGCAGTCCTCTACCTTCCGGGACTGAACAGCTACCGGTTTCTTCGCGGAATTTTCTGTTGAAAACAACTCTTCCGTCTGCATGTCATCCGTTTTCTGCTGCTGTAAGCCGATATTGTCAGATGCAAATGTTTTCCCGGATAAAACCTCTGTTTGACCCGATCTGGACTGAGAGAGAGAGGGATTCAAACCGGCGAGTACTGAAGAATAATCCACTTCCGTCTCGGGTTTGGAACTGATTTTCAGACCGGCAGTATCATCAAACAGGGAACCTTGCCGGATGGTTTGTTGTCGTTGTTGCCTGCGGGTCTGGAACGTCCCCCAGATATAAATGACGGCAATGATGCCTATACCGATAACCAGCAGTATCAGGCGCAAATCGTTCATTGGCACAGAAAATCATTCGCCGCAAAATAAAATTCACAGCAGACTGTCGATACTCCGGTTCCCCTGCTTATCTGGCCTGGTTCAGGCAGAGGCAGCCATTTCAACGGCTTCATCAACATCAACCGAAACCAGACGTGAGACACCTGGTTCATACATAGTCACCCCTAATAATTGCCTGGCTATCTCCATCGTTATCTTGTTATGTGTGATAAATATAAACTGTACTTCAGAAGACATTTTTTTCAATAACTCACAAAAACGGGCGGTATTACTGTCATCCAGAGGGGCATCGACTTCGTCCAGGATGCAGAATGGCGCGGGGTTGAGTTTGAATATAGCAAACACCAGAGACACGGCCGTCATCGCCTTCTCGCCACCGGAAAGGAGATGAATGGTACTGTTACGTTTACCGGGCGGACGAGCCATAATGCTGACACCGGTTTCCAGCAAGTCATCACCTGTCATTTCAAGGTAGGCATGCCCGCCGCCGAACAGGACGGGAAACATTTCCTTCAAATTGGTATTAAGGAAGTCAAAAGTTTCCTTAAAACGTGTACGTGTCTCCCTGTCTATCTTGTGAATCGCCGTATCCAGCGTTTGCAGTGCCTCGCTCAGATCCTCGTACTGTTTGTCGAGATATTCCTTGCGTTCGGACAACTGATTGAACTCATCAATCGCCGCCAGATTAATGGGCCCCAGACGATGAATCTTCCGTTCGACACTTTCTATCCGTTCCTGCCAGGCCGCCTTTTCCGCCGCCTCGTCCAGTTCACGCAGAATGGCCTGTACATCATGCCCTTGCTCCTGTAACTGTTCCGCGACTGTTTGCAAACGCACCCGGGTCTCCTGCGCATCCATTCTGGCGGCGGCCAGCTTGTCCCTCAAGTCCTGTACGGCCTGTTCTGATTCGGAGCGCTGTTGCTCTTTTTGCCTCAAATCACTCTCTTTTGTCTGCATCTCGTTACGCGTTTGTGACAGACATTTTTCCGCTTCGACTTTGTCTCTCAACTTTGCTGTAAGCTTTTCCTGCAGTGATTCCAGCGGTGCCCGGCTCTCATCCAGCTCTTTCAACAGCTCTTCACAGCGGCCGACATGATGGGACAGTTGAATTTCACTCCGTCTGATGGCCTGTTCCAGCGAGGCCCGTTGCGAGCTGATAGATTCCAGTTGCAATGCGATTTCATGACTTTGCTCATGGGTCGACTGCCAACGGTTGCGGGCCAGATCCAGGGCCTGACGATGACTTTCGCGGATTGCCACCAGCCTCGGACCTTCCCGGTCCAGATTCTCATTATCCGTTTGCGTTCTTTGCAGGCGGTGACGAAGCGATTCCAGCTCTGTTCGATCATCAACACTGTTCAGTTCTATTTCATCCAGTTCTTCCTGGATTTTCTGTACACGCAGACTGATTTGTTCATGACGGGCTTTATATTCGGCATGCCCTGCCCGCAATGTTGCCAGACCTCCCTGCTGTTCATCCAGTTCCTGTCGGGCCTGCTGCAGGGCCTGTTCAGCCTGCTCCAGCTCAACCCTGCTGTGTTCCTGTCGTTGTTGCTGACGTTCTATCCTCTCCAGCAAAGCTTGCTCCTGCTGTTTCAGGCTGTGGATCTGCTGCTCTCGGGACAAGGCCCCGGTATGACCTTCGGTCTGTCGATTGATCCTGATCCATTGCGGACCCAGCCACAGGCCTTCAGCAGTAATGACGGACTCGTGTGGTGCCAGATCCGCCAGCATGCGACTCGCCTGTTCAATATCTGCGGCGACGTAAACACCGTTCAGCAAACCTTCAATCGGCACTGTGGATGAGACCTTGCTCAGCAGTGTCCTGTGCTCAAAATTG
The DNA here is from genome assembly GCA_024278135.1 of Gammaproteobacteria bacterium. Classification (GTDB taxonomy): domain Bacteria; phylum Pseudomonadota; class Gammaproteobacteria; order Eutrophobiales; family Eutrophobiaceae; genus WLWS01. The sequence continues at coordinate 29,899 of JAJRTU010000073.1, forward strand.
TCACCTGATGAGCTGGATGAACCTGTGATGATGCCGAATCGCCCCTGTGTCAAATCCTCAAGATAGCGCCCCGGATCCTCAACCGTCTCGACACAGATATCCTGCAGGTGATGACCAAGCACAGTTTCCACGGCAAAGGTCCACTCAGCGTCGACTGTCAGTTGTTGAATGAGGCGGGGCGCGTTTTCAAGGCCTTTTGACGAAAGCCATTCAAAAACCTCCTGCTGATCAAAGGCTTCGTTTTGCTGCAAGGCCTCCAGCGAAGCTATCTGTCCGGCCAGCTTTTGTTGTTCGGAGCGCAGTATCGCCAGTTGCTCACTGGCCTGGTGCGATTCGTGCCGTAATCTTTTGACTTCCTGTTGGCGACTCTCCATAGCGGAGCGTACTTCTGCCAGCACACGCTCTTTGTTCCTTAACTGTTCCAGCAGGTCCTGTGCCTTTATCTGGAATGATTGTGTATCGGCCTGTTCCAGCTCAGCCATAAGATTGGTCCGACGCTGACTATCTTCCTCAATGCCGGATTCCAGATATTCCAGCCGGGTATTATCCACTTCTATCTGGCGGTTGAAGCCGGCAATAGTTTCATTATAGGCATCCCATTCCGATTGCCAGCTCTGCATTGCCTGTTCGGCCTGATTCAGCGTATTGTAGGCCTGATCACTTTCACTGCGCGAGCCCTGCAGCGCCGGTTCCAGCTTTTTCGCGGATGCGTTTAAACGGCTTAGCTCGGTCTCATCATGTTGTCGCTGCGCCCGAGCCGCCTTTTCGGCTTCCTGCGCGGTTTCTATATCGCTTTGCAAGGATTGAATACGCTCCTGCGTATGCTGAATTCGCTGCTCCAGTTGCGAAATTTCGCTGCCGACCTGATAAAACGCTGATTGCGAATGATTGAATGTCTCGTTAAAGGCCGCCAACTCGTCACGTTGTTTTTCTATGGCCGCTTCAATCTCGCGCAAGCGCGCGACGCCCTCTTCCACCCTGTTCTCATGTTGACGCGTCACCTCGTCCCGGGTCCTGATTTGCTGTTCCAGTTCCTGCCAGTTCAGGGCCAGCAACTCCGCTTTCAACCGGCGCTCCTCCTGTTTCAACACCTGATAGCGTTCCGCTGCACGGGCCTGCCGTTTCAGGCGCTCCAGTTGTTTAGCCAGTTCTTCGCGGATATCGTTGAGCCTGTCAATATTTTCCCGCGTATGACGTATGCGGTTCTCTGTCTCCCGGCGTCGCTCACGATATTTGGAAATACCCGCCGCTTCTTCAATAAAGGTGCGAAGCTCCTCGGGTCGGGCCTCAATCAGACGCGTGATCATGCCTTGCTCAATAATGGCATAGCTGCGCGGCCCTATACCGGTACCGAGAAATATCGCGGTGATGTCCTTGCGTCGACAGCGACTGCCATTGAGATAATAATTGGAGATCCCTTCACGATTCATGGTCCGTTTAATGGAAATCTCGCTATAACTGGCGTATTGTCCCCCCACTTTTCCATCTGTATTGTCGAAGGTCAGTTCTACCGAAGCCTGTCCCACCGGTTGACGTGCCCCGGAACCGTTAAAAATAACATCTGTCAGAGAGTCACCGCGCAGGTGTTTCGCCGAGCTTTCCCCCATGACCCAGGTCACGGCATCGATTATGTTGGACTTGCCACAGCCATTAGGACCGACAATACCGACCAGGCTGTCAGGAACAAGCAGCGTGACGGGATCGACGAACGATTTAAAGCCGGAAAGTTTAATGTTGCGCAAACGCATGGAGCGCTACAATACCGTTATCAATACCGACAGACAAGCGTTTAGTTTTTCTACAACCAAGATTAATATTGTTACATAAACTACTGTTTACAAAGCTTATTATTATGTAGTTTAATCTACTGTCTTAACTGTGAAGCTGAATTTTTTTTGAATTGCTTACGCCGGCAAAATCTCATTGACAAGCAGATTATTTTGCCAGTACTTTTACCGGGAAATAATGTTTCCGCTGAAAAACTGTAACGGCAAACAACAATGTATATGCTATAACGAGGGAGAAAAACCATCGTCAATTCTTTCACAGACGGTCCTAAAAAGTTGCTGGCCGGATTTCGTTTATTGGCCCAACCGGGTATTCGTCTCTACGTCATCGTGCCTTTTTTACTGAACGCGTTATTGTTCGCGGGCATCCTCTTTTTCGGTGTCCATCGCCTGAATGACCTGATTGAGTGGCTGACCTCGAACTGGACCTGGACCGCGTGGTTAAGCTGGTTGCTGTGGCCACTATTCGCGCTCATAGCACTGACTATCGTTTTTTTCTGCTTCTCCATCGTCGCCAATCTGATTTCAGCGCCATTCAACGGCTTTCTGGCCCAGGCCGTCGCCGTGCATCTCAGTGGAAGCTGTCCCACTCAACAGACCGGTCTGAAAACTTTGCCGGGTGAATTACTTGCCGCATTCAAATCTGAAGCAATCAAACTGGTCTATTTCAGTGTTCGGGCTGTCCCCCTTTTGCTGCTGTTTTTTGTTCCCATTATTCAGGCCTTCGCACCGCTCATCTGGTTCCTGTTCGGTGCCTGGATGCTGGCACTGGAATACATGGAGTATCCGATGGGAAACGAGGGTATTCTATTCCCTGAAGTTCGTGCCACTCTGGCAGAGAGACGGACCCTCACTTTCGGTTTTGGCAGCAGCGTCATGTTACTCACCATGATCCCGGTTCTTAATTTCGTGGTCATGCCCGCTGCTGTTGCCGCCGCCACCAAGATCTGGATAGAGCAGATCAATGTCGATTCCAAAGTGGCAATAGATGTGGCAAAGTAATGGTCAGGATTGCCAAAATCGTGACGATTTGGTATAGATACACGTTTTATTGAAGCTGGAGTAAGGAAAATGGCTGCGAAAAAGAAGACAGCTAAGAAGAAAACAACCAGTAAGAAGAAAACTGCCAGGGTCAGTAAGACACCCAGGAAAGCGGCTGTCGTCCGTAAGAAGAGTAAAAAGACGACGACCAAAAAGAAGCCTGCGACAAGCAAAAAGAAAAAAACAGTCAGCAAGAAAACCAGCAGTGCCACCCGATCTACGAAAAAAAAGAAGACGACGGCAGGCAAGCCCGGTAAAAAATCGACTGTTAAAAAGAAGACAAGTGCAGTCAAAAAGAAAGTAACAAAGAAGAAAGTGGCAAAGAAGAAAACTGTCGCAAAAACACCGGCGGCTTCGCGTAAGACAAAAGCGAAAGCTGCTCCCAATAAAAAGTTGACAGCTTCCCGGAAAAAGACAAGTTCTGCGGGAAGCGGAAAAATAACCAAGATGCCCAAGACTGTATCCAGTAAGAAAAAAATTACAACAAAAGCAAAAGTTACACCATTAAAACCCTACAAGGCCAAACGTAACGAAGAGTACATGAACCCGGAGCAGACGGCGTATTTCCGCTCCTTGTTGCTCGACTGGAAGCGCACGCTGATGGAAGAAGTTGATCGCACCATGCACCATATGCAGGATGAAGCGGCCAACTTTCCCGATCCCAATGACCGCGCGACACAGGAAGAAGAGTTTGCGCTGGAGTTGCGTACCCGGGATCGTGAACGCAAACTCATCAAGAAAATTGATGAGGCCATTCTGGAACTGGAAACTGGCGATTACGGCTATTGTGAGTTGTGCGGTGTTGAAATCGGTGTGGGCCGACTGGAAGCGCGTCCCACCGCCACACTGTGTATTGACTGTAAAACGCTGGATGAGATTAAGGAGCGTCAATTAGGCTAGATTAATCAGAGCAGGTGCAGGATGCCCGGTTTATTAATCCCCTTCACCTTGCTCTGACATCCGACCTTTCTCTCATTCCCGACATGCCCCGGTCTCAGGTAAAATATGTCGGGCGCTTCGCTCCCACACCTAGCGGACCATTGCACTTTGGCTCGATTATCGCCGCGCTGGGCAGTTATCTCGATGCCCGCCACCATCAGGGCCGTTGGCTGCTGCGCATAGATGATCTGGATACGCCCCGCTTGCAAGCGGGGGCCGATGACAAAATTCTTGCTGCGCTGGAAACACTGGGACTGCATTGGGATGGAATGGTTGTCTATCAAAGCCGGCGCCACGAAGCCTATCAGCACGCATTGGCAAACCTGCAATCCAGAGACCTGCTTTTCCCCTGTTATTGTCCGCGCAAGCTCGTCAAGGGCAGGCCCTACCCCGGCACCTGTCGACAACGAGAAGTTGAAAAAGATCGGCAACATGCCCTCAGGATAAAAGTCGCGCCCGGTACGGTCGTATTACATGATCTGATCCAGACTGAATATCGTCAGAATCTGCTTGATGAAGTAGGAGATTTTATTATAAGACGGGCTGATGGTCTCTACGCCTATCACCTTGCTGTCGTGCTTGATGACGCCTGGCAGGGCATCACACATATCGTCAGAGGGGCCGATCTGATGGCCTCCACGCCCAGGCAAATATACCTGCAACAACAACTGGCTGTTGAGCTGCCCGTTTATGCGCATCTGCCTCTTGCCGTCAGTCAAACGGGAGTCAAAATCAGCAAACAATCCATGGCAAAAGATGTACTCCTGCTTGGGGCCCCGAACACTGTCCTGTTCAACTGCCTCAATTTCCTTGGGCAACAACCGGAAGCGGACTTGTCACAGGCCCCGGTTCGGGAGCTGATTCAGTGGGGAATTGAACACTGGCAACTGTCAAGAGTCCCCAAACTCGGCAGCATCATCGCCCCTGAAAAATACCGAACGACATGACGAGTTTGGCGATATTATTTCGTCAACTGCTGCTGTAATTCACAGCGTTTTCCATAAGCCTCACGGGCGATTTGTATATCTTCCAGAAACCAGGGCAGCTCATCCAGGCGGAGCGCCTGTGGACCGTCCACCAGTGCTTTCTCCGGCGCCGGATGAAAATCCACCAGCACCATATTGGCCCCTGCAATCACACCTTGTGCCGTACAATGAAAAATATCCATAATGCCGTCCGGGGACATATTGCGCGAGCCCACGGAATGGGAGGGATCAATACAGACCGGCATCCGGGTCAGGGTCTTGACTGTCGGCACATGAGAAAAATCCACCAGGTTTCTGTGCGGATCGCCATAGTTGGTTTTCATACCGCGCAGACAGAAGATGACATTGCGGTTTCCTTCGCTGGCCAGGTATTCCGCGGCATTCAGCGACTCTTCAAGCGTAATGCCGAAACCCCGTTTCAGTAAAATGGGAAATTGCTTTTGACGGCCGACACTCTTTAATAATTCGAAGTTCTGGGTATTGCGCGTGCCTATTTGCAACATGACCCCGGTAGGATTGCCTGCAGCTTCAAGGGCCTGCTGGATTTCCTCAATATGGGCGTCATGCGTGATCTCCATCGACACTACCTTGATATCGTATTTACCGGCCAGCTCAAAGACAAAGGACAAACAATCCTTGCCATGACCCTGAAAAGAATAAGGACTGGTACGGGGTTTATAGGCGCCCATGCGCGTACATTGCAGACCGCTTTCCTGCAGGGCCTTCATCATTATCTCGACATGCTCGGCATTGTCTACCGCACACAGACCGGCAAATATCTGTAAATTATCCTGACCGAAGCGAACACCGTTGTATTCAAAATGTGTGTCACGATCATCATTTTTATGACGACCGAGAATTCGGTAATCCCGTGATACTCGAACAACGCGGTCCACTACTTCATGGGCTTCAATTTCGGCGGTATCCAGCGGCTTGGTATTCCCCACCAGATATAATTCGGTCAATGTCTGCTCTGCACCTTCCTCGTCATGTGCACGAATGCTGATATTCGGCAGCGCTTCCATGTAGGCCATCAGTTTCGCGTATGCCGGTTCGTTTTTGTCCGTATCCGGTCTTAATATTATGATCATTACTCTTACCTTTCGATTTATAGACTAAAGCTGCTACGGTGCGTGATCATAGCACAGACGCTATGGGAAGCCCCTCAACCAATGATCATAAATCCGGCCGGCAATTGCCTGCAGGCGACTTGTCTTTACCTGCACATCCTGCAATATCTCGCTTGCTGATTGCACACTGCAAGAAGGAGACAGTAATTGTTCTGCAAACAGATCGGTCCACTCGGCCAGCATCTTTGCCGTTACTTCAACATGACATTGCATGGCCAGTGTCCTGCCCATAACAAAGGCCTGATTTTCGCAATGTTCACTGCTGAGAATTGCATTGCCACCTTCTGGAACGGAAAAAGTTTCACCGTGCCAATGAAATACCTCAAACTCTTTTTCCTGTTTATCCAGCCATAAAGTCGCCGCTTCTCCCTGAATCTGCCTGACCGGATACCAGCCAATCTCCCGTGTCGGACATGCTGTGATTTCTCCGCCCAGGGCCTTGCTGATCAACTGCCCACCAAGACAATGACCCAACATCGGCAGTCCATGCTGTTGTGCCTGTCGAATCAGGGCCAGTTCTTCCGCGATCCAGGGCAGCGGATCATTCACGCTCATCGGCCCGCCCATGAACACCAGGGCGGAAATATTGTCCAAACTATCAGGCACCTGTGCCCCCTGATCGATGCATATCAACCGACAGGGGACGCGGCGAGAATCAAGAAACTCGGCCAAATAACCCGGGCCTTCATTTTCAACGTGTCTGAAAATTAATATAGGGTGCATGACTGTGCTAATCTATTATTGACCTTATCTGTAGCAGGTGGCGTGCTTTATGATGAAATCTATTATCGGTGTTATTATTTTTCTAGTCTACATTGACAACGCATTCGCGGTAGAAAAAATCAACATCCTCGGGCTTTTCAAAAACAAGGCTGTTGTTGTAATTGACGGAAAACAAAGAACCCTCTCTACGGGTAAAAAATCACCCGAAGGTGTCTTATTGATCAGTGCCGACAGCAAAGAGGCGGTGCTGGAGATTGACGGCGTACGCGGCAGTTACACACTCGGCTCTCATATCGGCAGCAAATTTAAAAAACCCAGCGGGGGTAAGATTTCCACCATTGCGCCGGATGAAAACGGCATGTACTGGGTCAACGGCAGCATCAATGGTTTTCAGGTGGTCTTTGTTGTTGATACCGGGGCCACATTGATCTCGATGAACAAACATCAGGCCAGACGGATCGGACTGAATTACAAACTTGAGGGCAAAGAGTCGGCAACCAACACCGCCTCCGGTGTGAGCAAAATTTACATCATGAACCTGAATAAAGTTAAAGTCGGCGATTTAGAAGTACGTAATGTCAAAGGTGCTGTCCACGACAGTGATTTCCCCCGAACTATTTTGCTTGGCAACACCTTCCTGAACAAGGTCAACATGAAACGTGAAGGCAAACTATTGCAACTACAGGAAAAATAGAGCGCCGCATGAATACATCCAGCCATACCCCGCCCTCCTTGTGCCGGTGAACAAGTAACATGCAGGTACTGCTCATTGACGGTTTCAATCTGGTTAGACGGATATATGAAGCCCGCCCCCATGATGACGAAAGCGTCCAGGAAGAAGTTATCAACAGTGCCGTCCAATCATTGAGACGCGCCCTGCGCCGGCATAAACCGACACACAGCTGTTGTGTATTTGACAGTCATGACGGCACCTGGCGTCACCAGTTATACCCGGATTACAAAGCCAGGCGAAAACCGACTCCCGCTGCTTTACTGAAGGCGATTCCTGAGTTCGAAAATGCTTTTCTGAAACTGGGTGTACCGAGTATCTGTGTCAGTCACTATGAAGCAGACGATGTCATCGCGACACTGGCGAAGGGTATTTCTGATAAAGGCGGAAACGTTATCATCCTTTCAACAGATAAAAATTTCCTGCAACTGCTGAACACCCATGTCAGAGTCTACGACCATTTCAAGGAAATGGAATATTCTTCTGAGTGGGTGAACGAAAAATACGGCGTAAGACATGATCAGTTAATCGATTACTGGGCACTCACAGGTGACGCAACAAACAATGTCAAAGGCGTAGCCAAAATCGGCCCCAAAACAGCACAACAATTAATAACAACATACGGCACACTTACTAAATTACTGAATCATCCGCCCGACAATTCCACCGGCTTACGACTAACGAAACACAAACAGGACGCAGAAACCGCCCGCCAACTGGCCCAACTTAAAACGGATGTAAAAGTGGGAATCAACCTGAAGCAGCTACGCTATCAAGCAAAATAAAAGCCCCGGAGTTTCGCCGGCTGTGTATTCCTCCTGTTCCCCTTTCTAAACATAACAGTCAGCGCAGGTGTTTTTATCAAATATCAGAGGAATAACAATACTCTTGTTAATTCAATAGTTTACCATGCAAATACATACATCACAGAAAAGAAAACAAGCGCGATTCAACATTGTAAGCGCAGCTTATTTCTGCACCAAAAATATTCACAGCTATAATCAATTGAATTAAATAGAATTTCAGCCCCAATTCACACCATGTCAAAAAAGAAAACAATTACCGAAAACTACGGCACGCGCCATAAAACAAACTGTTATAGCGCTAAATTATGAGAGCGATATTTACACCAATTATGCTGGGAGTATTGACCTACATAGCCATTGCTGTTGGTTCCTGGGTTATTGTCGGTTTTGTACTAGTTCCTATTTACGAACCACTACGAGTGTTAATACCGATATTTATAATACCAGTTCCTTTGTTTTTGTCCGGCCTAGTTACTGGTAGAAAAACACTTTCGAACTATCGTGGTCGAAGAATATTATTCGGTGTTGTGGCATCGCTAATCGGGCTGGCTCTTATTTCCTTCCCATTAAACCTTATGAATTGGATCGGTGGCGGATGGTTTGTGTTGGTAATGTATATGACGGCTGCGTTAGTTTCAGCTTTAGGAGCATTCATTGGCACACGGGAAGTACATGCGCTATAACAAGATTCTCAACCCGACGCCGGAAAGCATTGGGCCGCTTCGCGGTAGGCTTTTTGGCGGCGCGGGTTAGAAAAACGTTATGGGGACTAAATGAAAACACGCATATTAAAATCAATAGCTTTAGTTCTAGCAAGCCTTTTCTTTTCGTTTGTCGGCGCTAGTTTCATGCTGAGTAGAATGTGGGAGGAACATGAGAGAATGTATTTCAGTCAAGACCTTACACGTTCGCTACGGAATCTAATTAGCGTTCAATCCGCCATATTGACAATTGAAGCCACAGACAATAATGAGAAAGAACGTTTATATAAATTTGCCTGTCAACAGCTACGATTGAATACAGATAAAATCGACCTCAAAGTATATGATGAATTTCCAGAGAGGCAAATTGAAATAAAACTAGTGATTGAAAAAGCACGGAAATTGCAACAGCGCCTAGAAGAAGAAGGGCTTTGTTACAAGTAATTCCCCATAACGAATAAACGAATAAGGATAAGTCGCGCGCCAGCCGCGACTTATCGTATTGTTGAACAAGCCCGGCGTAATTGTTTCTCTCTATAGTAAATAAATAAAATGCAGCTAAGGGGAATAAGGCAGATTTCATTTGTTACGTTATGTCATA
>JAJRTU010000074.1 GCA_024278135.1 Gammaproteobacteria bacterium
ACTCTGAAACATCTTGCCGGTGATCAGGTTCATCAGGATCAGGTCAATACCCTGTTGCTGGAAGCGGCTACCGAACTCAGGGACTGGCGGGAGGCACTTCGATTATTGAGCGATCCCAAAAGTAAAAAAATACTGCCGGCAGATCAACTTAAAGCCCGACAACGGGAAGTCTATGCCGGTTTGCTGCACGCAGCGGGTGAGTTGCGAGATCGTCATCAACTGGAAGAGGAATGGCTTGGTATCCCACGCAAGCTGAAACAGGAAAGTGATCTGATAGAGGCTTATGTGCGCTCGCGACTTTATTTTCCGGACACCGCTGATTGCGAGGAATTACTGCGCAAGGCATTAAAGAAAAACTGGAGTGATACGCTGGTTTATCTGTATGGACTGGTAACAGGCAGCAGTATTGTCAAACAGATACAGTTTGCGGAAGGTCTGTTGGCGAACCATGCCAATGACGCTGTATTACTGTTGACTTTAGGGCGCTTGTGTAAACGCAACAGTTTGTGGGGAAAGGCGCTGACTTATCTGCAGAATTCATTGGCGGCTCAGCCCGGTACCGAGGCGCACCAGGAGCTGGCTTTAATACTGGAGCAACAGGGTGAGCATGCTGCTGCCGGAGTCCATTTTAAAAAGGGCCTGGCCCTGGCGACGGGTCTGAGCGAAGAAGAAGCGGTGCCGTTACTGGAAAACGGGGATAACACCCAGGCTGTTGCCGAGGGTGCGCGCAAAGTTGTTTGATGTGCGGCAGTGCACGACCACGGGTGAGGAGGCCGTCAAAACACCTTTGACGCCGGAGAGAAGTCTATCCCGGCAGGCTGCGGACGCTGCTTAACCAGCGAAGCAGAGGTTGCCATTGTTCCCTGTCGTAAGTCGTTTTTGCCGGTGCAAATTCAAAAATACTCAGGCCGCGTTCAGCTGCCTTGATATAATTTTGCGTGGCACGCAACATGGTGATAAAGGGCAGCTTGTGGCCACTGGGCAGTTTGATTTTATCGAGATAGTTTTCCAGTTTGGCGGCAGCAATGGTGTCCTCGCGAACGCGGTTGGCGACGGTGGCCACCTTGATTTTCCGGTCAATAAGTTTGCGCAGTGAAAACAGCTCTTCGATGAAGCGTTCGGCGGCCCGGATATCCAGTGGTGAAGGCATCATGGGCATGACCATGGTCTGACTCACCCTGGCGTAGTTGGCCAGTTTTTGACCGTGCAGGGCGGCAGGGGTATCGATAACCAGTATCTCCGTCCGTCTGGGCACATCAATCTTGCCGGCCTTCACATTTGCTCTTTTAATATTGGCGGCGGACTCGGGCCGCATTGAGAGCCAGTCGCTGCTGGACTGCTGTGGATCACAATCGGCCAGCGAAACACGCCGTCCTTCTGAGGCAAAATAACCGGCAATATTCGTTGCCAGCGTACTTTTTCCGCAACCGCCTTTGGGGTTTAGAACGAGAATAGAACGCATGGTGATGATTCCTTAGTTATTATCTCGACCCGAAGTATAACGATTTTTTTCGGACTCTTCCGCGACTAATTAAGCGCGGTACATTGCATACTGCATCGCACAAAAACTAGCCGGCAGACAGATCCCAGCTCTTTTCACGTTCGTGCATCATCCTCTGGATAACCGGATTAATGATCAATTGCATGGCAAAAATATTCTTGCCGGCGGGCACAACGATGGTATCCGGCGCGGACATAACCGAACCGTCCAGCATTTCCAGTAAATATCGAAAATCTATCTGGAGTTTTTTCGGGTTGCGAATGTGTATCACTGACAGGCTTTGATCGTTGGTGGGCACCTGTTCGCTGGCAAAAGGATTCGATGTGTCGATGGTCGGCACACGCTGGAAATTAACATCAGTGCGGGAGAATTGCGGCGTGATGTAGTGAACGTAATCCGGCAGGCGTCTCAGGATCATTCGGGTGGCATCTTCAGCAGTATAACCCCGTACCGCCTGGTCCCGATGAATCTTCTGCATCCATTCCAGGTTGATAATCGGCACGACACCAATCAACAGATCCACGTGTTGGGCGATATTGACGCTGTCGGTCACGAGCCCGCCATGCAAGCCTTCATAGAACAGCAGATCAGTGTTTTCGGGCAAGGGTTCCCATGCGGTCAGGGTCCCGGGTGGCGAGTGGTGTCTGACGGCCTCTTCCTCATTATGCACATAGTAACGGCGTTTGCCGTTGCCGGATTCAGCATATTCCTTAAAAAGCGTTTCCAGTTCCCCGAACAGATTGCCTTCCGGCCCGAAGTGAGTAAGAGAACAGTTTTCAGCCTCTGCTTTTTGGGTGGCTTCGTCCATTTCATGACGATTGTAACGGTGAAAACTGTCACCCTCGATGATTGCCGGGTTGATACCTTCATCGCGGAAAATGAACTCAAATGCTGTTTTCACATTGGATGTCCCGGAGCCGGAAGATCCGGTTACGGCGACTATAGGGTGTTTTTTAGACATATTTCCTGCTGAAAATTATTGTTGTTGGCCTGTCGGTTTCAGATGCCGACAGCGGGCAAGATGAGAGAAAGGCCCGCTGAAGCTGTCCTGCAACCCGTCATTATCAGCCCGAAAGAGTACAAGGTTATCCCTTTATTTGCCACAATACATCAAGCATTTATGCATTACGTTATAATCTCTTCCCGGGAAAACTGTAATGATGATGGCGGTGTAGATGCAAAGAAAAAAAACAACAGATATACGACTCTACATTCGCCTGCTCGCTTACGTGAAACCCTATTGGCGTATTTTCGGTATTTCCATATTGGGTATGATCATGCTGGCCATCACCAATCCGGCTACCGCTGCCCTGTTTAAATATATGATTGAAGGGGTGTTCCTGACCCAGGATGCGGACCGGATTTCGCAGATCATAGCGGCCCTGGTGATCCTGTCGGCAGTGGCGGCCCTGGCCAACTACGTCAGCAGCCTGTCTTTGCACTGGGTGGCCAATAAAGTCATTATGGATTTGCGCTGCGCGCTGTTCGCCCGACTGCTGGGCTTTCCCAGTCAATTTTATGATCATCACAGTAGCGGTACTCTGATCTCGAAATTCACTTTCGACGTCACCCAGATCAAGGAGGCCTCTACCAGTGTGCTTAATGTACTGGTCAGAGACAGTCTCACCATTATCGGTCTGTTGGGCTGGATGCTGTTTATCGACTGGGAAATGACCATGATTACCCTGTTGACAGCGCCGGCCATTACCGTTTTTTTGCTGATGATAAGACGACGCCTGCGGCGAATGAGTCGACATGTGCAGGACTCCATGGCAGATATTCATCATATTCTCGGCGAAGTGACCCATGGAGAGCGCATGGTGAAACTTTACGGTGGTCAGCAGCAGGAACAACAACGTTTCCAGCAGGCAATCAATAATAATCGCCGCTATACGATGAAGTTCACCAGTGCGGCGGTGGCCAGCAGCCCCACCGTACAATTGATTACGGCCCTGGCCCTGGCCGCCATCATCTATGTTTCAGCACAGAAAGCGGCAGCGGGGAGTATAGGTGTCGATGATTTTGTCTCTTTCTTCACTGCTATTTTGATGATACTGGGACCACTGAAACGGCTGGTCAGGATAAACGAACATATCCAACGTGGACTGGCTGCCTGTGAAAGTGTTTTCGCTGTGCTGGACGAGCCTGTTGAGGAAGACGCGGGGACAGATGCATTGACAGAAGTTAAAGGCAGGATCGAGATACGGGATCTGGGTTTTGCCTATGATCAGAGTGACAGCCGGGCCTTGAGCGATATCAACCTGGACATAAAGGCGGGAGAGACCGTTGCCCTGGTCGGGGCTTCCGGCAGTGGTAAGTCCACACTGGCAAATCTGTTGCCGCGTTTTTACTCGATCAGTGAGGGTAGTATATTACTGGATGGCCATGATATCCGGGCCTTGCCCCTGTGCCAGTTACGACATCAGATCGCGTTGGTGAGTCAGGATATCGTGTTGTTCAACGATACGATTAGACAGAATATTGCCTACGGCAGGCGGGATGTTGATGATGCGGAGATCGTCAGGGCCGCCGAAAGGGCTCATGCCATGGAGTTTATAAAAAAACTGCCGGATGGTCTTGACACCAGACTCGGTGACAAGGGATCGAAACTTTCCGGTGGACAGCGCCAACGCATCGCCCTGGCCAGGGCCTTCCTGAAAGATGCCCCGATTCTGATTCTGGACGAAGCCACCTCGGCCCTGGATACGGAATCAGAACGCGCCATACAGCTTGCTCTGGACGAGGTTCGCCAGGATCGTACCTGCCTCATTATCGCCCATCGTCTGTCGACCATTGAAAAAGCGGATCGCGTTATCGTCATGGACAACAGCCGGATAGTTGAAGGCGGTTCGCACGCAGATTTGTTAAAACAAAACGGGGCCTATGCCAGGTTGTATATGGTCAATACAGAAACGCGCAACAGTCATACAGGCGAATAAATACAGTACTTCAGGGCTTACAACGTGTGTTCCGTTGCCTGTCCTACCTGCAATATCTTCATGTTATTGGTACCGCCCCGGTGACCTTGCAGGTCGCCCTTGGTAATGATGACATAGTCGCCGTCTTTCACGATCGCCTGCTTCATCAATGCCTCAATCACATCCTTGTTGGCCTCCAGCGGATTGGTATGGGTGATGTCGAAGCAGACAGGATAGACACCGCGAAACAGTTTTACTTTGCGCACCGTTGAGGTATGCCGGGTAAAGGCAAAGATGGGGATGCCGGAGCTGATACGGGACATCCACAAACAGGTGGAGCCGGTCTCGGTCAGCGCGGCAATGGCTTTGGCGCCGATATGGTTGGCGGCATACATCGTGGACATGGCAATGGCCTCATCAATGCGTTCAAAGCGCTGATTGAGCCGGTGATCAGAGACCCGGGTAATACGTTGTTTTTCCGTTTCCTCACATATCCGCGACATCGCTTCCACCACTTTGTCGGGAAACAGGCCGATACTGGTTTCACCGGACAGCATAACGGCATCAGTGCCGTCCAGTACCGCATTGGCAACGTCAAAGACCTCCGCCCGCAGGGGGATCTGGTGATCGATCATCGACTCCATCATCTGAGTGGCTGTGATGACAGCGCGATCCATGTCCTGTGCCAGCTTTATCAGACGTTTCTGTACCGGCGGCAGCGCGGCGTCGCCGATCTCCACGCCCAGATCACCGCGGGCGATCATAATCGCATCCGAGACCTCAATAATGGATTCGGCGTTTTCCAGTGCCTCGGCCCGTTCAAACTTGGCAATAATGCCGGCGTTACTTCCCTCTGCTTCCAGTAATCGTCTGGCTTCAAGAATATCATCAGCCATGCGGGCGAAAGAGATGGCAAAGTAGTCAGCACCAATGCTGACACCGTGTTTAAGATCCTCCTGATCTTTTTGAGTCAAGGCCGCAGCGGATAAACCGCCACCCTGCAGGTTGATACCCTTGCTGTTGGACAATTCACCGCCCATCAGCACTTCACATTTCACCTGATGCCCAATGACTTCCTTCACTTTCAGTACCAGCTTGCCGTCATCGACCATCAGTTTGTCACCGGCTTTGACATCTTTGGCCAGATCTTTGTAAGTGACGCCGACCTGTTGCTGGTCGCCGGCATCATCCTCCATTTTCCCGTCGATGGTGAAGCTGTCACCCTCACCCAGTAATATTTTGCCGCCGGTAAATTTTTCTATACGGATCTTGGGTCCCTGCAAATCACAAATAATGCCGACTTCCATATCAAGTGATGCTGCGACCTTGCGGATCTCCTGCACCCGGCGCTCATGTTCCGTGTGGCTCTGATGAGAATAATTCACCCGCAACAGATCGACTCCGGCAAGCAGTATTTTTTCGACCATGCCGGGTTTATCGGTAGAGGGGCCAACGGTGGCAATAATTTTGGTTCTTCGCATAATCAGTTTTCAACGACCTCAAGGATGGCGACAGCGGGCAGTGGCTTGCCTTCGAGAAATTCGAGGAAGGCGCCACCACCGGTGGAGATACAGGAAATACCATCAGTAACAGCATATTTGCTGATGGCAGACAGAGTATCTCCGCCACCGGCGACGGAAAAAGCCTCACTGTCAGCAATGGCCCGGGCAAGTATTTCAGTGCCATGACCGAATTGATCAAACTCAAACACACCTAAAGGCCCGTTCCAGACAATGGTAGCGGCCTGCCTGAGAATGGAGGCATAGAGTCCGGCTGTCTCCGGCCCGACGTCCATGATCAAATCGTCATCTTCAACATCGCTCAGCTGTTTGGTAAACGCTTCGGCGTCTTTGCTGAATTCCTTTGCGCAGACGACATCGACAGGCAAGGGGATATTTTTGCCCTGTGTGTCGGCCAAAGCCAGCAACGCGGTTGCAGCCGGCACCAGTTCCGCTTCGTACAGCGAGTTGCCAATATTGTGGTCGCGTGCTTTAAGAAAGGTGTTGGCGATACCGCCCCCGATAATCAGTTGATCGATATTCCCCATAAGCGATTCCAGTACCATCAATTTGGTAGACACCTTGGAACCACCGACGATGGCTGTCACAGGCCTGGCCGGATTCTCGAAGGCATGAGACAGGGCCTCAATTTCTCCGATCAACAGGGGGCCGGCACAGGCAAAAGGGGCAAACCTGGCAACACCATGCGTGGAGGCATGGGCACGATGGGCGGTAGCGAAGGCATCGTTTACGAACACGTCGCATAAAGCCGCCATCTTTTTCGCCAGCGCGTCGTCATTGCTCAGCTCACCGGTTTCGAAGCGAACGTTTTCCAGCATAAGAACATCGCCCTGCCCTGGCTCAACACCGTTTATCCAGTCGCGTATCAATGGTACCTTCCTGCCGAGCAAGGATGACAAGCGTCTGGCCACAGGCTGAAGAGAAAAAGCCTCGGAAAATTCACCTTCGTTGGGGCGGCCCAGATGCGACATCAACATGATGGAGGCACCGGCCTCCCGTATTTTTTCCAGCGTAGGCAGCGTCGCCCGTATACGGGTATCGTCATCCACCTCACCCTCTGTCAGCGGGACGTTGTAATCGACGCGGACCAGGACTCTTTTCCCGGCCAGCGCAACATCGGACAGGCCTTTCAGTTTCACTTTGTCTGCTACCCGGCCTTCATCAAGGCGCATGTCGTATCGAGCATGCGATTGGAGAAACCCCATTCGTTGTCATACCAGGCCACGATTTTTACCAGCTTGCCGTCTATCACTTTGGTCAGCGAGGCGTCATAAGTGGAGGAGGCCGGGTCATGATTAAAGTCAATGGACACCAGCGGTTTGTCGTTGTAGGCGAGGACACCCTTGAGAGCTCCTTCAGCGGCGTCCTTCATCAGCGTATTGATTTCCTCATGACTGGTGTCTCTGGCGGCAACAAAACTCAGATCCACCATGGAGACATTAATTGTCGGTACACGCACGGCATAGCCGTCGACCTTGCCTTTCAGTTCCGGTAATACCAGGCCTACCGCAGCGGCAGCACCGGTTTTGGTGGGAATCATCGACATCGTGGCAGAACGGGCCCGGCGCAGATCGCTGTGATAGACATCGGTCAGCACCTGATCATTGGTATAGGCATGTATCGTTGTCATCGTGGCGCTGACAACGCCGATATTTTCATGCAGAACCTTGACCAGAGGGGCCAGACAGTTGGTGGTGCAGGAGGCATTGGAAATAACGGTATCCGTTGCCTTCAGAACATCATGGTTAACGCCATAAACCACAGTCGCGTCAACATCACTGCCGCCGGGGGCGGAAATAATCACTTTTTTAGCGCCCCCCTCAAGATGGGCGCCGGCCTTTTCCTTGCTGGCGAAAAAGCCGGTGGATTCGTGCACAACGTCGATGCCCAGTTCGCCCCAGGGCAAGTTGGCCGGATTGCGCTCGGACAGCACCCGTATCCTGTCACCGTTGACGAGCATGTGATCACCTTCAACGCTTATCGTGCCCGGGAATTTGCCGTGGGCGGTATCATACTGTGTCAAATGCGCATTGGTCTCGGCATCGCCAAGATCGTTTATCGCCACAATTTGAATTTCATCCGTACGGCCGGATTCGTACAGGGCT
>JAJRTU010000075.1 GCA_024278135.1 Gammaproteobacteria bacterium
CAATACCGGTGATGACTTTGAGCATTTTGGTCTGCATATCTCACCGGATGCAGACACATTGCTGTATACCCTTGCCGATATGAATAATACCGAGCTGGGCTGGGGCAGACGGGATGAGACCTGGAATGTTGCCGAGGCCGGCCGGCAGGTCGGCCTGGACACCTGGTTCAGGCTGGGCGACAAGGATCTGGCCGTCCATCTGTACCGCAGCCAGCGATTGGGACAGGGTGTCAGCCTTACTCAGGTGTGCAGAGAACTGTGCAGCCGATTCAATGTGGACACGCATATTGTACCGATGAGTGATGATGCGGTGCGGACACAGGTGGAAAGCGATATTGGCGTACTGAGCTTTCAGGAATATTTTGTTAAAAATAAATGCAAACCCAAAGTGTCAGCTATACATTTTAAAGGCATAGAGGTCGCCGCGCCCTCTCCGGCATTTCTCGACAGCCTCGAAGATGAACAGTTGCGGGCCATCATCATTTGTCCATCCAACCCCTTCTTGAGTATCGATCCCATATTATCACTGCCGACTCTGCGGGAGAGAATAAAAAAGTGCGGCAAGCCGGTCATCGTGGTCTCACCGCTTGTCCAGGGGCAATCGATAAAGGGACCGACGGTAAAGATAATGCGAGAGCTGGATCTGCTGTGCGATGTCAGGACCATTGCCGAACTTTATCAGGACATTGCCACCGCTATTGTCATAGACAGGCAAGATGAGGCCGCCACGGATGATGTTGCCGCCATGGGATTGGCGGTACATAGTGCAGCAATAGTGATGAACACTCTGCAGGACAAGATTGATCTGGCCCGGACGCTGATCAACATCTCGCAGACTTTATAGGCCAATCGGAATATGTGGGTGATAGTGCCTGTTAAGGCATTTAAACATGCCAAATTAAGATTGGCGGAGATGCTTACTCCGCAACAACGTGCCCGCCTCAGTTATTTGATGCTGGAAGATATATTAAAGACATTATACAGCTCGGATGATGTACAGGGGATGACGCTGATCAGCAGTGATCTGTCAGTGCGGGCATTGGCAGATCGTTATCAGGCAACATTTCTGCTGAGTAACAGGGATGGTGGCTATTCGCAGGATGCCACACGGGCCATTCGCTCCGTAGACCGTAAAGCTGTCGACACCATTGCGATCATTCCCTCGGATGTACCCTGTTTGTCCTGTCAGGATTTGTCCCGTCTATACCTGATCCATGATGAGGGTATGACCTTGTGTCCTGCTGTGATCGATGGTGGTACCAATGCTGTACTGTTCAGCCCCCCTTTACCGATTCCGCTGATGTTCGGTATCGATAGTCTGAATAAATACCGTCACGCAGCAGAGCAGAACAAGGTGGCGATAAGAATTGAGCAGGTGAGCGGGCTGGAACGTGATATCGATCGGCCGGCAGATGTAATCTGGCTGAAGCAACAGCCATGCGGTGCTCAGGCATGGTCCTATCTTCATGAACTGAAAATAGCTTGAATGCGTAATAAATAGCTAAGGGGTTGATTATTATAAGGATAGCGCTCATTTTTCAATCGAAACGGATACAGCGCTTACGGTAAAGAATTCTCACAGATTGCCGATACGGGAGATGTTCAGACAGGCAATAGTGATTATCGGTGTCAAAATCATCAAAATTAAGGACGGCAGCGTTACCGGCGAATACAGATGAAGGCGTGATTGACAAGTCTATGCTGGACTACGTCTCGTTGTTTGAGGCGGTTCCCTACGGTTTTATGCTGGTTAACAAGCTGGGCTTTATTCAGGCCTGCAATTCTGTTGGCCGTTCCATGTTTCAATACAGAAATATCGACATTATCGGTATCAATATTGAAAGACTGTTAAGCAAGGCTGATCGGTATTTTTTTACTGAGCATCTGCAACATTGCCTTGACATCATTTCCACTCCGGCCAGGTATATCAGCTCCCAGTTGGAGGGTTTGAAAAAAGACAGTACTGTTTTTCCTGTTGAGATTCATATGAAAACCAGTAATCTGGCCGGGCGTGAGCTGATTGGCTGCACTTTTCGTGATATCACTACCCGCCGCCGCAATGAAGCGGCGATCAGGAACAAGGAAGAGAAGTTACAGATGGCCCTGCAAGGCGCCGATCTGTGGATATGGGAATTTGACAGCAGAAAGGGAGGCATTGCTTATGAATTGCAGAATTCACCTTACATGGAAGATGCAGATAATGAAGTCAGTCTGGATTTTAATCGCTGGGTCCGATTGATTCATTCTGATGACCGGCCGCGCGTGCTGGCTGACTACTCAAAACTGCTGAGCGGTGAAATAGATCATTTCGAGTTTGAATACAAAATAAAAAGGAAAAACGGAAACTGGGACTGGATCTATTCCTGTGGGAAAGTCTCACAAAAAGATGAAAAAGCATTGCCTGTCATCATAGGCGGTACCAGTTTGAATATTTCCGAGCGAAAGTATGCCGAGCAGGATTTACAGGAAAAAAACACTTCGCTCAAAATGAGTGAGCGGCGTTTGCAGCTGGCCCAGGAATCAGCCGGTGTGGCGTTCTGGGAATGGGATCTGGGACTCAGGCGTATCAGCTATTATTCCGATAATCTTGCCAGTCTGTACGGTCTGGACTCAATCGAAAAAACCAATACGACGGAAACATGGCTGAATCCTGTATATCCGGATGATCGTGAGCGGGTACTTCAGGAACTGGTGGTTGCCCGGGAGAAGGGGAATCCACATTTATCGATGGAATACAGGGTGGTCTGGCCGGACAATTCCATCCACTGGTTGTTTTCCCGGGCGACGATGATTTGTGATACTGATAATGTGCCGCTCAGGCTGACTGGCGCATCTTTTGATATCACGGCAAAAAAGCATGCCGAAGAAAAATTGATAGAAAGTGAAGAACGCTTTAAAAGTGCCTTTAATCAATCCGCCATTCCGATGCTGCTGGTATCCAGAGACAACGGGATCTTTCGTGTCAACGAGGCTTTATGTGAATTAATCGGTTACACGGAAGAAGAGTTGTTACGCATGGATCTGCTGGATCTGGTCCATCCGGGGAACCGGGCCGATGCAGCGAAGCAAATGAACAGAGCTATCGGAGGCAGCGTCGAAAAGTTTTCCACCAAATCGCGTTATCTCAGCAAAAGCGCTGAGACGAAGTGGGTTTCTGTCAACGTGGTCAGTATAAAAGACACACAGGGTGATTTTTGTTATGCCGTCGTGCAACTGAAGGATATCACCGAGGAACATATTCTTTCTACCCGACTGGTTCACGAAGAAACGCACGATAAGCTTACCGGCCTGGTCAATCGGCGAGAGTTTGAAAATGTCATGATAAAAGTGCTGAAAACGGTGAAAAGTGAAAAGACCGAGAATGCACTGGTTTATATCGATCTGGATCAATTCAAGGTGATAAACGATACCTGCGGTCATGCCGCAGGAGATGAATTACTGGTTCAGGTCTCTGCTTTGATCAGCAGTAATTTACGCAAGCAAGACATCATTGCCCGTCTTGGCGGTGATGAATTCGGCGTGCTCATGCAGCGCTGTGATCTGAATCAGGCCCGTCGGGTCATCAAGAAAATACATGATGTGGTAAGAGACTATTGTTTTGTCTGGGAAGACAAGTCATTCAATATTGGTATGAGTTCCGGCCTGGTGGGCATAACAGAGCAGTCCCGGGATATTATCGAAGTGCTCAAACAGGCCGATGCCGCCTGTTACGCGGCGAAAGACGCCGGTCGCAATAGGATTCATGTATACCATCCACAGGATGAAGAATTATCGCGTCGATCCGGTGAAATGCAATGGGTCGCACGTATCACCAGGGCCCTGGAAGAGGATCGATTCCGACTCTACTGTCAACCCATTGCGCCGGTAGACACACTGGGCAATGGACGCCTGTATTATGAAGTACTGTTGCGATTACAGGAAGAGAACGGCGATATAGTCCTGCCCGGCGCCTTTTTACCGGCAGCAGAGAGATATGGATTGTCTACCCGCCTGGATGAATGGGTAATAAGAAAGACCTTGAACTGGTTGAAGGAACATCCTGAACATGTTGAAAAACTGGATTTATGCTGTATTAATCTTTCCGGACATTCCCTTGGTGACCAGGATGTATTGGCCTTTATCGAAAAACAATTTGAGAATAACGAGATCCCGGCTGAAAAAATCTGCTTTGAGATCACTGAAACGGCAGCGATAGCCAACCTGAGAAATGCCACCCATTTCATTAAATCTCTGAAACAACATGGCTGTCTGTTTGCACTGGATGATTTCGGCAGTGGCTTGTCTTCATTCGCCTATCTGAAAACGCTGGAAGTGGATATCCTGAAGATAGATGGCAGTTTTGTTCGAGATATCGTCACCGACCCGGTGGATTTGGCGATGGTGCGTTCCATCAACGAGATTGGCAAGGTTATGGGCAAACGCACGACGGCGGAATTTGTCGAGAATAATGAAATACTGGCAATACTGAAGGAAATCGGTGTCGACCGGGCGCAGGGTTACGGTATAAGCCGACCGATTCCTATTGATGA
>JAJRTU010000076.1 GCA_024278135.1 Gammaproteobacteria bacterium
GTCAGCCAATGTCACGAGGAGATGGTGCAGATGGAGCATTGGGGCTGCCCCTGGAGTCGCCGGGAAGATGGCCATGTCAATGTACGTGCCTTCGGTGGCATGAAGATCGAGCGGACCTGGTTTGCCGCAGATAAAACCGGTTTCCATATGCTGCATACGCTGTTTCAGACCTCGATAAAATATCCTTCGATAAAACGTTTCGACGAACATTTTTGTTGCGATCTCATTGTTGAGCATGATCGTTGCCAGGGAGTGGTCGTGATCGACGTTTCCACAGGGGAATTTAAATTAATCCTGGCCGGGGCCGTGATCATCGCTACCGGCGGTGCCGGCAGAGTATTTCGTGAAAACACCAACGGCGGTATTGTTACCGGTGACGGTATGGCCCTTGCGTACCGTCATGGTGTGCCCCTGCGCGATATGGAGTTCGTACAGTACCACCCGACCTGTATGCCGGGTACCGGCCTGTTATTTACTGAGGCCTGTCGCGGGGAAGGTGGCTTGCTCCTCAACAAAGATGGTTACCGTTATCTGCAGGATTATGGACTGGGACCCGCCGAACCCTCACCTCGCAACAAGGCAATGGAACTGGGGCCGCGTGACCGGCTCAGTCAGGCTTACTGGCACGAGAAGCAGAAAGGTAACACGATAGAAGGTCCGCATGGTCCGGTTGTCCATCTTGATATGCGTCATCTGGGCGAGAAAAAGCTACGCGAACGTCTGCCACAGATCTATGAACTGGCGGAAGAGTTCCTCGGCATCGATCCCGCCCATGCACCGATCCCGGTGCTGCCTGCCGTCCATTACACTATGGGTGGAATCCTGGCCGATGGCAGGACGGCCTCGCCGCTGGCGGGTCTGTATTCGGTGGGAGAATGTTCCAGTGTGGGTATCCACGGCGCCAACCGCCTGGGTTCCAACTCCCTGGTGGAACTGTGTGTTTTCGGCAAAGTGGCCGGTATCGAAGCATCGGCGTTTGCAAAGACAGTCACGCCGGACAGTCCGGACACGCTGGACAAACAGGCGGAAGCGGCACGTCGGCGCGCGCTGAACATCATCACAAAATCCACCGGTAAGGAGCGCATGGCCGTGTTGCGAACCGAGATGGCCAGAAGTATGGAGAACGGCTGCGGTATTTTTCGTACAGGAGAGGATATGCAGGTGTGCTGCAACAAGATCGATGAATTGAAAACACGATATAAGGATCTGCATATTGATGACAGCTCACGGGCATGGAACACGGAATGGCTGCTCGCTATTGAACTCGGCTTCCAGCTGGATGTTGCCCAGGCAATGGTTTACTCAGCCATAAATCGTAAAGAATCTCGAGGTTCACACCAACGCCTCGACGGTTATGAACAGCGCGACGACGTCAACTACCTCAAGCACACACTCGCTTACTACGATATCAATGGTGCACCTCGTATTGACTGGGGTGGGGTGAAGATAACAAAATCCAAACCTGGTACACGGGCCTATGGTGCAGCCGGCGAGAAGGCAGAGCAGGAAAAAGCGGGTATAAGCAATGACTGATGCTGACAAGACCATTGAGATTGAGGTCCTTCGCTATCGACCGGAGCAGGACGAAGAGCCCGTGTGGCAAAGCTATGACGTGCCGTTCAGCGATGACATGTCCGTGTTGCAGGGGCTACAGTATATCAAAGACCATATCGACGGCACGGTGAGTTTTCGCTGGTCATGTCGGATGGCAATATGTGGCAGTTGCGGCATGATGATTAACCATGAACCCAAGTTGTCCTGCAAGACATTCCTGCGTGAGTATTATCCAGGGAAATGTCGCATTGAAGCTCTGACCCATTTTCCCATTGAACGTGATCTGATCGTCGATCTTAATGACTTCGTCAGCAAGCTGGAAGGCATCAAACCCTACATTGTTCCCAAAGAGCCACGCACACTCGAGCAGGGCGAGTATCTGCAGACGCCGGTGCAACGTGAGCGCTACGAACAGTTCAGTTCCTGTATCAATTGCGTGTTGTGTTATGCAGCGTGCCCGCAGTATGGTTTGAACCCGGAATTTACAGGGCCGGGTATTCTGGCCTTGTTGCACCGGTATAACGCGGATACGCGTGACGGCGCCACAGAGGATCGAATGCAGATTGTCAACGCTGAAGAAGGCGTATGGGGATGTACGCTGGTGGGATACTGTTCGGAAGTCTGTCCAAAACAAGTTGATCCGGCTGCTGCGGTTAACCAGAACAAGGTCAACAGTACCAGGGATTACTTCTTACGATTCCTTTTTCCAAAAGGAGGAGCAGGTTGATGAACACGCGTAAACAATTTGTCCGGCCGATGACTCGCTGGTGGTTGAAAAATCCCTTCTATATCCGCTATATGATTCGCGAGTCGACTTCGTTGTTTGTCGGTATTTATGCCTTCATCCTGCTTGCCGGTTTGTTCAGTCTTGCAGCCGGTGAATCCGCCTACAATGGCTGGCTGGCAATCATGACCCATCCCGCCGTTATTCTATTCCACGCGGTCGCGTTGGCTGCCGTCATTTATCATGCAGTCACCTGGTTTGCGGTAGCACCGAAAGTGATGCCGATCCTGTTCATCGGCAATAAAAGGGTGTCAGACAAGACCGTCACTGTTATTCATTATGTACTCGCTATTGTGTTGTACCTGCTTATGTTTGGCATAGCCTGGAGTATCTGAATATGACCAGACGCTCAAATGAACCCGTCTTCTGGTCGTTGTTCGGTGCAGGCGGCGTTGTCGTGGCCTTTATTTTACCCGTGCTTATCTTTATCAGCGGGTTGGCGATACCTCTTGGGATACTGCCGTCGGAGGTAATGGCCTATGATCGAATACTTGTTTTCGCTGGCAGCTGGACAGGAAAGCTGTTTATTCTTGTTGTGATCAGCCTGTCACTTTGGCATGCCATGCATCGGATATTTCTTGGACTGCACGATCTGGGAATCAAGCGGGGACGAGCATTTTTCCGGTGGCTTTGTTACGGTATCGCTTTGGCGGGTACGCTGGTCTCATTGGCTTTGCTGCTCGGTATCTGAAAGAAAAATCCGGACATCTGCATCTGTATCAGGGTTTGGATCAGTCATTCGGATCAATACAAATAATTTCTTCCATTCCACCTTCTACCGCCAGCGACGCCAGTGCCATGCTGCTGGCAGCGCAGACTTGTCCTTCCGGAGTAAATATAACATCACGTAAAAATATGCCTTTGGTCGGTAATGGATAAGGAATAAAACGTTCCTCTTTCGGAAGAAAACGAAACATACGATCAGACATATTAGCGGTCACCCATATTTCCTGGGTTTCCGGGTGTACGCCGACTGCATAGGGTGCTTCCATCTCTCCGGGGGAGAGTGGCGGTATTAGATATTCTGTATATTCCATGGTTTTTGTATTGAGTTTGACAAGACTGCCGCTGCCGTAAGCAGGAATCCACAAGCTGCCGTCTTCAGCGAAGCGCATGCGTCTGGGACCCACCAGAGGTGGTGTAAATTCCTGGACTTCCAGTGTTTCCGAATCAACTCGACCGATCCGGTTTGCCATCAGTCGGCTGTACCAGATGCTGCCGTCCTGTGGATGAATGTCGATGCCGTAAGGCATCAGCACAGGAAATTGAGGTCTGTCCGATGTCATCGGCAGATCGATACGCGTCATTTCTTTGGTTTGCGGATCGAAACGGCCAAGCTGATTTGACACCCCCAGGGTAAACCAGGCAATGCCTTTGCCGTCAAAACGGAGGGTATGGGGGTACATGGCTTTGCCCCCGATGTCATAACCGACATACTTATGCGTAAGTGGATCAAATATGCCAATTTGACCACTCACCGTATCCGTCGTGTAGAATTTTTTATCAGGCCCTTCCTGCAGGCTGTGTGGTCCCCGGCGGACTGCCAGGCCAAACGGCCTGGCTTCGTTGAAAACCTTCAGGAATTTCCCGCCGATGGGAATGTCGTTGCCGGGGATATCAAAGGTTTCGGTGGTATTTTTTACCGGATCGGTAATGTAAATTTTATCCCTGCCCTGATCAACGGTATAGAACCTGCCATCGGCAGCGTGATATTCAACATCATGGGCAATGATGGCGTCGGGTAATTTCCATTGCGTGATACGGCTGGTGAATATCACAGGATCAATGCTTTGTTTCTGCTCGATATTGAGCAATGTTCCATCGTAGGCATTCATCATGATGTTGGCGTAACGTTCGATCCATGCCCTGTCTTTTACACCGTAAAATCCCAGCATGCGCTCAAGAATCTGCTGCCATCTTTCCTTTGATCTGGGCATACGTGTATAGGCATTACCCAGTTGATGGCAGGTCAGGCACTCTATTCGAAAAAACTTCAGTTCGGTCGGATTATCAAATTTTATTCTGGTGAAGTAGGCACTGGCGGTGAGATTATCAGATATTTCTTTTACCGATTTCAGTTTGCGCAGTTTGAATTGCAGCGTCGATGCGGTGGTAGCGCTGAGGTGTATGGATCGGGTGGCATCAGCATAATTCATTTTTCGAGCGCGGATTTGCGCAAAACCCTTCTGTGCTGTCAGCAGGGTAAACTCGCCTCTGGCATTGGAATAGACGGATTCCGCATACAGACCATCAGCGCGGGTCAATGTGATCTGTGCGCCGGCAAGGGACTGGTTATTTTCCGTGAATATCCTGCCGGTGATGGTGCCGGCCAGGGCGGGTGTTACTGGAAGTACAGAGATTAACGCGCACAGCGTCAACCTTCGAGAAAACTCGCTCACCATGTTGATAGCCCCCGAAATGCAATATATTAAAGCATGATAAAGCGTAAAAACGGCAATGGCTTGGATATTCTTCAGATCAGGCGGTCTCAGGAATGAGTTTTGTTCAAAACTTGCCGGCCGATCTGATACATAATAAGGAACCTTATCATCCGGTATCCCAGCCCGTTGCCGAACAGATAAAAAACCCTGACAGGAATACTTAAATGGCAAAACCTGAATTGATTCTGGCAGTACTTTTTTGGTTTCTACCGGTACATCAACTGACGGCCGGGGAATGGTCATATTTCGGCGCTGATCAGTCCGGTACGAAGTATTCATCCTTGCAACAGATAAACCGGGGAAATGTCAGTGATCTTGAAGTGGCCTGGATCTATCGTACCGGTGAGCTGGATCGACTCAGCGAGGTACAGAGCAAGCGGCAATCTTTTGAGAATACACCGGTCATTATTGATGGTTCTCTCATTGTCTGTACACCGGTTGGACGTGTCATTGCCATTGATCCCGCCAATGGGAAAGAGCGTTGGGTATTTGATCCCAATGACTATCCGCTGACGGAAGATATCCATTACGCCAAGTGTCGCGGTGTATCGCATTGGCTCGATCCGGAAGCTGAAGCCGATGCCTTATGCAAGCGACGTATTCTATATGGGAATTGGCGATTCAGAGTGTTTGCCATTGATACAAAAACGGGAAGACCCTGTCCGGGTTTTGGTGACAAGGGTATGGTGCAGTTCAAATCGGATAAAGAAACCGTGCCCGATGAATTTATTTACACGCCGTCTCCTCCGGCAATTGTGGATGATGTAGCCATTTTTGGTTCAATGATTGCCGATAACCTGCGACAGGATGCGCCCAGCGGGAAAGTGCGGGCAATCAGTACGCGAACCGGTGAAACGGTCTGGGAGTTTGATCCGATCCCTCGTCACCCGGATGACCCGGCCGCATCCACCTGGCTGAATAACAGTAACAACAATACCGGTCATGCAAACGTGTGGTCGATAATGTCAGTGGATGAAGAGCGGGGGCTGGTATTTCTACCCACCACCAGTCCCAGTACGGATTTTTACGGTGGTGAGCGACCGGGAGACAATCGCTATGCCAATTCAGTGGTGGCCTTACGCGGCAAAACAGGCGAGATGTTGTGGCACTTTCAAACGGTACATCACGATGTGTGGGACTACGATTTACCCGCACAACCCGTGCTGGTGGATATCCCTGTGGACGGGCATGATGTTCCCGCACTGATCCAGGTGACGAAGCAGGGTCTGGTGTTTACCCTGAACCGGGAAACCGGTGAGCCGATCTTTCCTGTGGAAGAGCGTCCCGTGCCACAGGGCGGTGTTGCCGGTGAGTGGTTGTCACCGACCCAGCCCTTTCCTGTCCTGCCACCCCCGATTGTTGCGCTCGGACTGAGTCCCGAAGATGCCTGGGGTTTCACTTTCATTGATCGTTATTTTTGCAGGAAAAGAATTGAAGCGCTGCGACATGACGGTATGTATGCGCCACCGAGTCTGGAAGGAACCATATTAATGCCGAGTTTTGCCGGCGGTGCCAATTGGGGCGGCGGCGCCTATGACATTGCCAATAATTTGTTCATTGTCAACACCATACATATGGCGGCGGTTGCCCGGCTTGTTCCCAGGCAAGGTGATGACACAGGCGCTGCTTTGCCGGTCGTGGATGCCAC
Organism: Gammaproteobacteria bacterium; assembly: GCA_024278135.1. GTDB lineage: Bacteria > Pseudomonadota > Gammaproteobacteria > Eutrophobiales > Eutrophobiaceae > WLWS01. The sequence continues at coordinate 6,428 of JAJRTU010000076.1, forward strand.
GCAGATGACAGCCGATAATCCGGTCAGCTTTCCACAGCGCGGGACGCCCTATTCCATAGAAAACTGGTTTGTGCTTTCTCCACTGGGGGCACCGTGTACCGAGCCCCCCTGGGGGCGTTTGACGGCCATTGATATGGTCAATGGCACGATAAAGTGGCAGGTAGCCCTGGGCTCTCTGGAAAAGATGTTGCCGCTGCCTTTACCGCTGGAGCTGGGTACGCCGAGTGGTGGTGGTGCCATGGTGACAGCAGGCGGTGTTATTTTTATTGCCGCGACGCTGGATGACAATTTCCGTGCTTATGACACACAGAGCGGGGAGGTTCTGTGGAAAACCAGACTGCCGGCGGGCGGGCAGGCGACACCGATGACATATTCAGTGGCGGGCAGGCAATACGTCGTGATCGCGGCGGGCGGGCATGCACTCTATCAGACAACACCGGGTGATTATGTGATTGCCTATACTGTTAAAGAATAAGAAAAATTCTAAAGCAGTTTTTCCGCCTTTAACCAGTTCACGCAATCTTCAACGCAGGTCCTGACCGGCACGGCAAGATATCCCAGTTCACGCTCCGCTTTTTCATGGCTGCAGTTTATGTGCGAGCACAACATTATTGCCAGTTCGGGTGTCAGGTCCGGCGGTGTGCCGGTAAACCGGGCCTGCCATGTTTGTATTCTGGCGATTATTTTCAATACGATTGCCGGTGCGACGCCGGCCTTCAGTTCGATGCCGATACATTCCGCCATCATGCGAAACAAATCCTCAAAGGTGATGACTTCACCGGCGAGAATATAATTTTCGCCCTCGCCGCCATGCTCAACAGCGGCAATATGGGCTCTGACCACTTCCTTTACGTGTGAGACGGGAAGACGGCCCGGTGGTATGCCTTTCAACTTGCCGTCCCGGATCATATACAGCATGGAAGCCCAACTGCTTCTGTCCTTTGGACCTATGATCGCGCAGGGATTGATAATACAGCTGGACAAACCTCTTTTCACCGCCGCTCTTACGATTTCTTCAGCATGCCATTTATTCCGTTCATAATTAATCGGTGAATTTGCTGCTGTGCTCGGCGTTGTCTCGCAAACAGGGATGCTCTGGAGCCCATAGGCCGATATCGAAGAGGTGAAAATGAAGCGCCTGGCCTGTTTCGCCAGCGCGGTTTCCACCATATTACGTGTGCCGTCCACGTTTATTGCGGTTTGTTCCGCATTACGCCTGGACCACATATTAATATTCCCGGCCACGTGAAAGACGGCGTCCACTCCTGCCGGCATGGCATTCAGTAATGACTCAGGATCGAGGATATCGCCTGTCACCGCTTCCACAGCGAGCCGTTTCAGGTAGGTAATATCAGAATTTCGCCGATGTAAGGCGATAACACGCCAGTTGTTGGCAAGCAGCTCTTCGCAAAGGTTCAGACCAACAAAACCGTTACTGCCGGTGACAAAAGCAATTTTTTTGTTATCCGTGTTCATTTATTTCTGTCCGGTACAGGTGTGCAGATAATAACTGCCATAGTAGCGAATTACTCTAGCAGTCGCAGCAATCGATATGCTTGAACGTTTTTCAGCAGTCGTGGGCTTATTCCAGCCACCGGACAGTTATTCGTAAATGAAGGTGAGGCTGAGTTTTGTTCAATACCTGTCACGGAGGGCTACAGTACTTTCGAGCGTAGCTGTTAAGCACATCCATTCATTAATTATGTGCGTTTGCAGCATGAAGTCTGAAAACCAATCTGATGAGGGGGATGATGGTTATGATTTCCAGTTTGATTAATAACTGCCGGTTTTTTCAGTCTGTTGCAGTCGTATTACCATTTGTGATGTTTTACTCCTCGAACGCTGTGGCACAAAAGCAAGATGCCGGTGCGCTTGAAGAGATCACGGTGACAGCCAGGAAGATCAATGAATCACTCCAGGATGTTCCTGTGGCCGTGAGTGCTTTTACCGCCGCTGATCTGACAGCGCGGGGAGTAAACAGTCTGGAAGAGATAGCCAGTTACACGCCGAATGTGGAATTTTTCGCCAGCGGCATATCCGGCAAGAATTCAGGACAGGCCTATATCCGTGGCGTCGGTCAGTTTGACTATCTGCTGAGTACCGATCCGGGGGTCGGGGTCTATGTGGACGGCGTTTATCTTGCCAGAAGTCTTGGCAACCTTCTTGATCTGGTTGATATCGAACGCGTAGAGATTTTACGCGGCCCGCAGGGAACGCTTTACGGGAAGAATACGATCGGTGGGGCCATCAATGTGATTACCCGCAAGCCCGGTGACGAATTTGAAGCCAACGTTGAAATCAGAACCGGCAGTTATGATCGTATAGATGCGCGGGTCAATGTTTCCGGGCCGATCATCGCGGACAAACTGGCCGGAAAGTTGGCCATCGGTACCAAAAACGCCGGTGGCTTTGGCGAGCGTCCTCTGGTGGGAGATCGCGCCGGCGACGAGGAAAGTAACGCCATTCAGGGAATGCTGGACTGGACACCGGCAGATAATTTCAATGTTGTTTTTTCAGCAGATTACACGCGGGTAAACGAGACGTTCTCACAACATCATACCGAGGAAATCAATACCGCGGCGCCGCTGGTGGGCATCTATGGCGCCCTGGCCGGTCCGCTGGCAGGCCTGCATGGTGTGCCTCTGCCCGTTTACGACACCAGCTGGATTACCGGTGATGCCTATGTCGATCAGTCTACCGGCAGCAATTTCAATGACCAGGAAATATGGGGTATTGCCAACACGATCACCTGGGAAGTTGCCGGCCTGACGCTGAAATCCATCACCAGCTATCGTGAAATGGACGTGAGTTTCGGGACCGACCCGGACGGTTCGCCTGCCGTCATTATCGATGAGGTTGATGTCAACACTCAGAACCAGGTCAGTCAGGAGCTGCAGATATCCGGGCTGTCCTTTAATGACAGGTTGAACTGGGTGGCAGGACTCTATTACCTCTACGAAGATGCCGAATCAACGCAGAATGTGCGTACCTACGAAGGTATATTTCAGGCTTTCGAAGCGTTACCCGGGCCAATATTCCCGCTTGCGCCGGGCCTTGTCTGCCCTGCCGCGCCGCCTGCACCCTGTGCCGGTGGTGCCGGTAATCCGGTCAACATTGCGCTGGATATCGGGCGTTTTTCCACGTTGGCACAAAAAACTGAAAGTCTCGCCGTATACGGGCAGGGCAGTTTTGCCCTCAGCGACAAACTGAATTTGATTTACGGCATACGTTATACCGATGAGAAAAAGGATTTTACCTATTCCGCCACCTTGTTACAGTCCGGTGTGCCGCAGGTACCCCTGACGACGGTCGGTGATTCCTGGACCGATGTGTCTCATCGCATCGGCATTGATTATCAGTGGACGGACGATCTGATGAGCTATTTTTCTGCGGCCAAGGGTTTCAAGAGTGGCGGGTTTAACGGCCGAGGTCGCAGCGCCAACGCGATCCAGTCTTATGAGCCGGAAGAAATGTGGACCTATGAGATCGGTTTCAAGTCTGAATGGCTGGAGCGGCGTTTGCGCCTGAATGGTGCGGCTTTCTATAACGACTATACCGACCTGCAATTCACCCTGAGTGCCGCTGATGCAAATGGGGCACAGGTGATTATTGTGGGCAATGCCGGTACTGCCGAGGTAAAAGGTTTCGAACTGGAGTTACAGGCCGTGCCGGTGGAGCAATTCAATGTCACTGCCTCTGTGGGTTTTCTGGATGCGAAATACACTGAAGTTGATCCGGGAGTGGGCATCAGCGTGGATAACAAGTTGATCGGCTCCCCGAAGTGGACGGCAGCGATTGGAGGCGAGTACACCATTCCTGTTACGGATCTGGGCAGTCTCGGCTTGCGGATCGACTACAGTCATCGCAGTAAAGTATATTTTGATGCCGTCAATACGGAAACCGGCGCACAGGGCGGTTATGGTCTGCTGAATTTTCGTGCAACGTTCACGAATGTTGATGAAAAATGGTCACTGACAGCGGGTGTGACGAATATGACTGATGAGGTGTACAAGGTAATGGGCATTGGTGTTCGGGACAGTCTTGGTTTCGTCAGTTCCATCTATGGGCGCCCCCGGGAGTGGTTCCTGCAGGCCAACTATCATTTTTAACACTGTTAACTGACAAGCTGGAGAAAGACCTATGTTGAGATTAATACCGTTTTTCATAACAGTTTATCTGGTGAGTATTCCCATACAGGCCGCCGATAAACTGGTGCTGGATCTTGATATGGATACTGATTTGATGTCGATGAGCCATCACGTTGACGGGTTTTTGTTCAAACCTACAATGAATTTCTCAGCAAATGTGGGTGGCAATCTGAGTGAGATCATGAAGATCGATTCGATGAAGAACCGTCTCATCGCGACGGCCCTGGTGAGAATAAACGGTAAGGTAGCCGGTGTGGCGACTGAGCAGGAAGTGCTGGTTTTTGATGATAAGACGGGCAAAAAAAAGGCTGAGTCTGCCTGGTTGATCATGTTGAGCTATCCGGGAAAGTCCGGCTTTCTGGCCGTTAAACAACAGGAAGATGCTGCCGGCATTTTTGCTGTCATCAGCAAGGTCATGCAGAATCCTGATGGAGACTGGGAAGATAAGTTCCAGCGTTTTCTGTCAACATCGAATTCCCCCAAAGTGCAACTGGCGGTGGATGATCTGGCCGTGTATCGAGGCGGAAGGTTTGAAGAATATAATTTTGTCAACCCGGCCGATCTCAGGAACCTGGGGCGGTTCCGGGCAAAAATTCAATTTGTCATTTATCCCGGTGAATAAACCCCCTGCTTTGCCTGTCAGAAGGGATTGATGGAGTTGCGGAAGGTGCCGGGGGTGACGCCGTATATTCTTTTAAAATGTCGGTTGAAATGACTTTGATCGGCAAACCCTGCTATGGATGCAACATTGCTCAGCGAGAAGCTCTCACCGAGCAGACGTCTGCCCAGATCGACACGCAAAGCTATCTGATATTGATGTGGGGGAATACCGGTAATGGATTTAAAAAGTGAAATTAAATAACGTTGGTTTAAATCCACTTCTGTCGCCAGTCGACCAAAATCAATCTGCTCGGTAAATTCGGTATTGATAATAGACTGCACATGCCTGATAGCCGGGTGATAACTTTTTATTACCGTGCGCACGGTATTGACAACATGCCTGAAGCGAAACAATTTTTTCAAAATATTGCTCAAACATAACAGTTGCTCGTCCTCTGAATCCGTAAAAAACAGAGAACTCACCAGATCATCATAGATTTTATTCGCAAATATGCTGTCAATGATTTGAAATGCCGGCATACGAAATATATGGATTGTTTCCAGAAGATTAAACTCAAAAAGTTTATCAAGTACAGCATAAGGAACATGTAACGATGCGAAACTGAAAGGATCTGAACCCACCGAGCCGCCGCCATGTATTTCATTCGGGGCGATAATGACAACATCACCGCGGACCATACGTAAATGACGGTCACGGACAATCAGGTCAGATTGATCACTGCGGATCCAGATTATTTCCATGCTGTCATGAAGATGAGCGCCGTAGTGCATGTTGTGTTCCGTCGTTTCAAAGAAAGACAGGGTCGGGAAAAATGAAGATTCCCAGTGTCGCAACTGTACGGCGCGGATATTGTCCGACTGCTTGTCGTGTTTCAAGTCCGGCCCGTCATGTAATTGACCGCTATTCATATTCATCGATTCCGGTTGGCCTTATAGTAAAATGCGCAATGCAGACAGATAAATCGATTTAAACTGCCCAAGTATAGCCCATGTCAGGAAGTTTTCAGTCGAAGCGTGCCAGGGCTGACAGAACCAGACCGTGTCCGGAAGTTGAATTACTGTATTTTCATTCGCCGGCGGTCAGGTATTCCATTAAATATACACGCTGAAAGACTAGTGACCAATTGATTGTGACTGGTACATGATATCCAGTTTCCGCTTATATAATCCGGTCTGTACTCCCAACAGCCCCAAAAGTGTGTGGGGCAAATTATCATGCGTATATTGCCTGTCCTCCAGTTGTTTCAGTCCATTCAAATTGATGTTGTTGCTTATAACGAAATTATCGGAAAACCACATGAGAAAGGGAATATGAGTTTGTGCTTCCGGTGCAACAAAATTGGGAAGACCGTGTAGATACACCCCTTTTTCACCTAAAGATTCACCGTGATCTGATACATATATCATAAACGCGTCATAAGATTTTACGTGTTGCTTCAGATAATTGATTATCAGGCTCAAAAAATAATCCGTATAGAGGATGGTATTATCATAGGCGTTGATAATCTCCGCATTACTGCACTCCTGCGGTGTTGCTTTTCTGCAGTACGGTTTGAATACAGCAAACGAATCCGGATAGCGGTTGTGGTATTGGGGGCCGTGCGAACCCATCGTGTGTAAAACCAGCAGGATATCAGAGTCGGTGTTGTTTATAACATCATCAAAAGTCTCCAGCATAACTTCATCGTAATATTGTCCATTATTGTAATACTCCGAATTTTTATCCGGATGGCGCAACAAATTCACTTCCTCTATTCGATTACAGACTCCCTTGCAACTGGAGTTGTTTTCCACCCAGACAACACGCATATCAGTTTTGCTCAGCACATCAAGTACATTTGAATGTTGCAGGGCTTTTTCAGGAGAGTAATTGTCTTGATCAAAAAATGAAAACATACATGGAACCGAATAAGCAGTGGAAGTCCCGCAAGCATGTACGTGTCTAAAATTTATCAAATTATCATATCGTGACAATTCAGGGTTTGTCTGTCTGTTATATCCATTGTAAGTGAAATGATCCGCACGTGCGGTTTCACCGACAACCATAACACCCACCATTCTGTTTTTATTTGTTTTCACCCTGCGGGCGTCATTCCCCATTTCCTGAAATACATAACTCTTTTTTATTTGCCGTTTAATATATTTCTTGACAGCGACAAGTGGATAAATGGGCGTGACATATAAAAGTAAATCTTCATTTTGTCTGTAAAAATAGGTGTAAAATTTGAAATTCATCATAAACGTGGATGCCGTTATCATGAGTATGCAAAGAGCGAACAGGCTGCGGGTCATCAAGGCCGGAAATAGTTTGCCATGGTCGATTTTGACCAGCAAAATCATAATTGACGGGGCAACACCAAGGGCAAGAATATGTAACAGAAGGGGAAATGACAGCAACTCTCGAGCTTCATTTATATTACGATCCTTGACAGTCTCAACGATGTTACGAACCATTTCCTTGTCAATCAGTACCCCAAGCTCCTGATGAAAATAACTGATCGTTGCCGACAAGATGACAAACAAGACCAGAATCGGTTTTAACAGAATTCTTTGCCCGAATACAAAAAACAGGGAACTGAGTAAAAAGAAGATGATGAAAAATGAAGTAAATACGTAACCGATACCTTGTACTGTAGATATATCCAGCCTCGTCAAAAGTTCACGCCAGAAGGTGAAATTGCTTACCGAGGCAATATAGGCTGAAACAATGAGTATCAGTATTTCGGGAGAAACTGTTGATTTTTTCGTATGGAAATTTATAAACACGGATATATTATATTCTGAATAAAAGCGGATTAATTTATTTTTCCCGGGGAGCGGGCAATACTGTCAGAGTGACAGCGGAAATGGCGGGGGCCCCTGATATTGTCGGATCGCCACGGCAGGCGATTCGTTTCTATAACCGAATTACAAACAATAATGGCCGGAGTGGAATAAATGAGCCCGCATGCTGATACCAATGCTTACCGAAGAAGCAAACGTGATATTGCCTTTGGCTTGATTACCATCATTATCAGCACTGTTATATGCCTGTTACTGGCGGAATATGGACTACGCTGGTATCAGAGATCAATTAATAACAGTTCTGCAGGCGACCCCGGCCTGCTTCGTTATGATTCCCGCCTGGGCTGGAAATTGACGCCATCCTGGCAGGGTCGGCATCGACACCATGATTTTGATGTGCGCTACAGTATCAACAAGTATGGCTATCGCGGACATTTTCCCGAGGCGCTTCTTCAAAACAACAGACCTCGAATCGCTGTTATTGGTGACAGTTTCAGTTTTGGTCTGGGTGTGAACGATGATGAAACATTCACGGCACGACTGAACCGGCAAGAGCCGGACATCGATTTTCTGAATTTGAGTGTGCCGGGCTACAGTACAGACCAGCAACTTTTATTATTGAAAGCCTCACACCGGCGGGTAGATGCCGATGAATATATACTGTTTGTCTATCTGGGTAACGATATCCTGGATAATATGCTGTCCTGGCCGCTCCAGGTGGAACAGGCAAAGCCGATGTTTGTGCTTGATGAAAATCACCGCTTGATCCTGAATAACGTACCTGTGCCACGAACACCCAAACCCGCCGTACTTCATTCACAGACACTGATGAGCGTTGTCTTTGCTGACAGTTTGAAAGATTATCAATCCACATCGTTTCTCAGCAACAGTCAGCTCTGGAAAAGACTGCTGCCACCGCAGGCGACGGTAGATAGAGTGGCGGTGTTTGCCATACTGGACCGGCGCTTGCGAGCCCACAAAGAGCTCATGCAGGCCTTGCTGAGTGATATGCATGATTATGTCAAAAGCCATCATCGTCGTTTTCAAATCGCCCTGCTGTCGGGTCGTTCTTTTGTGCTCGCACCGAATTCCTATTCAGCCTATTTTCAGGATTATGTCAGGCTCTTTATCAAGGAAGTCGGCGTAGAGCTGAATATCCCCGTCATCGATGTTGCCGGACACATGCGTGACATGAGATCATCGGCATCGAATAAGTGGTATTACCCGAACGAAGGCCATCTGAATAAAGAGGGTCATCAAATCGTCAGCGACATAGTCATGAAGGCCCTGGAACGGGATAAATTGACTGTCGCTGATTAAAGACAGGCACTATTGTCAATAAACAGCAGAAATTATTCGCTCTGCGCTCTGATTTTCGAGTGCAAAGTGCTGTATCAACTACCGTTTGTCGGGATTATTTACATTACTGCAGACACAGCAGCCTCGTCAAAAATAACGATTTACCCTTTAAAAACATATGTTTGTCAAGTCCAGTCGAAAACGTTATTGTTGATTGTCCCGATCAGCGATGTCTGTTCTCAATGATTAGTTGATTTCGCCCACTGATTTTGTGAACCAGTTCCTGCGCTTGTCGGTAAAATTTACATAATTACGTGAATTCGCATCTATTTATTATCTGCTGTTCTATAACTCTTTGTTTTAGTAGTTATTATCAATTATGGCATTCAAATTGCTTTCTCTACGCTACTCGTCCTGTAAATTGAGAATGATTATGAAAAGAATTTTGGCAGTTTTGACCCTTGTCCTTAGCATGTCTGTAGCAGCCACCCCGGTACTTATTAACGATGGTTATGTGGGCGGAAATGACCACGGCTATGGTGACGTTATCGGCGATGCCTCCATGTTTGGTATAGACAGCATGAGCGTGGATCTTGTTGGCACGATACTCACCGTGCAGATAAACACATTGTTTGGTGATAATGGTCTCGGAAGTTTTACCAGCCTGACCAATACGACGCTTTCCGGCAGCAAGGGTATCGGCTTCGGTGATCTTTTCCTGTCATCCGCCGGCTGGAATCCATCCGGTGCTGCGCCCTATCTGGGAGATGACAATTCAACGGGCACATTATGGAATTATGGTATTGCACTTACGGATAGATGGGATCCCTCATCGACAGCATCTTTATACTCCCTGAATGGTTTAACGAATAACAGCAATGCTTATCTGAGCGATGACTTTTTGAGCGGCGGCACTTTCCGTAATGGTCAGGAAGTAGCGGTGGATACCGGCAGCACGACGACAACGGCGCTGGCCAATGCAGCGACGTTCAGCACACTGCCGGGCCAGATTCTTTTCACTTTGGATATTGCCGGCACGACCCTGGAAAGCGCCGGCGCCATTGGCCTGCATTGGGCAATGACCTGCGGCAACGATACGATGGAAGGTGAATATGTTAAGGTCCCGGAACCGGCAACGCTTGCCATAATGTTGTCTGGTTTGCTGGGTCTTCTTGTTTTTGCAGGCAGACGTCGCAGCCGGACACAAAGTATTTATCCTGCGTAAATCCACTGTTGTGAATCTCGAAAATGGCCGTTATTGACTGCCATTTTTTTATCTACTGATGTACATGTGCCGCAGGAGCAGGAACGTGCAGCAGCAGCGATCCTGCTATTATTTATAATGGGATATCCGCTCACCGCCATACCACCATACTGCAGGTGCGTTGCCAGACGTTTAAATTCACAGGGCTCATCAGTGAGTAGAAGTGCTGGAACGGGAGCTCAGGGCGGCGACAAGCGCCCGGTGTACTTCTTCCGGTTGTTCCGACAACATCATGTGACCACACTGAGTCAGTATCTCCACCTGAGCATGCTTGAGGGCGTCGATCAGAGACGAGGCGGCCCCGGGCGGTGTCATCCTGTCCTGATCTCCAAGAATCAATGTGGCGGGGATATGAATATTTTCCGCGGCTTGCAGACCATTTGCGTATTGATTGCAGGCATTCAAACCAGCATAAAGCCGGCCATCAAGTGAGCGTTCCAGCAGGCGCTTGCTGCTGTTGACTATATTGACACCGGCGACAGGGTTGCCTCCCAACTGCGAACAGTAAGCATGACCATAGAGCATAATCATGTCGACAGCTGAATGTTTGTTCTGTCTGGCTGCTGATAACAAAGGTTCCCCCACCTGCATCGGACAGGCTGTTCCCAGCAGAATGATGTGCTTTACTTTCTCAGGCAGGCGTGAAGCGGCTTCGATGGCGATCAGCGAGCCCATACTGTGGCCAATCAGCGCTGTTTTGCTGATCCCGGCCTTATCCAGAAAAACGCCGAGCCAGTCAGCCATTTGTTCAATGGTGGAGAGCGGCTTCCCCGCAGAAAGACCATGTCCAGGCAAGTCAACAGCGATAGCGTTATAATCAGAACGGGCAAAGAAGCGATTGAATAATACCCAGATGGTGTGATCCATACCGGCGCCGTGCACAAAGACAATGGTCTTTTGTTCGGGGCGGTAATCCATGCCGCCGGTGCCGGCGTAAATCCTGTCACCCTCTATTTCATATATCATATTAATTAAATTTATTTTTGTGAACGATAAAGTGCCCGATTCAAATCTTCGATCAGGTCTTCAGCATCTTCTATGCCCACGGATAAGCGTACCAGGCCCTCTGAAATTCCTGCGCCTTCCAGGGCTTTAGCATCCATGCGTGCGTGCGTTGTCGAGGCCGGGTGGATGACCAGTGACTTGGCATCGCCAACGTTGGCCAGGTGGGAAAACAATTGCAGTGATTCAATAAATTTTCGCCCGGCCTCCCGTCCTCCTTTTAATTCAAAGCTGAATACAGCGCCGCAGCCTCTGGGCAACAATACTTTAGCCAGCTCATGATCCGGATGTTCGATCGTTTCAGGATAGGTCACGTATTCAACAGCGTCACTGTTGACCAGACATTCAACGATCTTCCGAGTGTTGGACACATGTCGTTGCATTCGTACTGACAGGGTCTCCACCCCTTGCAGCAAATAAAATGCACTGCCCGGACTTAGCGCCGCGCCAAAATCGCGCAGTCCTTCACGGCGTGCCCTGACAGCAAACGCGGAGGGACCAAAGTCTTCGCTGAAATTGATATCGTGGAAGCCGGCATAGGGTTCGCTGAGCGTAGGGAATTTCCCGGAGGCATCCCAGTCGAAGCGACCGGCGTCGACAACGACGCCGCCAATGGCGACACCGTGGCCGCCCATGAATTTTGTCAACGAGTGAATAACGATGTCGGCACCGTGATCAAATGGCCGAAGTAACCAGGGTGTGGTCAGCGTGGAATCCAGCATCACAGGCAAGGCATGTTGATGGGCAATATCCGCAACGACAGGAATGTTGACGATTTCGCAGCGTGGATTGCCGATGGTTTCAGCATAGATCAAGCGGGTTTCAGCCTTAATCGCAGAGCGGAAGGCGTCGGGATCACAGGGATCAACGAATGTCGTACGAATACCAAAGCGAGGGAGAGTATAGGCCAGTAAATTATGCGTACCACCATAGAGGGCACGGGAAGCGACGATATGTCCTCCTTCACCCATCAGCGTGCAAATGGCCAATGAATTGCAGCCATGCCACTGGCGGTGGCCACCGCCGCGATGCCACCTTCCAGTGCCGCTATTCTTTCTTCGAGAACGGCGACGGTGGGGTTGGATATACGGGAATAGACATGGCCGGAGCGGCCAATATTGAACAGGGAAGTCGCGTGACTGGTCTCGTCGAAAACAAAAGAGCTTGTTTGATATATCGGCGCTGCGCGAGCGCCGGTCACTGGATCGGGTTGCTGACCGGCATGCAGACTCAAGGTGTCAAAACCCGGATATTTTTGCGCGGACATGAGGCCTCCTGTTGACGTCTATTTGAATTGGACGAGTTGGTGAAATATTTTTATATTATTGCATCGTTTCCGGGAGAAGAGATACGGGCAAATCGCATTCCCGTCCTTCTTCTATTTGTTCAAAGCACCGAACAGGCAGATTTAGGGTTCAACCTGTCGAAATAAATATGCTAGAGTGTGTCTGCCTGGATGTTGGCAAAGGGATGGGGGAAAGCAGGCTGGATTTGCGGCGCTGCAACAATGTTTTCGCTATTCGCGTAACATCGATATGCCCGTTTCCGTAGTATTTTTGATGCATGTGTTGTCTGTATCGGACAGGTTTTCTACTCGATGGATGAGCTGCATTTCCCGTTTGCACTTGCCAGTATGTCAACGTAGAATGCCCCCTCGCCGCGCGAGGCGCTTTAATTGTTGTGCTTTAAGAGGAACCTAAGGATTGTTGATGATGATAATGACCCGGAGACAAGTACATGTGTGATGTAAGCGAAATCAGTATCGCTGCTTCGTTTGTGTATTGCCGTTCACTCCCCTGTTTTTTCTTGTCACCCTTCGTTAGTCCTTCCTGATAAAGTCCGAATGATAATAATAATTACAACAGCAGGTAAATAAAGTATTCGGGTTGGAAAATTGATGGACAAGTGTTTCGCCATAGTTAGGTTTTAAAAATTCAAATATTTCTAATCATACACCGGAAGGGTGGAGGGTTATCTTGCGTATGGAAAATCTAAAAGTATTTTCAAGTTATAAGCATTTATTAATGCTGGGTATTCTGCTGGGGCTGAGTCCGCTCGCTATGTCCGCTGCAGATAAAGTAGATGACATCGTCAACACAGGTGTCGCCAGAGCTGAAGAGGGCAAGGCCTCGCAAAAGCGGGTCGACAAGATTGCCGCTTCGACAGATAAAATTGTGTCGAAGTACAAAAGGGAATTGAAGGTCATCGACGGGCTCAAGGTGTATAACGCCCTGCTGAACAGGCAGGTCGAAGATCAGGAGCTGGAAAAGCTGCACGTGCAGGATTCCATTGACGAGATTGCTATTATCGAACGTCAGATTTTCCCCTTGATGTTGAGAATGGTGGACTCGCTGGAGCAGTTTATCAATCTGGATGTGCCTTTTCACATGAAAGAGCGGCGTAATCGAGTTGCCAAATTAAAAGAATCCATAGGTGATGCCGGTATTACCGCCTCTGAAAAGTTGCGACTGGTGCTGGAAGCCTATCGTATCGAAACGGATTTTGGCAACGATCTGGATGATTATACAGAAGTGATAGAAGTGAACGGCAAGCCCCGTAAAGTCAATGTTCTGCGTTTTGGAAGAATTTCGCTGGTCTATCAAACAGATGATCAACTCTATAACGGTGTCTGGGACCAGAAAAGCCGCAGTTGGCAAACGCTGGATTCGACTGAATATGCCAATCACATCAAGAAAGGCCTGAAGGTTGCCAGAAAGCAAATCGCGCCGGAACTGTTTATATTGCCTGTGAGTGCGCCGGAGTAATGAAGATGAAAACTATCAAAATAATAATGGCTGTTGCGCTTAGTGGCGTTTTATTCACCAACGTTTATGCTGAAAAGGCAGCGAACCTGGATGAACTCCTGAAACAGGTGCAGCAGGGCAAGATTCGTGAATCGAAAGAGAATAAGGCGCGTGAAGCTGAATTCAAAAAGAGCAAGGCTCGTCAGCAGCAGTTGCTGGCCAAGGCGAAACAGGACCGCGCCGCTCTGGAAGCGCGTAGTGCTGAGCTTGAAAAGCGCTTTGAATCCAATCAGGACCAAATCGACGCGTTGAAAAATGAGTTGAAAAACAGTCTGGGTGATTTGAAAGAATTGTTCGGCGTCCTGCAAACCGCATCCGGTGATGCCCGCGCTACCTTTGAAAACTCCTACATCAGTATTGAATATCCCAATCGAGCCGAGTTCCTGACCAAACTGGCCGAGAAAATGGGTTCAGGTACCGAGTTGGCCTCACTGAAAGAGATTGAGCGCCTCTGGTTTGAAATTCAGCGGGAAATGACCGAGACCGGGAAAATCAAAAAGATAATGGCAAAAGTTGAAGTGCCCGGTGGTGATGAGGTGGATAAAGAAATCATCCGCGTGGGGACTTTCAACCTGATTTCTGATGGTAAGTACCTGACTCGCGATTTTGAAACAGGCACCATTTCCGAACTGTTGCGACAGCCTGAGGCACGTTTTGTCAATGCGGCGGAAAAACTGACGAACGCAAAGGATGGATTTGTTGCCTTCGGTCTTGATCCGACCAAAGGGCAATTGTTAAAACAGCTGGTCAACGTGCCAAGCTGGAAAGAAAGAGCCACAACACAGGGCGGTACCGTAGGCTGGATTATCATTTATCTGGGTTCATTCGGTATCATCGTGGCCATCCTGAGAATATTGTGGATGGTTTTTGTTGGTCTGCAGGTGGCCTCTCAGGTTCGTAATCTGGACAAACCCAGCAAGAGTAATCCGCTTGGACGCGTATTGATGGCCTACCATGAGAATAAGGATATTGATGTCGAATCACTGGAATTGAAAATGGGGGAGGCGGTGTTACGCGAAGTACCCAAGCTGAGTCGTTTCAATACCCTGATCAAGGTGATATCGGTGGTGGCCCCCCTGTTGGGTCTGCTGGGAACGGTTATCGGAATGATTATCACCTTCCAGGCGATTACCTTGTTTGGTGCCGGTGATCCGAAGTTGATGGCAGGTGGTATTTCACAGGCCCTGATCACGACCATGCTGGGCTTGTGTGCCGCTATTCCAACAGTATTCCTGCACGCTATTCTGGCGGGTCAAAGCCGGAAGATGATAGAAATACTGGAAGGTCAGGCGACCGGCTTCGTGGCACAGGCATCTGAAAAACAACATCGGTCTTCTTGATCCGTCAGCTTAAGGGTAGAGTAAGAACATGATAGATTTCATCTATTCGATTCTTCGCGGTATTACCTCCATTTTCGGGCTCGAACAGGGCTTCATCAATATGTGGGAGGCGATTCGCGACTTTCTGGAGCTGGGTGGGCCGGTGTTAATTCTGGTGGCTGTTGTGCTGGCAATCATGTGGCTTTTCATCATTGAGCGACTGGTGTATTTCCTGACGCAACAGAGCAAGGTGAGTGGACGGGCGATCAAAGCCTGGGAAGCACGCAGCGAGCGCAAGTCCTGGCAGGCACACCGGGTTCGCGAGGCACTGATCTCCGATGTTAAAACCCAGGCCAACCAGTTTTTAGGCCTTATTAAAGCCTGTGTCGCACTTTGCCCTCTGGTAGGTTTGTTGGGTACTGTGACGGGTATGATCACGGTGTTCGAAGTGATGGCTTTTCTGGGTACGGGTAATGCGCGGGCTATGGCGGCAGGTGTCTCCCAGGCTACTGTGCCGACCATGTCAGGCATGGTGGCATCGTTATCGGGTTATTTCATCAGCGTTTGGTTGCAAGGTAAGGCCAACGCAGAGGTGGAGTACCTGGGTGAACACATGACGATGGATCATTAATATATATACAAACATGAAGAAGGTGGACTATGCGTAGAATTTCCTCTGCAGTTATTGATGAAGAATCCCAGGTAGATTTAACACCTCTTATTGATGTTGTTTTTATTATGCTGATATTTTTTATCGTTACGGCAACCTTTATCAAGGAGACGGGTATCGATGTAAACAAGCCGGAGGCACCGACATCGACGCAGCAGAAAAAGGCCAATATTTTGATTGCCATCGATGCCCGTGACAACATCTGGATTGATCGGCGTAAGATCGATATTCGTTCAGTGGTTCCCAATATCAAGCGACTGCGTTCTGAGAATCCGCAGGGGACTGTGGTGATTCAGGCTGATGAAGAATCCCGCAACAAGACCCTGGTTGAAGTGATGGATGCCGCCCGGCAGGCCGGGGAGTATAATATCGCTCTCGCTGCCAATAGATAACCAGGAGAAGCCGGTTTGCCTGCATTTATAGCTCGATACGCTTTTTCTATTATTGTTTCCCTCATCGTTGTATTTGGTTTGTTCTGGCTGATGCAATATTTAATTGTGTCTGCCGATCGTAAGCTGGATGAAGACGATCTGGGACAAATGCTGGAGTTTATCCGCATCCAGCCGGAGGAAATTGTCAACCGGCGTCAACCGCCGCCGGATAAGCCCCCGCCACCGGAAGAACCCCCACCGGAACCGCCACCGCCGGCCATGGACGATATCACACCGGAAGCGCAGGCAATGGCAGTGAGCGCGGCACCGGTCGATGTGGGTATCAATCTGTCATCATCAGGTTTTGGGCTGTCTCCCAGTGATGGTGAGTACCTGCCCATCGTTAAAGTGCAGCCGATTTATCCGCGCCGTGCTCTGTCACGAGGGATAGAAGGCTATGTCATTGTTGAGTTCACTGTTACCAAGCAGGGCACAACCAGAGATGTTCGAGTCGTTGAGTCCAGCAGCGGCATGTTTGAAAGTGCTGCGGTGAGGGCCGCGGCCAAGTTCAAGTACAAACCGAGAGTGGTTGACGGACAGCCCATTGAAGTGCCAGGTGTACAGAACAAAATAACTTTTGAAATTGAAGATTAACGTTACAGGAAATCTGTAACGAGTCACAGGATCCTTAGTATGAAAAGAAAAATTAATGTTCTGATGCGGACAATAGTCACGGTGGTGTGTCTCACCCTGGCGATGTCGGTTCCAGTCACTGAGCTGCAGGCCCAGGGCAGCAAGAAAAGCGGTGAGAAAAGGAAGGAACGCAAGACAAAAAAAGCCCAGTCCATGAGCAAAAAAGTCTACGATAAACTCACTGAGGCACAGGAGTTGATCGAGGGGAAACAGTACGAACAAGGACTGGCAGCTTTGCGGGATCTGGAACGGGAAAAGAAGCTGACGCCCTATGAGAAAGCGCAATTATATAATTATTTTGCCTACACTTATTTTACACTGGAAAAATATCAGGATGCGATTCGTTCCTACGAAAAGGTACTGAAACAGCCTGAACTGCCGGAAGCCCTGATTGCCAACTCGCTTTATACTCTCGCTCAGTTGTATTTCATTACCGAAGAATACAAAAAAGCAGTAGCCACTATAGAAAAGTGGTTCAAGAACACCGAGAAACCCTCCGAAAATGCCTATATGTTGCTCGGACAGGGATACTATCAACTTGAGCAGTACAAAAAGTCACTGGGGCCATTGAAAAAGGCCTACAAGATGGTGAAAGATCGTGGCGATCAGCCGAAGCAAAACCTGCTGCTGTTGATGCGTGTTGACTATTATAATCTGGGTGACTACAAGAATATGGTCAATGTGCTTAAGGAACTGGTGGTGCTATACCCCAAGACGGAGTACTGGTTGACCATGGCAGGCGCCTACTCGGAATTGAAAAAGCTCGAGAAACAGATGTCTATTATGGAAATGCTTTATGAGCGGGGTGATCTGGTAAGGGGCAACCAGCAGCTTAACCTGGCCAACCTCTACCTTTTGCACGAAGTACCCTACAAGGCTGCCAAGGTGCTCGACAAGGGTATGAAAAAGGGCGTGATCAAGAAAATCGTCCGTAATCTTCGTCTGCTGTCCCAGGCCTGGTTGCAGGCACAGGAAAGCAAAAAAGCCATAGAGCCCTTAAGGCAGGCGGCCAATCTTTCCAAAGATGGCGATCTGGATATCAGGCTGGCGCAGGCCTACATTAACCTGGATCGTTACAAAGAGGCTGTTGACGCGCTGGAAACGGGTTTGAAGAAAGGTGGTATTAAGCGGCGCGACACGGCTCAGGTGATGCTGGGTCTGGCTAATTTCGAGTTACAACGCTTTAATGCCTCAATCAAGGCTTTTACCAAGGCAAGCAAGGACAAGCGTAGCAGGAAAACGGCCGAGCAATGGTTGGCGCATGTCAAGAGCGAAAAGGCGCGCAAGCAACAGTTGAAGGATGCACTGAAAAAACGACCTCAGCCAACAGAAGAGTTTTCATAGATTTGGTCATATAGTCGTGTGAGTCGATGGGGTCTTGTGGAAGTCTGCATCTGCGGGTTCTGTCGCTGTTCGTAGTGACTGTGTACCGTCCCCTTTTATATTGATGAGGTATTGCTATGGAACGTGAGTCCATGGAATACGATGTCGTGATCGTCGGTGGTGGTCCGGCAGGCCTGTCTACGGCAATTCGCTTGCGTCAACTGGCACAGGAAAAGGCCATAGATCTTACTGTTTGTGTACTGGAAAAAGGTTCTGAAATCGGTGCGCATATTCTATCAGGTGCGGTGATGGAGCCCCGTGCGCTGGACGAACTTATTCCCGACTGGGCAGATCGAGGAGCGCCCCTGCTCACTCCTGTAACTGAGGATCAGGTCTACTTTTTTACCGGTCCGGATTCTTCATTTCTTACTCCCCGTTTTCTTGTGCCCGCGAGCATGCATAACAAGGGCAATTATATTGTCAGCCTGGGGAACGTTTGTCGTTGGCTGGGCGAACAGGCTGAGGCCCTGGAAGTGGAAATTTATCCGGGTTTTGCAGCAGTGGAAGTGCTGTATAACGATAATGGCAGTGTCAAAGGTGTGGCCACTGGTGATATGGGCATCGACGCCAGGGGCCAGAAGAAGGATTCATATGAGGCCGGTATGGAGCTGCATGCAAAATATACTGTGTTTGCCGAAGGCTGCCGTGGTCATCTGGGTAAACAGCTGATAGAGAAATATGCGTTGGCGGACGATGTCGATCCGCAGCACTATGGCATCGGTTTGAAGGAATTGTGGGAAGTGTCTGAGCAACAGCATAAACCCGGACGGGTTGTGCATGGCACAGGCTGGCCGTTCGCGAAGGGTACCAGTGGAGGTTTCTTTCTGTATCACATGGAGAACAGGCTGGTGTCACTGGGGCTGATTATCGATTTGAATTATTCAAACCCCTGGCTCAGTCCTTTCGATGAATTTCAGCGATTTAAACATCATCCTGTTGTCTCGAGTACGCTGGTGGGGGGTAAACGCCTTACCTACGGCGCCAGGGCGATCACCAAGGGTGGTTTCAACTCATTACCCAAAATGAGCCTGCCCGGTGCCCTGATTATCGGTTGTGATGCCGGTACCCTGAATTTTGCCAAGATCAAGGGCACGCATACGGCGATGAAATCGGCCATGGTAGCGGCGGAAACTCTGTTCGAGCGACTCAGTCAGGGGGATGAAGGTGGTGAGGATCTCGACCAGTACGCTGAAAATTTTCGCGCCTCCTGGGTCTATGATGAACTGCACCGTTCACGTAATTTTGGCCCGGTACTGCATAAACTTGGTCTTTATGCCGGTGCGGTTGTCAATTATGTCGATCAGACATTGTGTCGGGGGAAACTGCCCTATACCTTTCATGATCGCGTTGCCGACCATACGACTCTGAAGCGTGCGGATGTGTCTCCGGCCATCGATTATCCCAAACCGGACGGTGTACTCAGTTTTGACAAATTGTCCTCGGTATTTATATCCAACACCCATCATGAAGAAGATCAGCCCTGTCATTTGACGTTGAAAGATGCACTTGTTCCTATCTCAAAAAATCTGCCGGATTATGCCGCACCGGAACAACGATACTGTCCGGCCGGCGTCTATGAGATCGTTGAAGAGAATGGTGAACCGGACTTGCAGATTAACGCACAAAACTGTGTACACTGTAAAACCTGTGATATAAAAGATCCGGGGCAGAATATTGTCTGGTGTGCGCCGGAAGGCGGCGGTGGCCCCAACTATTCCAATATGTAGCAGGCCCGTTCCCGGTTTCAGCCTGCTGTGAGGCGTCGTATCAAACCTTCCTGGCTGGTTGATGCTATCAAGGTCCCGTCCTGTTGAAAAAAATATCCCCTGGCCAGACCACGTGAATTACCTGTTGATATGGCCTCACAGGAATACAGCAACCACTGATCCATACGAAATGGTCGATGAAACCACATGGCGTGATCAATGCTCGCCATTATCAGATTGGTATCGAGAAAATGCAGCCCATGCGGCACCAGACTGGTGGTTAACAGGCCGTAGTCAGAGACGTAGGCGAGAATAGAGCGGTGTAGTTGTCGTTCCCCTGGAAGTTCATCGACGGTCTTTATCCAGAAATGTCGGCAAGGGGACGCCGTATCCGTATCCAGAGGCCGATCAAAGTCTACGGGTTTCAGGTCAAATGGCGCAGACAATGTCAGCAAACGCTGAAATTTCTCCGGTAATGTACCCATGTGCCGGGTTTCATATTCCCTGACACTGGTAATCTCATCGGGAGCCGGAACATCAGGCATCTTGATACCGTATTCCAGCCCGTCTTCGTCAAGCTGAAATGAAGCAGAGAGTGTAAAGATCGGTCGTCCATGCTGGACAGCGACGACTCTTCTTGCCGAGAAGCTTTTTCCATCCCGGCTGCGATCCACTTCATAAATGATCGGAAAATCGTGATCACCTTCACGCAGGAAGTAAGCATGCAGGGAATGTATGTTTCGATTTTCCTCGACGGTATACTGTGCGGCCTTAATTGCCTGGCCCAGTACCTGTCCTCCAAACACGCGGTTCGTTCCGATATCACGGCTGGGTCCGCGGAAAAGATTGTCTTCCAGCTTTTCCAGTTCCAGAAGTGAAACCAGCTCTTGCAGTATTGCCGTCATCGCTGTCCTGTTTACTCCCATTCAAGTTCGCTAAAGGCCCGAGTGACATTACGTTTATGGTGTTGTTCATATAACAGCCATTTCAGTTTTTCTTTACTGCCAACAGTATCGACGATATCTTCCATAAATAATCCTTCTGCAATTTTCCGGCGGGTCTGGGTGAGCAAAATATCAAGGTAACGGTTTTGATCGGAAAATGCCATCGGTGCTTTGGCACAGACGGGGCCATGTCCAGGGACGATGCATTCCGCCGTTGTTTTCTGCAGTTCATCTGTGATCTTCAACCAGTTTTTCAAACTTCCGTCCAGCGCCGGAATACGTTGCATGAACAGAAGATCAGACAACCACAGCGTATTCGTTTTGCTGTCGTAGACGGAGAGATCTGTGTGAGAATGGGCTGTTTTCCAGGCTTTCAAGGTTAACAGACGCTTGCCAAGGTCAAGTTGCAGTGTAGCGTCCACCAGAAGATTTGGCGCAATAATCGAATCCTCAGTCGGGTTCTCTCCAAGGTCATCGCGGAACTGTTCAAGGAAAAATCCACGGCTGCTGATGACTTCATCGGCCAGGTTCCGGTGGCCGACAAATTTCACCTGATCGTTCCGGAAGACAATATTGCCAAGCAGGTGATCAAAATGGATATGGGTATTGATAACAAAGCAGATTGGCAGCGATGTGGTTTTTTGAATTGCTGCTAACAATGCCTGACCCGTCTTTACCGAGCCACCTGTATCAATGACGGCGACGCATTTCTCGCCGACGATAAAACCGATATTGGCAATATCGTCATGCCCGGGACTGTCGAATCCGACATGTTTGCCGTTGTGTACATATATACCTGCAGCGATCTCAGTAAGGTTAAATTCTTCTGTGCCTGCTGCCGAGGACTGCACTGTTGCAGAGCCACAAAGACAGAGGACGAGGACAGGGATGAAACGCGCTAAATAAGTCATTTTTTTGTGAAATAAAAGTATCGGCTTTCCAGTTGCTTGGACTTGAGTCGGAGTGAATTTGTTGCCAAATAATTTTCTGCCTGTTCAATTGTAAAGAGATTGTAAATCCTGCCCCAGTAGTTTCCAATGTACCAAATAAAAATCAAGGGGTTTTAAATGCATAGCTAAACTTTTCCATCATTATGATTAATATTTCTATCTAAGTATCTAATAATAAAAGGAAACATAACAAAAAAGAAAATTTTCAGCAGCTAGTACTTGTTGTTATTTGGTTTCTGGTCTAATTTAGTAAATGAGGGAATATGAGTATTCTTTTATCTACAAAACCGCCCTGCGCAGGGCCATTCAATTTACCTGGGTCTATGCTCTGTAATCCAGACCCACGGGCATCCTGTTTTTATCTGTCGTATTATTTCTTAACCCATTCAATGAGGAGTTTATATGTTCGAATATGATAATGAAATTGTAGAATCACTTCTTTCAGAGAATAAGGATTTTGAACGCTTGTACAACAAGCATGGCGATCTGAAGCAAAGAGTGGAACAGGCCAATGCGGGTGTTGAGCCCATAGATGATTTATCACTGGAGCAATTGAAAAAGGAGAAACTGTTGCTCAAGGATCGCCTCGCCAGCCTGATCCAGGACTATCGTCGAGTGCATATTTAATTAATGAAGAAAACTTAATCGCTAAGAACCACGCCAACCAGCGGGGATATGTACAGGAAGTACTGTACGCCGCGGGCGCATGGATGCGCAGGAGCGGCGTTGTTCAGGGCCGGGATTGTTCCAGACAATCCCACGGCATTCCCTCCATCCATGGAGGTCATGTACGGTCAGGGTTAAGGCTCGGCAAGCGCTCCCGGCCTTGCTCTAGCGCCTACATCCCTGTAGGCGTCCTGCAAACCCTGAGTACCAGCATCCCTGCAGGCAACGCCGCGGGCGCATGGACGATATACAGGCAGTATTAGTATCGCGAGAGGACACGACTGCACGGATGCAGGAGGTAGCGCGAAGCATAGTCACATGGAGGTGACGTAGTAGGGCAATGCAGGAGCAATTGCCGAGGAAGCTGGAGCCGGGGCGTCCGTCGCGAGTGCGCGTGAGCGGCTTGATACGGGGCCATAACAGTCACCAGGCTGTTTACGATATTTCTTCCTTGCATGGCGCTGATGTACAGTCAGAAGCGTTGCTCGGCAAGTGCTCCCTGCCTTGCTTTGTCGCCTGCTTCCATGTCGGGGAGAGGGTGTGGATAGTACCCTGTGGGTACTATGGGGGACTGAGCAGAAACTGACGACGCAGAATCGATAATTCCAGGCTTGTACTTTCCTTGTAGTTTTCTATACTGAAAAGTAATTATTGTTAATATTTTAATCACAATAAAGCATAAACTACTGATGAAATTACAACAGCTTAAATATATCTGGGAAGTATCCAGACACGGTCTGAATGTCACTGCGACGGCGGAGAGTCTTTTTACTTCGCAACCTGGTATAAGCAAGCAA
>JAJRTU010000077.1 GCA_024278135.1 Gammaproteobacteria bacterium
GGTATGTACAAGGTCAGGGGACAGCAGCGGGTGATCCGTTACAACCCCGGTATTTTTGCCCTTTACTTTGACGAAAACATCAGAGTGACCGTTCCCCATGAAGTGGCACATTATGTCAGCTGTGAAATTTACGCGTCGCGACGGCAATACGTTTTTCGATCTCATCGTATCAGGCCACACGGAGAGGAATGGCGTGATGTGATGCGCAAATTTGGTGCAGACGCCAGTCGCACTTTTCATTTTGATATCTCAGGCCTGCTTCTTCGTCACTGTAATTACCACGCCTATTTCTGTGATTGTCGGCAACACCAGTTGGGCAGTCGACGGCATATGCGGGTGGTTCGCCAACAGGCGCATTATCATTGTCGATATTGTGGCGGAAAACTGCAGCCGGCCTGATGCGTACAGGCATCGCTCTGAGAGCCGGGCGGCATTGATGTAGAGGCGGGATTTATCAATTCTTTTTCCGCAGCAGCAGAGCATAATTGCTCAAGCTTTGGCCTGCATGACCGATAAACGGAAGTGAAATACAAGTAAATGAAAAGCTTATAGACGATAACTGACTCATAAGATTAAAAATAATTATAATTGTGCTGTCAGTCCGATAAACAGGAAGTGTAGCAAAATGGCAGCGACAGAGGCAGCAGTAGCAGAAGAGATACCATCATCGAACGGCTGGTTTCAACTGGTGGTTCCCGGCGACGGATCAGCGGCTCGCTTAAAGAAGATCGTGCGCCATACGGGTAATGGCAAGCCGGTTGAAGCCGTCGATATTCTGAAAAAACTCAAAGAGCAGAAAGTAGTCTATGGCATTGATGTTGATGCTATAGAAAATGTACTGAATCTGGTCGAAGCCAGTCAAATCCCGGAAGAAGCCGTCATCATCGCCTGCAGCGATGTCACGGAAGGCAGCAACGGTCAACTGCAATGGTGCATAGACGGCATTGGCGGGAAAGATGTCGAACTCATTGTTGCGCCGGATATGCCGGTCGCGATCCGACGCCGGGCAATAAAAGGTAAACCAGGTCGCAACATCTTCGGCAAAAGCAGGCAAGCTCGTCCTGTTTTCGATCCTCAATTGAATGCCGGGACCGGTATTCGTGTAGAGGAAAATGCTGATGGTGAGTTTGTCTACGTGACAAACTATGCGGGTGAACTCAGATACGAGGAAGACACGGTCTCCGTTGAACATCATGTCACTGTTTCTGAAGATCATATGCAGGCCCATATGCATATCCCGGCAGGTCGGGTAGAGGGGGCAATGCAGGCGATAACAGAGCAGGACATCCTTGCCGTCATTGCGTCCCGGAATGTTACTCAGGGCATACTGACTGAAAACATACAGGCAGCCTTGAAAGAACAGGGTGACCAGCCGGGCTTTATCAAGAATGTACTGGTCGCGCAGGGGAAGCCGGCGATAGATGGTGTGAACTCCCGGTTGCTCGTGGATGAACATCTGGCGATAGGGAAGTTGCTGGACAATGGCAAGATCGATTTCCATGAAAAGTCCTACCCCTGGAATATCAAAGCCGGAGAGGTGCTTGGTCAGGTCTTGTCGGCGCAGTCGGAAGAAAACGGTTTCACGGTGCTGGGCAAGATTATATGCGCCACCCCCGCTGAAGAGGCCAGGCTGGTGCTTGAGGGAATCAGGCAGGAGGCCGACGGAAGTTTGCGCTCGCTGCAGGATGGGGTATTGCTGGTGAATGGATTTAACATCTCTGTCACAGACAGTCTTGTCATTAAGGGTGATGTTTGCCATCGCACCGGGAACATACATTCTGATCAGACAGTGATCGTCAAGGGTTATGTGGAACCCGGTTTTGTTCTTGAAAGCAAGGGTGATCTCATCATTGAGGACAATGTTGAACAATCTCTGGTACGTGGCAACGGCAGCGTTGTGGTTAAATCGGGAATTCGTGGCTCTCAAAGTACCGTTATATCCCGGGGGAATATATCCGCCTCGTTTATAGAGAATGCCAGAGTCAAGGCGCTTGGTGATATCAACGTTGAAAACAGTCTTGTCAATTGTTATTCCTATTGTCAGGGTACATTGTACGTGGGCAATGCCAATGCCAGGAAAAGCACGTTGATAGGCGGGAGTACGCATGCAGTGAAAGGTATTGTGGCGGCCAACCTGGGATCAGAAGGTTGCAACAAGACGGTCGTCAATGTAGGGGCAAAACCTGAATCCCTGCGACGATTGAAAAATATTACAGAAGAACTGGGCAAAAGAGAAAGTATCCTGAACGAACTGGAATACCTGTATGCCCAAAAGAAACAGAATCAGCTTCAGAGTCATGACGAAAAGCTGGAAATAATCGGGAAAACCTGTCGGACAATCAGACAGGAGTTTGAACTGTTGATACTTGAGAAGGAAAAGTGGCAGGCGCGGATTGAGGCCTCCAGAAAAGCCACGGTGATTATTCACCAGCATGTCTATCCCGGTGTCTGCATCCGGATTCTGGATAAAAGCTATGAAGTAAGAAAAAAGGAAAATGCAGGTATCTTTTTTCTCGAAGATGAGTTGATCATCTTTCGACCCGCAGCCTGATTTCAGTCAATTATACGTCAGCAATAAAGACATCATGCCTGTTCTTATCTGTCAGTGAACTGAATTTTATTTGTTTTTTGTTTATTTGCGAACAGCGGAAGTATCAGTTTGCCTTTGCTTCATCGCCATGGTTACATCGGGGACGCAGTTCGGGAGCATCAGATATAAAACACCATTTAATGCAAATCAGCAGGCAGGACTGTGACCTTCAGTTTTTGTCACGCCCGTCGCCAGGCAGCGACGATAGACGACAGTGACCCGGCCGGGATGGGCAGAGGCTCCCGTGGAATCATCAGACAATTGTATTTGGCAAGCCTTAGCGAGTATTAAAAAATAACATACGATACCGTATTGTTTGTAGACGCTGGACGTATTTGTGATATAAAATTGTCGGTACAAGGGTAATTGTGGTGTTATTACAACAAAAGCAGTGCCAGTTTAACGAAAGGGGAGTAAAAATATGCGTAAATCAATAATCCGTCTGATGGCGATTTTGATCGGTTTTAGCGGTTCAATGTTACCCGTATCATCATTCGCTCAGGGTAAGAGTAATGCCTTACTTGAAGAAATCGTGGTAACCGCTCGCAAGCGAGAAGAAAATTTGCAAGATACACCGATAGCAGTATCTGCTTTTACCGGTGAGCAGCTGGACTTTCGCGGCCTGAGCAACATCGAAAAACTGGATCAATTTACGCCTAACTTGACACTTCATAAAGCCACAACCTACTCCAACGTCACCAGCGCCGCAGTCTATATACGCGGTATTGGTCAAAATGACTTCACACCCGTGGTTGATCCGGGTGTGGGTCTTTATGTTGATGACGTCTATCTTGGTCGTTCTGTGGGCGCGATCCTGGATCTTGTAGATATTGAGCGTGTCGAGATTCTGCGCGGACCGCAGGGCACCCTGTTTGGCCGTAACACTATTGGTGGTGCAATCAGTTTGCACAGTAAGAAACCGAACGAGGAATTCGGCGGCAAGGTCGATATCAAGTACGGCACCGATGATCTCATCAATGTCCGCGGCACGGTGAATGTTCCGATAACAGACAACTTTTTTGCGCGTTTTAACATCGCCTCCTTTAACCAGGACGGCTATGTCATCCGCGCCTTTGATGGTAAGGATCTGGGTGACGATGATACCCTTGCCACACGTATTGCACTACGCTGGTTACCCGCTGACAATCTGGAAATTAATTTTTCCGGTGACTATAGCCGTGATCGGGAGAATGGCAGCGCTTCCGTTACCACCGGCATACAGCCGCTTAGTCTGGGTATCTTGCAACCCGGTGGCGGACCCTCGCAGGTGACAACGGCCAATACCCTTGCCGCCCAGATAGCGACTGACCCTGCAGCGTTGGCTACCGGTGGAGGCGTTTTCTTTGATACGGGCGTGATAGCAGCGGGTGGTTTCCCATTTAATTTTATGGCCTGTTTTGAACCGGCCAACCTCAATAATCCGGCCTGCTTTAACCAGCGCTACATTTCCGATGGTCCTTACAATGTTAATTATGGCACGGATCCCACCCAGGCCGATCTGGATGTATGGGGTGCCGCGCTGACGGTCGACTGGGATATTAACGATAATTTGAAACTGAAGTCGATTAGCTCCTGGCGTAATTTCGAAGGCTTTTTCCAGGGCGACCAGGATGGCAGCCCGGTACGCGTTTCCTATTTGATCGATATCTATCAGCAGGAACAGATCACCCAGGAACTACAGTTATTGGGAACCAGCTTTGATGATAAACTGGACTGGATTGTGGGTGGCTTCTACTTCCAGGAAGACGGCAAAAACATCAATCCTATTCGATTTGCAGCGGTTACCGCACAATCCGGTGGTGAATTTAATAATGAGTCCTGGGCTATATTCTCCCAGGGCACCTTCCACTTTAATGACCAGTTAGATGTGACGGTTGGTTTGCGTTACACAGAAGATACCAAGGATTATCTGCCGGACCAGTTTTTTGAAGCCCTGCCAGTTGGACCTCTACCCACGCGGGCAGCTGGTAGTGGTATAGGAGGCGTTAACTGTCCTTCTTTGGCACCTGGCGTTCTGGGTCCCGGCTCGCCCTGCTTCCCCGGCGACCGTATCCTGCCTTTTTCCAAGGTATCTCGAAAGACAACTGAGACGGTGCCCATGGTAAACGTGTCCTATCGCTGGGATGATAGCCTGATGACGTATTTTACCTATTCAGAGGGTTTTAAGTCCGGTGGTTATACTCAGCGTATCTTCCCGCCTGAAACCACTTTGCCCGACTTCGATCCTGAATTTGTGACCTCCTACGAAGTGGGTGGCAAGTTTGAGGGCTGGGACAACAGGCTGCGTTTTAACGTGGCAGTTTTCTTCACCGACTATACCGACCTGCAACTGTTGGTGGCTGACCCCTCACGCCTGGGTCCTTTCGTCAGTAATGCTGGTGATGCTGAGATATTAGGTCTGGAAATGGAACTATTTCTGAACCCGGCTGAAGGCTGGTACATCAGTGGTAGTGCCGGTATGCAAGATATTGATCGCACCAGACTGGCAGGTAATGTCGCGGGCCTTACATTGGACAGCCCCTTCCAACAAATTTCCAAGTGGACAGCCAATCTGCAATTGTATAAAGAGATCCCGCTGGGTGAATGGGGTTTTCTGACACCACGTTTTGAGTGGTCCTATCGATCTGCGTGGGGCAATAACGCCAGTAATATCCCACGCGTTGGTGATGATATTGTTGTGGCCGGACCACCGCCATTGATTGGCGCCAACCTGTCATTTGGTATTCCCAATCCGAGTCTGGTAGAGGACGACCTGCATCTTTTGAATGCCAGTGTGCGTTGGGATGTTCGCAATACTGGACTCACCATCAGCGGTGGCGTGGATAATCTGACAAACGAGAAATATGCCAATTTCAGTATCTATCAGGATGGCTTTGCTTTTACTCGGCAGGTCTTCGACCGTGGACGACAGTGGTACATCCAAGGCAGTTATGAGTTTGGTGGCTATTAACAGCTCCAGTCAGTATTAACTAAATAAAAACCGCCTGAACTGGCGGTTTTTTTTATTTACATGCACCTACCGTGCTTGTCGTCACTTCAGAATCATGGCAGCCCGCCGTTCCATCATCAACAGGGATCGATGGGGCTGAATGTTCCCACCTGTTTTTCAATGGCTTCCGCCGCCGCCAGGCAATGCATTTCGCTGCGTGGCGCGCCGATGATCTGCACCGCCTGGGGGAAACCCGCATCCATTCCCACCGGCACCACGGCCGCCGGCAGGCTCAGGGCACTGACCGCCACGGTCATGCGCTGTGAATGAAGGATCTGTCGAGTGCCATCCACCGACGCCAGATCACTGTCACTGGCTGACGGGGGCTCGGTACAGATCGGGGCCACAACAAGATCGTATGTCTGAAAGAAGGCCAGCCACTCTCTCAGTACCTTCTGTCGGCGGGCAAAGGCGTCCATATACATCGACAATGAAAAATCCGGCAACAGTCGGTGATAATGTTCAAATGTTGTGCGCAGGCGCTGGCCGCAAATCGCCTTGACTGCAGGTTCCAGTTGGCTTAACAATTCCCCCAGACAGATGATCCGCCAGATATCGGCCGCCTCTTCAATGCCCGGTGGTTCAAGCAGAATCACCCGGTAACCGGCCTGTTCAAGCAACTTGCCCGCCTTCTCAAGGCCTGTCATCACCTGTGGGTGAATACCCTGCTGTGCGGGATTTATCACCAGCGCAATTACGGCCTTGTCTTGCGCCGTTTCCAACGGCGCCGGCCACCACCAGGGGTCACGATAGTCATGTGCCGACATGGCCAGCAGACCCAGGCGAACATCCGCCACACAGCGCGCCATGGGGCCATCGGTATTCATCAACTGCACACCGATACCCGGCTCGCCGCCAGCCGACGGATTCCAGCTTGCGATCCGCCCCAAACCGGGTTTGATCGACGCGATGCCGCAGGCCTGGGCGGGGTGTCGCAGGGAGCCGCCCAAATCGCTGCCGTGGGCCAGGGCGCCAATGCCTACGGCCAGTGAGGCCGCGGCCCCGCCGCTGGAACCACCGGGTGTGCGGGACCGATCGTGGGGATTACGGGTGATGCCAAAAACCTCATTACTGGTGTCCCAGCGACAGCAGAATTCAGGGCAATTGCTGCGGCCGATGATAATCGCGCCGGCATTGACCCAGTGTTGCACGCTGGCGGAATGGGCAGGGGCGATATTGTCCTGCAACGCGGTGCAGCCGTTGACGGTTGCCCAGCCTTCGACATCGACATTCGACTTAATCGTGACCGGCACACCATGCAGTAAGCCCGGTTCCTTGCCCTCTGCCAGCGTCTTGTCCGCTGCCGCTGCCGCCAGCAGCGCGGCTTCAGGACGAACCTCTGTCATTGCATTAATGGCCGGATTGACCGCATCCAGCCGTTGCAGACAGGCGAAGACCGCTTCATGGCAACTGAAGTGGCGCTGTCGAATACCATTGGCGAGTTCGCCGGCACTGAGTTGCCATAATGTTGCATTCACCGTTTTGCCTCCCGCTTCAGATCAGCCGAACAGCAAAGTCATGATAAAAATTAAGCCCAGCTTTCCCACACGGTTTTACAGCCCGGCGGCAGTGAAGCGACTTTGCCCAGTTGTGACCAGGGCTGTCCGGGCCGGTGAAAATCAGATCCACAGGAGGCCAGCAGCTTCTTATGCTGACAAAGTGTGACCAGATTGCGCGTCACGTCCATGGTCTGTTGGCCGGAGATGACTTCCATGGCTTCGCCGCCCGCCCCGGAAAAGTCGTCGAGCAGGGCCGACAGCTTCGTACGTGTCATCTTGTACTTGTGGGGGTGGGCGAGTACGGCGATGCCACCCGCATCCCTGATCCACTGGATGATCTGTGCAAAGGGTGTCCAGAATTGTTTGACATCGCCCGCTTTGCCTGCGCCCAGGTACTTATCAAAGGCTTGATTCATGTCCCTGACAACACCGCTTTCTATCAGGAATTGCGCAAAATGGGGTCGGCCAATGACACTGCCGGCGGCAATAATGTTGACGGCGTCCCATGAATTTTCTATACCCAGTTTAGCGAGTTTCTCGGCAATAAGCCGGGCGCGTGTCTGTCTGGCCTGATGTTGCCGGCTGACACCGCTGCGAATGGCATCACTGCCGAGTTGAATTTTCAGCCCGACGATGTGAATGCCGACCTTTTTCCATTCCGTGGAAAATTCAATACCCGGGATCAAGATCGTAGATGAGCTGTTTGCTGTTTCCAGCCTGTTATAGGCCTCCGTGGTATCGTGATCCGTGATGGACAGCAGATCAATACCGAGCGCTCCAGCCTGTTGGACCAGTTGCTGTGGTGACAGGGCGCCATCGGATGCGGATGTGTGGGTATGTAAATCAACCTTCATGTGGCGATTATGACACGTAAGGCATCCAGTCGCAGGCCGGCGCCATCCAGTACCTTGTCAAGTGCCTGCAGTTGTTGTTCAAAATAATCAATTTCCTCAGGCCGTATATTCCGGTTGACTGTGCTCAGGGCTTGCAGCCGGTTGATTTCTTTTACCAGCAGTTCAGCAGCCTGCCGGTGGGCCTGCGCCAGTATGTTCGGAGCCTGTTTCCTGGCCAGCTGTTCGCACTGTACGGTCAGTTGTTTCAGTTCGTCCAGTTTGGCCTGGATGATCCTGATGGCGGTGTCCTTGTCCACCTGAACCGAGCTTTGCCGTATGGCCTCTTGACTCAAGTCGGCCTGGTACTGCGTCCCTGATTCGTCAAGAATAATACGAATCGTCGTTGGCGGCAGATAACGACTGGTATTGAGGGCGTGGCTGGAGGCAGACTCGAAAATATAAATACCTTCCAGCAGCAGGGTACCGGCTTCGATGCCATCGTATTCAACAGTGATCACTGAGGTGTTCCCCAGTTCGCTGCTGAGGACAATATCCATCGCGCCCACGACCATGGGGTGATCCCAGCTCAGAAAATGCACATCTTCGTGCGTCAGCGCGATATCACGGTCGTAGGTGATGGTCATACCCTCGTCCTGCAGTTGCGGGAATGCCGTCAACATGTTCTCGCCGGGACGGATGATGTAACGTCCGTTGCTGTGTTCTTCCGTGTGCACGCCGAAACAATCGAAGATGCTGTCCATGTACTGTGCCAGTGTGGATTGCCGATCTTCCGCCAGGGCCCTGTGTCGAAGTGCCTCAGCTACTGCCGGTCGACAGGAATTATATTCCAGCAAGCGGTCCCGGCCTTTATGCAGGGCCTCGTCGAGTGCCTGCAGGCAGGAGCGGGTATCACTCAGCAGTGTATCAATATTATTTTGTGGTGCTGTCAGTGCCCTTAACAGTTTATTTTCCACCTGGCTGAAAACAGTTGCACCGGCGGGACAGGGTTGCTCAAAGGCATTCAGGCCCTGCTGGTGCCAGCGAAACAGGACAGCCTGTGCCGA
>JAJRTU010000078.1 GCA_024278135.1 Gammaproteobacteria bacterium
ACGCATTGAGCCACGCGCCATAAAACGAAGACCAAAACCCTTTCCACTACTCACCAAACCCAGGCTCATTGCCCGAGAAGAGGTACAAAAAAATGGTCATCCCAGAAAGCTTAAGTAAGTGCCATTCGGGTCGGTGACAAATTTAATTCAAGACAGGGTCTTCTCCAGTTCTTTCTTTCGCCTGAAATATGATCTCAGTATTCAATACCCCTTCAAAATAACTGTCAATCACAATGATATTCTCTGATTCCTGTATATTAAAACCGGTCTGTGCCTCAGGTTTTGTCCGAATAAGTTTTAGTAGTGAAGAGGGGAAATGGATTTTTAATGTGACATGGTATGGATAATAACCGTCAAGAAACTTTCGGTGAAAAGGACCATTGACCAGACTGAATGTGTCATCCATATTTTTATAGAAAATTCGCACCTCAGCCTTAACACACAACTCGGCATTATGCGTAATGTTTGTGAGCTGGATTGATTTCCCCTTAACCAGGATGGTCTCGATATTGCGATTGGAAGTAACCTTCAGGCCGCGCATTGATTTGTAGCGATAGACCACTTCGGTTTCCGGTACCGGATCCAGATGTTTATAGCATTGTTCAAGCAGAACCCAGCCATTTTCGATACTGTCCGGGGTTATGGTCAGGATATTAAGTGAATGAAGTGCGGGTTTTTGGGAGGGTTCAGACAGAAACTCAAGATCGCCTTCGTTAACCTGATCAACAGAAAAATTCTCATCCTCATTAAACCACTTTTCCAGCTCATCTGGCACCATTCCTTCATCTGCGCAGATGTGGAAGGGCAGTACTGACAGAACAAGCAAGATCAATTTACGGGTATCTTGCAGAGAATCCGGCAGGGAATGCATGGTGGGCATCTGTCCGAAGGATCGAGACAGAAATATGGGGCCTGTCGTCTCAAGAATCAACTTTGTTGTAACAAATATCTACAAAAGGAGCCGGTGACAAAATGCAATCGTTCTCATAACAGTGCCACAGCAACAGGACGGAGGGCATATAAATTTATCCCTCCGTCCTCTCAATTGCTGTAGTTGTAAGTTTTGGCCCTTAAATGAGCTGTGCGTGCAAGTGCTGTCGCTTTACGCGCGTCAGAATCGTGGCCGAGCTGGGTTCCCGGATGGCGACGGTATAAACCCGCGCTACGCTTTGTGGGCCAGGTAAACCGTGTTGGCTGACTCTTCGCCCCTGTAAGGGTTCGGAAAAGTCACGTTATGGGTCTCGGAAGACTGGAATACACTATCGAGCAAGCGGGTGAAGTCGGCATCCGGGGGATCGTTGGACCACAGCCCGAACACACCACCGGGATGGAGTTTATCAGCAAGATTGCGGAGTCCCTGGGGGGTATAGAAAGCGCTGTTCCCCGGGTTAAGCCAATGGCTCGGTGAATGATCGATATCCAGCAACACGGCGTGAACCAGCCGGTTTGTGGTCGAGCCATCGAATCCCGTAGCGGGTGAGGCCGCGGCAGCAAAGAAGTCAGCATGGATGAGGGTGCAGCGTGGATCTGATACCAGTTCCTTGCCCAATGGCACAAGTCCCTGACGGTGCCAGTTGATAACCGGCTGCATCACCTCAATCACGGCAAGCGACCGGACCGAAGGATGTTCCAGGGCCGCGACAGCGGTATAGCCCAGTCCCAATCCGCCGACGACAACATCCAGTTCGCTACCTTCAAGTTCAGCGAGCCCGAGTCTTGCCAGTTGAATCTCGGCTTCGGTAAACAGACTGGACATCAGAAACTCGTCACCAAGCTTTACCTCGTAGAGAATTTTTCCGTCGAGCCTGGGTTCCGAACGACGCCTGAGACTGATATCACCCAGAGGCGTTTGCTGGTAGTCGAGTTCTTCAAATTCAAATGTCATTGTTTATATCCGGGACTGAATTTGGATTCTATCAAATAAGCCAAATAAAAACGGAAACACAGGGTGATTTTTCTCGCGCCCTTTGATTTATACTTACTAGTTAGTAAGATCGACCCCGGAAAAAGGGGACAGATTTATTTTAAAGGCACAAGCGAGTTAATCAGGAGGAATACCATGTCAAAGAAAACAGCTGTGAGCCCTTTAACTATCGCACTGGGCGCCGTGTTTACGGTTTCCCTGGCGAATATCACCATCACCAATGCGGCTGAAAATCCGTTCAGCATGAAGTCGCTCTCCAGTGGGTATGTAACCCTGGCGAAAGGCAAGTGCGGCGAAGGGAAATGTGGCGCAGGAAAAAGCAAAGGCGGTGAGGGCAAGTGCGGCATGGCACGTATGGATGCTGATGGTGACGGAAAAGTCACCAAAGATGAATTCATGCAGGGGCACGAAGCCATGTTCCATAAAATTGATCAGAACGGTGACGGTGTGATCGATCAGGCAGAGCGCGAAGCCCACATGGGTAAAATGAAAGGCTTCATGAAAGGCGGGAAATGTGGTGAGGGCAAGTGCGGTGGCTCAAAATAGCCTGTAAAAACACCTAGGCTGAAATTGCCTTCTGGATCAGTGGAACAAGGGGTTCCGGTAGTTTAAGCGTACCCGACAATGCAAACTTCTGGCCTGTTTCAGACATTTTGTTCCAGGTTCGGAGAATAATGCGTATCCACTTCTCCTCATCGTATTCCGGGTGTTTTTCCGCGAACTCGAGCATGTAGTGCTCGATAAATACCAGGGCTGCAACGTCTTCCACTAACTGCGTGTCCGGGTTGGTCTTCGGTTCTTTTTTACCCACCGCCTTCCTGACACGCTCGATGACGGATTCTGGACAGCCGGCCTGTGCCAGCAAGCCGGCGGCAGTTTCCGCATGAAAGTTATACAGTTCAGAGCGCCATTTGTGATAGCCCTGACGGTTCATGGGAAAGGCATCGCGGGGTGATTTCCAGCGCTGGATATGCTGGGCGCGCACTGCCAGTTTCATGGCATCGTCGGCTTCCGGGGCGTAACGTTCCAGCATGTCTGACATGCGCCGGGCGTAAAGGTGTTCTTTCGGACACATTTTCCCGTTTTCGGATACTTCGTTGGGGTCTTCAGCGTTAGCGGCATCGATCAGGGCGACCGCTTGCTCGAATTGATGTTGGCTGAGTGGCATAGATTGAATTCACAAAGGATTAACAGGTTGAAAAAATAGCAGAAAGTACACCGCTTTGCGAATAGAATCTAATAACCTGCGCTTTTCAGCATACTGGCCATGCGTCCCTCGGAGAAACCGTCCATACGCCGGTCACCGATCAGAATGATAGGGACACCTGTGCCGTTCAGCTTTTTATAATCGCGCCTTCCCTTTGTCGATGTCTCTATGTCGTATTCTGTGTAACTGACGTTGTTTTGCCTGAGGAACTGCTTGGCTTTCTTGCAGTAGCCGCAGCGCTGCGTGGTGTACAAAACGACCTTTTCTCCGGAGACCGTCCGGGAGTCAGCGCTGTAGGTATTGACCCGAACCGTAACGATGTCTGCTTTATGAGCAACCGGGGGACGGTCGCCAAAGTGGATCTTGCCGTTTTCATCCGTCCAGCTGTAGATGCCTGCCGATAACAGGGCTGGCAACATCAGCAGCAGTACCGAAATCATACACCGCGGAAAAATACCTGCATTAGACATTAAAGTATTCCTGACCGTTTGTATAAAGCATTATAATCTATCGTCCAATCTACTAACAGCTTGACCCTGCGCGTCATTTTCGGCATGCATACAAGGAGATCCCATGAAGATGCAAACCTGTCAATTGAACACCCTCAT
Source organism: Gammaproteobacteria bacterium (assembly GCA_024278135.1). Taxonomy (GTDB): domain Bacteria; phylum Pseudomonadota; class Gammaproteobacteria; order Eutrophobiales; family Eutrophobiaceae; genus WLWS01. The sequence goes on from JAJRTU010000078.1 coordinate 3,740, forward strand.
GGTCCTTGCGGTGTTCCTGGTTACGGGCTGCGCCAGCCAGAACCCCTACCACATCTACGACTGGACTGCCGGCAACTGCGCCAGCCCGGACAATGAGATGTGTGCCAAAAGTTACTATCAGGAATACCCGGGTTATGACCTTGCCTTTGTCGAGTTCAGCGAGCGGGGGAACACATTCAACAGCAAGTGGGTAGACAACGTGCTGGAGAGAATTCGTGCGCGCGCAGCAGAGGAGGGCGTTGTAGTTGTCACATTCATTCATGGGTGGAAGCACAATGCCAAAGAGACCGACAGCAACCTGATTGACTTTAAAAAATCCCTGGACGCTGTAGCAAACACCTCCTCATCACTGGGGAAACGGCGCCTGGTGGGCTTGTACATAGGCTGGAGAGGTGCGAGCCTGGATCTCCCATGGCTGGAAAACCTGACCTTCTGGGACAGAAAGGCTGTTGCCGAAGAAGTCGGCAAGGGCGGCGTGACCAGTCTTCTGCTGGAACTGGACAGGATCGACCAGGAAGATCCTGACAACGTTATGGTTGTCATCGGCCACAGTTTCGGTGGAGCCATCGTGGTCAGCGCCACCTCCGAAGTGCTGGCCGAACGGGCGGAAAATCAGTCGCGGAATGGTTCGCCGGCAAAATCGATCGGGGATTTGATCATCGTGCTCAATCCTGCCATCGAGGCCACCCAGTCACTGAGTTTGATCGAGACCGCCATTCATAACAGTTACCCGGACGGACAGAATCCCTTGTTTATTTCGCTGAGCAGCGATGCTGACTGGGCGACGCACTACACTTTTCCGGCGGGCCAGACGTTAGGCTTGCTGCTGACCTGGCATCAACACGATTTGCAGCGGGAACGGTACTATGACCGTTCAGACAATGAACCCCTGGTTCTGAAAGAAGAGCATCTGGATGCGACTACAGTCGGGAACTTTGCGCCCTACCTGACCCACAGACTTACCGCGGAACCGTCCGGGGACAAGCCCAGGCTGAGCCTGACCACCTGTGAACAGGAACCTGATCGCTGCATTCCAAAGGGCTGGACGACACTGTCCGGGCATCCCACTTTCGGACCCTTACCGGAAAACTACCCGTTACATTTTATCCGGACAGACAAATCGGTAATGAAGGGACATAACGATATCTTCAACCCGGTTGTCCGGGCTTTTATTCTTGGCATCATCGATGACATCGTGGTTCGCTCAATGGAGAAACCCGGGCTCACCACCCCGCCAATACTCTTCCAGCCGGACAAGCTGAATTCACGGTTCCAGGAATTCTATTCAATGCAGTAAGGCTATTGAACCGGGATGGCCAGCCTGTCTGTCCAGCGCGTATAGGCTGGACGGATGTTGCCGAAACCGTCATACAAACCCGAGTCGCGCCACATCACGTTGGTATCGGAACAGCCTCCGAGAAAGCTGCATAGCAGATCATAGTCCTGCAATATGAACCAGGTGATAAAGGCGGCATTGCGTGCCTGTGCCTTGTCGAGCAGGTCGGCCAGGTAGCTATCCTGCAGTGTTTCTGAGCCGGAAAACAGCGTGGAAAAGGCTGTCACAGACTCTGCCAGCATGCTGGTCTCTGCAATCGCCAACGGTTTGCTGCTCAACGAAAACAGAGTGTCCAGGAAATCAGGTGGATAGGGTGTGTTATAGAAAGCTGTCTGGTAGGGGTAGAGCGATATAGCATAGTAGTCACTGGCAGCCATGACATCGGCCAGCGCCGCGCGTTGCGATGCCGCATAGCCTGCCGGGTCACCCGAAAATTCAGCGGGCAGGCCGAGCGGGTAGCCGCTTACCATCTCAATGGGCGATACGGACACAAAAATCGGCAGGTCCGGGTAGAGTGTCTTCAGGTTACTGTAAACAAACTCATTCAGCGCCTTGTACTTGAGCCAGGTCGCACTATCGGTATTTTTACGTAACAGGGTTACCTCGATACCAATGGCCAGGTAATCAGGATCAAAATACTGGATGACACGCCGGCAGTAATTCAGATAGGCGGTTTTAACATCGGCATGATCAAAATCACCATTTGCGGCATACGTATCAAAGGGACTCACCAACGGCATATCATCAGCGCTGTCGCGCAGCAGGGCGATGCTGTCACGGGCCAGGTTGATGGGTGTTATTGATACATACACCTTGTGGCTGGCCGATGTTTTGCCTTTCCTCAACGCCCAGTCACCCATGATATTCGGGTCATAGGGAAAGCTGTCGACCAGGGCGGCGTTCCAGGGGATACCGGCATCAAAATGGTGCGCAACAAGGTCAGCATCGTTCGCAAGTCGCGCATAGACATCGTCGACGACCGCGCTGACCGTTGCAGGGTCGACGTCATAGGGAAATGGAGTAAACCCCATGAAATAGCTTCGCGCAGGCGCGACGGGCGGGTTCGATGTCGTGCTTCCACTTCCGCCACCACCTCCGCCACAGCCGGCAGAAAGGCATGCGATGAAAGCAAGTGCTAAATGACAGGCGCATTTCATTGTTGTGAGTCCCCCCCCCCCCGATCAAAAATGCATAAACCCGGATTATCGGCAATTTTTAAACATTTTAAAGGAACAAGAACACAGAAATTGGCAGAAAGTGATGTTATTCAGGGGTGATTGCCCTGGTGTTCAGTAGTATGGACAGCTTTACTTCGATGTTGTCCAGTTCATGGCGATGCTGGATACATTCGAATTGCTGTTGGTTAATATCCCGGGTTACACGAATGTGACCAGTCGTTGAGAGTTGACCTATTTTATAACTCTCGTTACTCATTCCTGCAATGCGTGATGATAAAGTGTCAAGTATGCGACATTGGGTGTTAATGGCTTTGCTCGTTTCGTAACGAGACCAAAGCGCACTGAACAGATCCTGTCTTTCGGGGATCGAATGCATGTCAGGAACGCGGTTAAGCGCCGCGAAGACTTCTTCTTCTGATGCCGTTGACAGGTCTGTCGGCACGCTTTCCGATAAAACGTCTTCCACTGACGTGGCACCATTTCCCGGATTATTAAAAGCATGTTCTGCTATGCGCAATTGCTCACTGTCCTGTAATCGTCCTATTTTGTCTTTTGATAGCCAGTACTGCACCATCAGGAGTTCAGATTTCCTGCCGATTCCTGACTCAGCTCTTTGTATCACAAGCGATAACAGCCTTTTACTGGAAGCTTCTTTGGCTTCGTGGTGTACGAGTATCTTCCGCCGATACTGAACGTCAAGAGCCGACTTTGCTGCACTGAGTTCTGAACGTTGTTGTGGTGTTAAATGCCACTTGTCCGCAAAAGACGGTGTCTGTATATCCGTTGCTGGAACGTGCCGGCAAGCGGCGGTCAGCAAAGGGAGCAGGCAGGTAATAATATTGCGGCAGAGCAGATGACGAAAGACTCTCATTCCGGGGCATCTCCTTCCTTGATTATGGCGGCTACGGCTTCGTTGGTGATTCTAAATGCCTCGGCAAGTACGGATATCTCGGTGCGAAGATGCAGTGCAAATTTGCGCAATGCCGAACTTTCCCCGCTGCGCCACCGTGCGGCCTCATACTTGAACTGTTGTACCCAAAGCTTCACCAGTTCCGGAGGTACGTGGGAGAGATCCTGGGTGATTACTTTTTCATCCGCTTCTATGTTGTTTTGCGAGAGTGGCCGGGTAGTGGTCACAATAAAAGGGCCGTCACCCTCCAGCCCGGCCTGGTGTAACAGGACACGCGCATGACTAAAGTCGTAGTTGTCCAGAATATGTTTGGCTAACTGGTTGTTGTTCAGGCTTGTGACGTAAGCTTCGAGAACGGCTGAATCCACGCCGGGCAGTGATGCTTTCAGCGGTAAATAGAAAATATTGATGTCTTTCTGAGCGATATGGTCTCTGACCTCTGCGACAGGCGCAAGTAACTCCAGGTATCCTTGTATAGCGGCGACACGACGTTGGTATACGCTGCCTTCAAGATCTTCCCGGTTGAACAGCAGGTAGCTGTAGAGCGGGTAGCCGGTTTTTTCAGCATCTCCGGAGAACAGGAATTCGCGTGCCGAGAGCAGGTGACCGCCGGCTGAAGGAGGTAGTGCTGCCAAAATATCTTCCTCCGCCGGGGCAGCACTGGCAGCCGGGGCTGTCTCATCCACAAGAAAATCTTCGGTGGTATCGACATACACAGGTGTGCTGTGACGAGGTGAAGCTGACTTGTCTGCTGCCCCTCTTGCAGCTCTTGCGCTGTGGGGAAGAAGGGTATACACCTGCTTATTCCGGAGTTTGATGGTTCCATCCGGCCCGTTCGCAACGAGCCTGGTGTTTTCTCCTGTGATAATGGTCTCGTAGGTATAAAGTTTAGAACCTGCTGCAAGTTCTCGCTCTTCGCCGTCTGCCGAGCGTGCTATGGCCCAGCCGGTTAATTCGGTGACAACAGCAAATACGGTCTGCTTTGTAGCGGCGTGTAAACTGTGTACAACATAGAGACTGAGTAAGCACAGGAGTACAGCAGTCCAGCCTGCCTTGCGTGACCGGCATTGAAGAGTATTCAATTGTCATTTTCCGCTGATGGGGGGCGTAAGCGTGCATAAAGTGCGCGTAGTGCCTTGCTGAGAATAAGCAGGATGACCAGTACCACCAGCGTATCTGATGCGCCCAGTGGTTGTGCAGGAAACAAATAGTAGAATGCCAACCAGACGAGTATTGTGCCGGCGGCGGCATACTTGATATCACTGCCGGTTTGGCTGAGTAGCGCCATAGCCATGGTTCAGACCTCCGTGCCCTGTTTTTTTCTATTGTAGTATATTCCTGTCGCAACACCCAAATCAGGAAGCACCATGACAACTGATCAACTGAATAACACACACGCCATACCCGATCAACTCGAATTCATAAAAGGCAAGGGCAACTTCCCCATGGCCAGTATCGACAATGGCAAGGCCCGTGCCCTTATCTCAGTTTATGCCGGCCAGGTGCTTTCGTTTCAGCCGGTGAATCAGGCCCACGACCTGTTGTTCCTCAGCGATGCGGCATATTACCAGCAGGGCAAGGCCATTAAAGGTGGTATCCCGGTTTGCTGGCCCTGGTTTGGGCCGGACACCGAGGACCGAGGCCGTCCGGCACACGGGTTCGTGCGTACCCGGCCGTGGACAGTTCGCACAACCGAAACCCTCGCCAATGGTGATACCCGGATTACCCTGGGACTGCTGGACAGCATCGAAACACACGGCATCTGGCCCGCTGCGTTTGACCTTTCATTGCAAGTGACAGTTGGAAACGGGCTCAGGGTAGAACTGCTCACACGCAATACCGGTGAGCAGCCGTTTACTATCACCCAGGCATTGCACAGCTATTTCAATGTCGGGGCGATCGGGCAGGTGCAGGTACTTGGCCTGGAAGAGACCGACTACCTCGACAAGGCCGGGGATGGCAGCCGCAGCACCCAGGCCGGGACAATCCGTTTCGACAAAGAGGTCGACCGCATTTACCTGGATGCAAAACCCGAGCTGATTATCGAAGATGCTGCTCTCGGCCGCCGTATCAGTATTACCTCCACCGGCAGTCATACCGCCGTGGTGTGGAATCCGTGGGTGGATATTTCAGCAAAAATGGGTGATCTCAGGGACGATGATTATCAGCGCTTTGTCTGTGTGGAAACGGCCAACGCGGCTATGGATACCATTGAGGTCAAGGCGGGTGGGGAGTATCGGCTGGGTGCGGATTATCATGTGGAATGTATTTGAGCGATGATCGAGCATGTTGATTCAATGGAGTCTGATCCATTGATATCCGGACAGTATGTTCGGCAGGGTGAAAGAACTCTGTAAGCCTATTGATTCAGGGCGGCGCATATGCGCTGATCCAGCCAGTAAACCGGTCGCCAGGGCCATTGGCCATTGACAAATCCTACGTGGCCGCCGCTGTCACTGACTTCCAGCCGAACACCCGGGCCGAGTTCGGTTATATCGGGAATGGCATCTGCTGTCATAAACGGGTCGTTGCGGGCTTGCAGGATCAGGGTGGGGCACTGAATCCGCTGAATGAACGGGCGGCTGCTGCAACGTTGGTAGTAGTCGTCAACATTGCGAAAGCCGTGTAGAGGCGCTGTCACATGATCATCAAACTGGCGAAACGTCTTCAGGTCATCAAGCTTGCCGGTGTCAATCGGCAGCGGTATGCGGCTTGCCCTGGCGCGGATCGAACGACGCAGTTTATGCAGCAGGTGGGCCTGATAAAGCCGTGAAGCACCGGATTCCAGTCGTAGTGCTGCAATGTTGAGCTCAAACGGTACGGAAACCGCAATCGCTTTTTGTACCTTCTGCTGGTCGGGGTTTTCACCCAGCCACTTGAGCAGCACATTCCCTCCAAGAGAAAAACCGATCAGATATATCAGACGTTGTGGGTCGCGGCCGTGCAGCAGTTCGAGCACAGTGCCCAGGTCACCGGTTTCACCGGAATGATACCCACGCGCTAAACGGTTGGGTTCACCGCTGCAGCCGCGGAAGTTCATCAGTACGGTTTCGAACCCACAGTTATACAGATTGCGCATCAGACCGCCCGCGTAGTGTGAGCGAACCGAGCGGGGAGTACCGTGACTAGATATTATCGCGGTATTTTAGCTGGATACCGTTCAGGAAATTACGAAAAACCTGGTCTTTACAATCACGGTAGTGCTTATGATCCGGCTTACGGAAGAACGCGCTTAATTCGTGCTTGCTTATGTGCACATCTGCCAGGTTCAGAATTGCCAGTATATCTTCAGCTTTCAGATCCAGGGCAATTTTTAATTTCCTGAAAATGATATTATTGTTTAAACGCTGCTCCGGCTCGGGCTGCGCGCCCTCTTTTTTCCCTCGCCGATCATTAATCAGACCATTGAGAAAAACAGCCAACTGTGCGTCATCGCATTCCTCGAACGCCGGGTCGTCATCCTTTTTTAACCAGGCACTGATCTGCTCTCGCGTTACCTGGTAATCAGCCAGTCCGAATATTTCAATCATCTTTGAGTCGGAAAAGTCGAAGGTGTAGCGGATACGGCGCAGGATATCGTTATTGGTCACTAATATGCCCTGAATAAAAACATAACAGAGGGTGCACAGGATCAATCGCGCATGACCCACTGCTCAGCGGATTTAAGCCTTGTCGCATCATACCACGTGTTTCCGGAAATACTAAGGGAGCCCTGGTTGATTTGTCATTACGAGGTGCTGTCGTCATGCCCTTTATTATCCAGGGTGAAGTGGATGCAGGCGCCTTCGCCTGTCGCGCCTTCTGCCCATATACGCCCGCCGTGGCGCAGGATAATACGTTCTACAGTCGCCAGTCCGATCCCGGTTCCCGGGAAATCCTTCTCATTGTGCAGGCGGTAAAATGGTTTGAACAGCATTTCGACATAAGCCATGTCAAAGCCCACGCCATTATCACAAAGGGAATAGACGGTTTCGTTGTCGACCTGTCTGGAACGCAGGGAGACTTCGGCGTGTTCACGATTTTTGGTGAATTTCCAGGCGTTATCCAGCAGGTTTTGCAGTGCGAGGTCCAGTAACTTGGGGTCACCAACGGTGTTCAGTTCAGGGTCTACGTGGAAGGAGACAGAACGCTCCGGTGCCAGGGACGCAAGCTGTCGGGCGTGTGCGGTAGCCAGCTTGCCGAGATCCGTCCGGGATGCAGCAAGCCCTTTTCTTGAAATGCGTGAAAGCTCGAGCAGGTCATCGATAAGTTCTGCCATATGTTTTCCGGCGTTGATGATTCTTTCGAGATCACGCCGTTCTTTTTCGTTGAATTTGTCGTGGGTATCTTGCTGGAGAATCTGGCTGAACCCGATAATCGAGCGCAGGGGAGTACGCAGGTCATGCGCAATGGAATAGCTGTAGGATTCCAGTTCCTGGTTGTTGATCTCAAGTTCCCGGGCGCGTTTATCGAGCAGAACCGTGTTGTGCAGGGCATGCCAGTATTCTTTGTTGATGCGGATGGCGATACCGAACATGAAGCTGCAATAGGTGATAAACATTAACGTAATGGCGATTGATTCCCGGGTTTGCAGGGCGGCGGCGACCAGCGTTGTCGGCAGCAGCAGAAATGCCAGCGATGCAAAAATAAGGCGTTTATGAATGGAGAGGGTAGTGATTGCGCCGGCAGAAATTCCCGCTGTGCTCAACAAAGTCAGCATTGAAGTCCATTCCAGTGCATAAAAGTGCAGCGCAATGGCGCACATGCCACCCCAGACTGCGGCAAGTCCCAGCGTACAGGCAGAAAAGCCGTTAAGCCAGCGTTTCGGACTGAGCGAATAAATATCATCGAAGCGGTAAATCAGCCAGGTGCGGATAAGCACCAGCAGAAGAATTGCGATGCCTGCCGGCAGCATGACCCCGGGGCGGTCATTGCTGTAGGGCGTAAAGAAAAACAGTATGAGGTAGAGCGTAAGGTAGACCAGCCCTGATGCGCGCGAGCGCTTTGCCATATCGCCGTGGGCAATATGATGAAGGGATTCGTAGCTTTCGGATCCGGACATGCTGCAAACTATACTCTAATTCTTCCTGATCCCGTAACCGGGCAGCCCTTTCCTTTTGCCAGCGTCAAATTGACCCACGACAGCACGGTGGCCAGGGCCGTGAAATCCCATCTGATCCGGCGTACACTCTGTGTATATAAGACTGTTTTTCCTTCTGATCATAACTTCTTGATCACGCAACTGTTGTGCCCGGAAAAACAGCCCTGTTCAATTCTATCGGTGAGGAGCGCGGGC
>JAJRTU010000079.1 GCA_024278135.1 Gammaproteobacteria bacterium
CAATGCGGCAACCCGGTTCGGGTGCTTCTGCAGAATATCCTCGACTTCCTGAGCACAACGTAAATCACAGTCGGGATGCTGAAGCTTGAATGGACATGCATGACAGTTCGGGCTGGGGGCAAAATGCACATTTTGGGGCGGTTGAGGATCACTACGCCAGAATTCCAGTCCGGTAATACCGGCAGTGAGATAGGTTCGACCGTGCAGGGAAAGGCTCAGTGCAATAAAATCCTGTCTCCCGGTAGCCAGCTTCGCCAACAGCAATGCACCCTCGTTGGCCTCCGAACCACTGCTGCAAAAAAAACTTCGTCTGCACGACCCCGGTATAAAACCGGCCAGGGCTTCCGCCAGAAGCAACATGGGTTCAGTCAGGTAGATTGTTGTTGTATGCTGCAAGCGCTCGATCTGCGCCAATGTATCTTTCGTGATCTGTGGATGGCAGTGCCCGCAATTGGTCACCCCGACACCGGCATAACAATCCAGATAACGACGACCCTGAGTATCCAGCAAATAACAGCCTTCACCACGTGTCAGCACCATCGGTTCACGATAGAAATGGTATACACAGGGGATCAAGTATTCATATTTTAGTGCCAGCATCTGCTCTGTATCTTTATTCGACATAACTAATAGATCCCGTTCTCGACATTAAATTGTTTATTCTGTATCGGCTGTGGATCCGCCAGGCCCTCCAGACCTCCGGTGACCACCCGGACAGCGCTGTCTCTTTCCATCACATTGGCAAGAAAACAGGAGCGATCCAGTCTATGCATCACCACCTGTCCCCGCTGACCACAGTCAACTGTTTGCCGCAGTCTCTCCATGTCACTTTTGTTCTCATCCATACTGACCACGCGCATGACAAGACGCCCCGCCGGCGGGTAATAGGCAGGTAATGCATTGTCCGGCCGGTGCGGTTTCAATTCATGGCTGACACCAAACAGGGTATTTCCATAGCCGATCAACAACTGTGCCTCGGGGAAGGCTTCACCCAGTGAATTATGTATCGCGTTCGACACCGGCATGCCGCCAAGATAGATGAATTTCACTCTCTGCCTGTGATGCTCATGCATCAGCCTGGCCATCTCCATCAGCATCACCGGTGTACTGAACAAATAGCAGATGTTCTGTTGCTCTATGATCCGCGATGCCTGTCCTGCCAGATGATCCAGATAACGCTGGCGAGCAACGGAACCGATGGCCAGCATTCGATACCATCGCGGATCAAAATCCACACTGAAACCGTCACAACCCGTCGTCACCAATGCTATTTGTCTGGCCGCTTTGCCGATAATATGCGGGCCACTGGGTCCCAGCCATAACCAGTGACCCTTGTTCACCGGGGTTTTCCAGCTGCTGGCGGAAAGAAAAGATTCAACAAAGGCCGCCTGGAATTCATCTTCAGTATAGGCAGTGGTCTTTGCTGCACCCGTGGCACCACCCGTCTCACCTGTGATCAGTCTGTGCCGGCGCAACACCGCCGCCGGGATAAAATCTTCAAGCGGTCGTTCATACAACAGCTGCAGATTGAAAGGGCCCAGCTCGTGTAAATCATCGACAGACTGAATGCGTTGGCAAATGGAGAACCCCAGTTCGCGTTCTCTTTCGAGCCAGTAAGGGGTTCCCGATACCGGATGCAGGTGAAGTTTCAGAATTTTTTCAAGCAAGTCACTCACGCCGACAACTTCCTCCTGCCAAGCAACATTGGCAACATGTACACATCGCATAAATAGGCGATGATAACGGCAATGGCTGAGAGTAGACCGAACTGAGCCACTGGACGCAGACTCGAAAACAGCAGGCTGGTAAATGCGAGGACTATCGTCAAAGTTGTGATCCATAAAGCCGGTTTTACTTCATGCATGGCGCGTTCTATTGACGCGTTTTGTTTCCATGCATACAGAAGATGAACCGTATCATCTACGATTACCCCAAGCATGACACTGACGACGAACAGATTGATGCTGTTGACAGGGATCTCAAGCATAACCATCGCCCCGGCCATGATGATCAGCGGCAATATATTGGCCAGACAGGCGCACAGCAACACTTTCGGGGAACGAATGATGAAGGACAGCACCAGTGTCATCAGTATCAAAATGACCGGAAATACCACAGCCTGGGTTTTCAGCAGGGCATCCTGAGCCTCCAGTATCAACGGCAACAAACCGGTAATATGCATCGTTAAACCCGGATGATCATATTCATTCCAGAGCCTGTTCAGACCGTCAATATTGGCCCTGTATGATGGGCCTGATGTACTCCTGAAGCGAAAAGTTATCCGCATTGTTGCCCTGTCATTACTTATATAGGCTTGCTTCAGTTCAGGCATGACGGCAGCTTCTTTGTAGCTCTGCAGCCAGTCGAGAGGGGAAATAATTGTGGTCAGACCCGGTAAGCTGCGTGCGTTTTTGACAAGCCGGCTTATTTGCTCCAGATTACCCTGTGTCATTACGGACCTGCCATCAGTCGTACCCACAATCATGTCCACAATCAACAGCCCGGCCAGCCGATCCTCGATAAATTGATAGGATTGAACCAGCTCAGAATCAGGGGAAAAGAAATAGATCGCATCCGGTTCCGTCCTGAGCTTGTGCAGCTGAAATACGGCCACTATTGCTGTACAAATCAGCAACAGGTTGATAATGATATTTTTCCGCGGATAACTGCTTGCTGACGACGAAACGAATAAAGGCGGTAAAGCCCGATTGTTCGACAGCAGCAGATAGGCTGATGGAACAAAAATTATCATCACCAGGTAGCTGATACTGATAGCGACAGGAAATACCAGGCCCATATCCCGCACAACAGTTTGTGGTGCAATAATAAACGCTGCGCAACCGACAATCGTCGTTATCATGGTAACGACTGAGGGTTTGAAGATTTTATTAAAGGCACTCTCCAGGTGCCATAAACCCTGTTCCCGTCTTGAAAACAAATGAATCGAACCGGTAATCCCGATACAGAAAACAAGGGGATACAAAATCAGGGTGAGAAGATTGAACTGAATTCCCATCATGGATGTCAATGCCAGAGTAAAAAGCAAACTTATGCCGATACCCGCGATGACACAAACCAGCACGACCGGACTCCGCAAAAACCAGAGTAAGACCAGTATGGTAATAATGACCAGCCCGCTGATGACAACAGTCAGATCATGGGTCAAAGACTCGGACAGCACCTCTGAGAAATAACCGGTTCCGGCAAAATGGCACCGCAAACCAATTTCGGCCAAACCCTGTTTCACTTCATTCACAATTCGTGGATGTAAAGATTCAAATTCCTGATCCAGGATAATCAGGATCCCAAGTGTTTTCATATCCGCAGACATTAGAACATTGCGAAAATCCGACGGCCGTTGAGCGAAGGTTTTTTTCAAATCATCGATAACGATTTCATCCAGATTATCGCCCTCCAGATTGAGCAGGAACATGTCAACAGGATCATATACGGTGTCGACCCCTTCGCTTGCCCTTATATGCTCGATGAGGGATTGATAATCAGCAAGATCGTTCGATGTCAGATCAGCGCGGTCATAGGCCACAAAAAGAGTGGCATCATCTCCAAACTCCGCGACCATTCGCTGGTATTGTTGATAATGATCGGAACTCTTGTCCACCCAGGATTCGATAGAATGTTCAACGCTGAACCTGGCTGTCGCGGCACTGAACATCGCCAGCAATATAAAACAGGCAACAATCGTCCGATAATGGTTTTTTATTATCGACAATAATTTTTGTTCTATATTCATCAGCCGAGCATTTCTTCCATTACCCTCTCGTCGATATGCAGGAAATACTCGCTGAATAAAAAACCAAACTTCAGGGCGGTTTCCCTGTCACCTTCGATCCTGACCTTCCCCTCAAAAAAAGCACTTTTGAGATCTGTTTTACCGTTGACGATATCGTTGAAAAGCGGCTGATCCATTTCGAAAGAGCAATCAAAGTCCGCTTCGCTGTCATAGTGAATACTGCCTCTGTCAAAATAAATCACCTGATCAAACACTTGATCACCTCTGATGAGAAATCGTATTTTTGTACTCACATAAGCAATACGCTTCAGGAAACTTTTGCCTAAACGGCCGTTGACAAACAGATGAAAATAGTCCTGTGGCCCTGTGACTCCAAACGTATTTAAAGCCAGTCCATTAAGACTCATGCGCCGTTTTTCCAGCATTTTTAAATTCATAAGTTCATTGAATTCAACGGCCGTTTTTTCAATATCAATGCTGCCTCTGTCTTTTTCGTCTTCCGGGAAAACCGGTGCGGAAAACAGATAGGGTCGATACGATAATGTCGCACGATAAAAGTTCTCTTCGACCACGGTCCTGCTCCGCTGTTCAAAAACCTTGCTGTTCACAAAACTGACCCCTTTTATTTCAAGAGCATCACAAATGACATCACGCAGGTTGTTCAGACTGAAGTCATCACCAAGTAGAGGGATGACAGTATGTTTTTCATCCCCGGTTTCCAGCCTCCTGACAAGCCCGTCAACTACCTGATCCACTGACACCAGGTTAATACTGACTTGCGGATCAGCAGCGATGCGCAGCGGTATAAACAGGGTATCACCATGCTGCCTGACACCACAGCGAGTAAAAACCCCTCGACCCCTTTGCAGGTCACGGCGACAACATTCACGGATAAAATGTGCAGCCTTCATGAAAGAATACACTGTGCTGACGGCATTGTTCTCCCCTGACGGATAGCCACCAACAACAATACTGGGCCGGTATATCACTACACGGACGGCATCCTCAGAACAGGCATCATGTAAATATTTTTCCGCCTCGAATTTGGAAGCTTCATAGGGGTTATTAAATCCCTGACCGGCATCCAGATCAGTGCTCATGAAAACCTGTCGGGTATCACCGGCGACATAAGCAGTACTCAAGTAATGAAAACTTTCAATGCCGAGACCCCGGGCAAGTGCATAGACATGCTTTGTTCCCTGTAGATTATTCAACTGAATTTCATTGGCCAGATGGGCATCGAAACGTGTTAATCCGGCACTGTGGATCAACGCAACAACACCGCTCCCGGCCAGTTTTTCCAAAGCTGCGGAGTCAATTCCGCAATCGGGTTGTCTTATATCGCCTTCAATAACGTCCAGGGAATCCGCCGGAAAGGCACCGAAAGGTTTCAGTGCGTCAATCACTCTTTTACCGGGACTTTTCTTTTTGCGACGGGCAATGACAACAACGCGATAACCCTGTCGCAACAGCTGCCGGAGGATATGTTTACCCACATAGCCGGTGGCGCCCGTCAACAATATGCAGGGCTTCATTGTTGACATTGTCGTAATACAATTCCAGCAATATGTCCGCCGAAGGCAAATGACTGGGAAAGCACTGTATTGATATACAGTGGTTCCTGTTTCATTACAAAATTCAAATCGGCAATGGGATTATCCAGATTGTGACACACATGCGTTGTCTGATCACGAATGCTCAGTGCAGACACTATGGCTTCAATGGCGCCACTGGCACCAATAGTGTGTCCCAGCAAAGATTTACTTGTATTAAGCAATACATCACGACCAAAGATCTGATTGATTACCTTTGCCTCCACGGCATCGTTGACCGGCGTACCGGTACCGTGTGTGTTGATATACTGCACATCGGTCGGTGTGATCCCTGCATCTGACATGGCCATTTCGATCATACGTACGATCTCACTTCCTTCTTTGGACAGTGCCAGCACGTTGTGTGCTTCAAATGACTCGCCGTAGCCTGTTATCTCCGCCACGATGGGGGCATTTCGTTTGCGGGCCTGCCGGTAATTCTCCAACACCAGAACAGCGCTGCCACCCTGACTGAACAAAAACCCGCTATGTGCCTTGTCAAAAGGCCGGTTCGCCCGTCCAGGCCGGGAACAATCGCTGATCAGCGTTTTGGCAAGATCAAAGCCCCGGAAAAGACCGCCATAAGGCTCATACAGATATTCGCTGCCGCCGGCCAAAGCGAAGTCCAGGCTGCCTGACTGTATTGATTTAAACGCCTGGCCAATCGCTACCGTCCCCGCTGCACAGGCAGAAGCATAAAGACGGTTCTGACCATGTAAGGAAAATTTGATGCCCAATGTTGAAGATATTGTATTCGGCATCACCATACCGACAACCATCGGATGCATTTTGTCCGGATGCACCATGCTCTCCATCAGATGACGCAGTTCGCTTCTCTGTTCAGATCCTGAAAAGGATGCCAGTTTCCGCTTTACCATGGCATGAGTCTGACAGGTGTAATTGTTCAGCAGTGTAGAGACACCACCCATGCCGCTGCCCATAAAAACACCGGCACGACCAGTATCGATGTCGCGAATCACTGATACATTTTTTTTATGGCTGCTCTCACAAAGCTCCAGGCCTGCCGCCTGAACCGCTTGCAGGCCGGCACATAAGGCATTCAGGGCAACAGGATCGTGCTGTAATCTTTCTATACGACTGATTCCAAAGGTGTCGTAATCTATTGCGGGTAGCGGGGACCATAAGGTGGATCTGAAATCCGAATAGTTTCGCCATTGCTCGGGGATGGTTTCCACCACTGATATACCGTCCAGACAATTTTGCCAGAACTGCTCAATGCCCGTACCGAGTGAGCTCACTACCCCCATCCCGGTGATGACGACTCGCTGTTTCAAAAATTATTCCGCTCCACTCAATTTGACATCAATATGAGTGATGACATCTCCGACCGTCCTCAGGCCTTCAACTTCTTCATCGGAAATTGACCCGCCAAATTCATCTTCCAGTGCCAGAACCAGAGAAACAATATCGACGGAATCAATACCCAGATCCGCCTGCAGACCGGCCTTGCAGGTAATCATGGAGGAATTGATTACACAAACCTCAGCGATAATATCGAAGACTTTCTGTTTTACATCTGCACTGTTCGCCGGATTCATATAGTGTAATCAAACAGATTTATTAAACACGGCCCGGGGAAAATATCGGTATGAATATGCTTTCAACAGGCCGGACTGATCTCGATTTACACGGCTTATAAGCTCTTACATTATTTCCCTTTGGCATCGACATCGGATCCTGATTGTTTTCAGTAGCAGGCAGTCTAATAAACGAACCTTAAGAAAATATTAATTTTAAGGTGAACCTCAAGCTTATTGGCGACTTTGGCTGGAGGGTGCTGCCGCGGATACCGCTTGTGTCTGAGAACAGTTTCTCAACTGCATCAGGTTCTATGACGAGCAATGCATCAGTGCTGGATAGTGTTGATACAGAAATGATAAAAGACGAAGGTGTTGGAACCCCCGTACTGTTTCTTTAAAACAGTCAAAAAGAGGAGTGCTATATTGCAGATAAAAAGGACCCTCGACGAGTCCGCTTTTTCAATTCGATATGTTTAATGCCCTGACTTTCAGAGTGTGATAGATATCCACGGCCTGTTCAGCCCATAAGCTCAACGCTGGAAGCTGTGCCTGGCAGAGAGGTCCCATTATTTCTCCGGTATCCCACTTTTCGATATCTTCATGGCGTTGTGGCAATGTGCTGAGCAAGGTCTGAATTTTTCCCAGGTATTTATCAGCCAATGCAGGTACCAGCGCCGGGTTCCAGAAGTTCCTGTCACCATCCACATAAACATATATCGGGGCACTGTGAGCGAGTGCTCCCAGTTTGCCGTAGGCCCTGACCGCCAACCAGACACTTTTATCTGCACTGAGTTCATATTCAAGCTGAAGCTGCTGCTCATCCTGCCTGGCTTCGACACTTGCAATCACTGCGCCATGCAACACAAGCTCCAGCCTCGCCGGTTTGTCAAAATCAGGATTGATACTGACTGTGGCTGAAACCTTGAGTCTGGAACCTCGTTTCGCCTGCACTTCTTCACCCATGGTTTTACCGGCGATGCTGAACTCGAGCACGGGAGCATTACTGACAAAGGTATGCCCCTCGCCCAGGTTCCGGTACCACGCATCCGCTGTGAATTTTCCCTCTATGTGAACATAGGATCGCTCACTGCCTGGCAGGTTGATATAAGGAAAGTCGGAACCTGCTGTCGGAATCAATTTGAAGCCGAGATTCAGGAAATCATAAAATATTTCTGTACCCAGTATTTCATGTTGCAGGATTTCCACGAAATCCACCATACCCATCGGCACATCCATTGCCAGTCCCAACGATGCGTGCAAGGCATCGACCATCACATGTGCATAACCGAACAGCCCGCCATCAGCATGTATAAGATCTGCCGTATCCTGATAAAGAAAGTAATTCACCGGACTGTAGAAGTGAGCGCCGTTTAAACCGATCGTATGGCCCCGCTGTGATGTACGTGGTGACTCCTGTCCTGAAGCGAGAGCGTAATCCCCCCTCTGGTACTGACCCGCCTGACCAAAGGCATATTGCAGGTAGTAACTCCGCCTGAGGTTGGCCATTTGCAATAAATTGGCGAGATGGATGTCTTCCGCCCGCATGTGCGCCAGGATGCGTGCATTTTCCTTTTCCGGACGGCTGATATGAACATGATCATCGCCTGAGTACCACCCCCCTGCGGGAAGATCCTTCCAACGTTGCAGATGAACAAACAGTTTGGTTTCTTTTCCTGCTTCAATTTTAAATTGCCGTCTTACAACTTTGTACTCCGGACCCTTGACCACGATCATCTCATAGGTATTGGAAGGTAACGACGATGTGTATGTACCGTCCGCATAAAACGCATAGCCGCCCTCCTCAGGCCAATATTCAAAGTTGCGCCGGACCTGTACCTGTCTGACATGTTCTGTAAACCTGTCTGTCAGCAGGGCATCATCACCCGGTATCGGCATACGCCCGTCCGGCCCGCGAATACTGACCCTGGCCGGAGCGAGCTCACCGCCGGATGCATCGCGAATTTCAAGACGCAGTTCCCCGTAACCGTCAACAGCTTTGGCGGTCGTGTTCGATCTCTCTATTTTGATTCCGCATAGAACAATCTCATGATCGCTTGCCGGATTGTAGGGCAATACAGCACCCAGGGCCGCCACGGATAAATCGGCAGCACCCAGACGACGATTGGCAAAGCCCGCATGCTCCAGTGTCACTGTCTGACGATGCCATTTACTTTTATCATCTTCCGTAAACTCCACTTTCTTTGCCACGGGTGCCTGAGTGGCATGGTCATAGCCGATAATAAAACCGTCAGACCGGGTCCGATCAAACAGCAATTCAACAGTGACGGTTTCATTAATGTTAAAAGCGTAGTTGTCATCAATATCAAACATGAAATACGGACCTGCGAGACAGGAATGACCATCGACCTTTATCACTTCACCAGGATCAGTCCAGATGATGATGGGCGCACCACTTTGAATATCGAATGAATTGGCAAGAACACGATTAATACCTTCGGCCTTCCAGTTCAACTCGCTTATACGCAGGGGATGAAGTTCGTGCGCAGAAACTTGAGTTAAATTCTGCAGGAATGAAAGGATAAATATGACTATTAATGTGCCACGTGAAAATCTGCACATTCGCGTATCATAAGCGCATTGGTGAAGGATGGTCAGCATCTTACTCCCGCGGATGAATAACGAACTTGATCCTTGCCCGAAACCTGCCCCACCTGGCAAAATCCGCAGGATTGAGACCATTGTATTCTTCGAACAGTCCGCCCTGAAACTTTGACAGTTCGCCTGAAGCAAACTGAATACGGGTCTCGCCTGCTGTTGACAGAAACATTTGCCATTTGTCTTCCCATCGTTTCTCCTGGTTGCCGGTAACTTCCTTTACCAGTGAAAAAATATGATGGGGATCTTCCCGTTGCAGCACTGACATAAAGCCGGTCAAACCCGGATAATTGATTCGAAACATCCACATTGATTGCGCCATGTGCCGTTTTGTCTCTTCATCTTCGTAAATAATTTCCTGCTCGGTCACAAAACCCACTACTTCGCCATTCATTCTTACCAGGCCGGTAACCGCCAGATGGTTTTTCAGGGACGGGGCTGACATATCGTTTATGTTATGTTCCGCTTCGTCCTGATAGTTTCGCGTCGGTGTAAACAGAAAACCGTCTATATTGTGGGACAGCGATAACAGGTCATCAAAGTCGAATACCAGAACCAGCTTGTCGTCGGCCATGGCAAGCGGGCCGACAAACAGGGATGAAAGAAACAATAGCAGGTATAATCGATACATAGAACCTCCTGACAGTTGATATTGAACATACTCACAGTCTGTTGAGAGCGTGCAGTTTATACGTCGCTCCCATCATGAAAAACAGTGGCACAATCAGACAGAAGATCGTCAACCAGATCAAATCAGCGTAACCTCCACGTGTGATCATTTCTCCGGCAATGGCGGGCCCCAATGCCGAACCGGCCGTCTGCATGGTGACGCCAAGTGCCGCGATTCGCCCGGCAGGATCCAGTGCCGCCAGCACACCCGCCAAATAAGTCAGCGTAAAAATATAGGCGAAATAAAACAGCACCGAAGCCAGTGCGTAACTCCACAATTGCGTACCGACGAGAAACAGCATCATAGCCAGCAGTGAAACAAAGGTACCTGCAATGATCGGCAGACGACGACCAAAGCGGATGGTCAACCAGGCCGCCAGCAGTGCGCCGCCAATACCACTGAACTGGGTGGCGCCAAGGATAAGGCCGATACGGTCCGGTGCCAGATCCCGTACGACGCCGAGCTGTTCAACGAAGGGCCAAAGCGCGCCGACGCCAATGAAGTAAACCAGCATCCCGACAAGCCCCGACACAGCGACAGGCCTGAACAGGCTTGATGACGAGTCATCTCTTCCCTGTGTCCCGACATGCCCGGCAGGAAGACCTGAAAAGAAAAAGACCATGACGATTGCAGCCAGCACGGCAAGGAGACCATAAGCGCCACTCAGACCCCAGTGTGCAAAGATCAGTGAAGGTAAAGTCAGAAAAGCAATTACACCGAAGCTCAGATTGCCCATAAAAAACAGAGAAAAGTTTCGCTCTGGAGTCCGGGTGCCGGCCAGTATGGCACTGACTGTTGCGACCACGGTACCTGCACTGACACCTGCCAACAATCGCGCCGACAGCAACATGTCCGGATCATTCACTCCAGCGGCAAGCAAATTGCTGACGACAAACAGGCTCAATGCACCGCTAGCGATGTGACGACGATTCAGTCTGGTAATAAAAACCGATACCAGCAGTGCAGCAAGACCTGATCCGCCCATCTCGGCAGCAACGATATAAGCGGCCTGCTTCACGCTTAATTCCAGATCGCCAAGCATCGCCCCTACCAGCAAGGGCATGATGGTGAAGGGTGAAACCGCCACGACACCATAAGCAACAGCGGCCACAATCATTCTGGACGGCACTTTGCGGGAACTCATGTGCCTGGCAAGATCTTATGCATCAGTGGGTCAGGAACAGGATAATTGAAAGTTTCCTCCTGATTATTGTTGGTCGCGCTGTACTTGCCTGTTGAATACGGGAGCCGCCCCGATTACCTGTAAGTGGACTGTCATTCCGGAGCAGCAGTGCGTGAACGGCATGGAGCGCCGGCCCGGAATGACGTCGTCAATACCCGGTCAACATATAACGAGTATTTTTACTCGTTTGTTTTCAGCCCCTGTGCAAATCTCAGTTTTACCGGGATCGTTTATTCAACCCTGACGAATGTCTCTA
>JAJRTU010000080.1 GCA_024278135.1 Gammaproteobacteria bacterium
AAAGTCGTATCGATTTCAGATTACGCACCGCCTATGTGGACAAAATGGCCCGCTCCATTGACGAAGCCATGTCGATACTGAATACGGCCCATCGCAGGGGAGAGGCGATATCCATCGCTTTGCTCGGCAATGCGGCGGAATTGTTACCACAAATCCTGGAACAGGGTATCCGCCCCGATGCCGTCACGGATCAGACCTCGGCCCATGATCCCGCCAACGGTTATCTGCCGCTGGGCTGGTCTGTGGAGAAATGGGAAGCCCTGCGGCACAGCGATCCGGAACAGGTGAGTGCTGCGGCCAAAAAATCCATAGCCGTTCATGTCAGGGCCATGCTGGCCTTCCAAAAAATGGGCATCCCCACGTTTGACTACGGGAATAACATTCGGCAGGTGGCAAAAGACGAAGGGGTGGAGCATGCCTTCGATTTCCCGGGTTTTGTACCGGCCTATATCCGTCCCCTGTTCTGCAGAGGTATCGGCCCCTTCCGCTGGGTGGCACTGTCCGGTGATCCCGAAGACATTTACCGGACAGATCAGAAAGTCAAAGAGTTGATCCCCGACGATGCGCATTTGCATCACTGGCTGGATATGGCCCGGGAACGCATTCAGTTCCAGGGATTGCCTGCCCGCATTTGCTGGCTTGGTCTCGGCCAACGCCATCGCCTGGGCCTGGCCTTTAATGACATGGTCAGCTCTGGTGAGTTGTCCGCACCGCTCGTTATCGGCCGGGACCATCTCGACGCCGGCTCCGTCGCCAGTCCCAACCGCGAAACCGAAGCCATGCTGGACGGCTCTGATGCGGTGGCAGACTGGCCCTTGCTCAATGCGCTGTTGAATACGGCCAGCGGCGCCACCTGGGTTTCGATTCATCATGGCGGTGGTGTGGGAATGGGATATTCCATTCACGCCGGCGTGGTGATCGTATGTGACGGTACGGATGCCGCCGCCAGACGCATCGGCAGGGTACTCTGGAATGACCCGGCTAGCGGCGTGATGCGACACGCTGATGCGGGCTATGACGCAGCTGTCGATTGCGCCCGTGAAAACAGCGATGGACTGTCGTTGCCGATGATTGAATAGACGCACACAGCAAAGATAATTCAGTCGAATACTGGAATGTGAGACCTGAAATCGGAGATCGGATCATGGAAAAAATAAAGTTAACACTCGAAGCGGGTAATGCTTCATTGTCCCTGTTGAGGCAGGTTGCTTTCAACCCGGTCATTATCGAATTGCAGAAATCGGATTACGATGCGGTAGATAAATCCAATGCCACCGTGGCGACATTGTGTGCCGCCGATAAGGCCACTTATGGCATCAACACCGGTTTCGGAAAAATGGCACAGACCCGAATAGCCGATGATAAACTGACTGAACTACAGCACAATCTGTTGTTATCGCACAGCTGTGGTCTGGGTCCCCATCTGAACAATAATATTGTTCGATTGATGCTGGTAATGAAGGTACTCAGTCTGGCAAGAGGACACTCCGGTGTCCGGAGGGACATCATTGATGCCTTGATTGCATTGGTCAATCACGAGGTCTATCCCTGCATCCCGGCGAAAGGATCAGTCGGCGCTTCAGGTGATCTCGCACCGCTGGCACATATGAGTACGATCCTGATCGGGAGCGGTCATGTCTGTCATCAGGGTAGAATATTTGACGCCAGAGAGGGGCTCGTCATCGCGGGCCTGGGATCCCTGACTCTCGGCCCGAAAGAAGGGCTGGCATTGATTAACGGCACCCAGGCTTCAACGGCTATTGCTCTTTATCATTTTTTCGAAATTGAAAAAATTTTCAGCGCCGCAACGATTACCGGCGCCCTGTCAGTTGATGCGATGAAAGGGAGTGATGCACCCTTTGATCCGCGTATTCAAGCCTTGCGGGGACAGCGGGGACAGATCGCTGTTGCCGGTATTTACAGAAGACTGCTGTCCGGCAGTGAAATCCGCACATCGCATATTGACTGTGAAAAAGTACAGGACCCTTACTCTCTGCGCTGTCAGCCTCAGGTGATGGGTGCCATTCTGGACACGATGCGCTTCGTCGCCAATGTGCTTTGCACGGAGGCCAATGCCGTCACTGACAACCCGCTGATTTTCAATGATACAAATGAAGCCCTGTCGGGCGGGAATTTTCACGCCGAACCGATTGCCCTGGCCGCCGATCATCTGGCCATCGCGGCAGCGGAAATCGGTGCCATTGCCGAACGCAGGATAGCCAATCTGGTTGATCCCGCCCTGAGTCTGCTACCCGCTTTTCTGGTGGAGGAACCCGGCTTACATTCCGGGTTCATGATTGCCCAGGTAACGGCGGCGGCCCTGGCATCGGAAAACAAATCATTGGCCCACCCGGCCAGTGTTGACAGTTTGCCCACTTCCGCCAATCAGGAAGATCACGTATCAATGGCCACGTTTGCGGCGAGGCGACTCGGCGACATTGCTGACAATATAACCGGCATTGTCGCCATTGAATTCCTCGCTGCCGCACAGGCGATGGAGTTTCACCAACCCAAAAAAACATCCGGATTACTTCAAACTGCGATTGACAAGCTCAGGGCCTGTGTGCCCTCTTATAAAAAAGATCGATATTTTTCACCGGATATCGAACTGGCCAAAGAAATAATCACGGCTCAGGATTTTTCCAGAGAGATTGACGATATTTTACCCAGTCATGGCTGATGTCTTTGATTATCACCGGGGCCACAGTCCTCTGCTCATCAGTTTCCCGCATGATGGCCAGGCTGTTCCCGCTGAACTGAAGCCCGGATTCAACAGTATCGGCAACAGCAACCTTGACGGCGACTGGTTTATCAGCACAGCTTACGACTTTATTCATGACCTGGACATCAGCTTTATCAGAGCTCTTAATTCGCGTTATGTCGTGGATTTGAATCGCTCCAGGCAGGGGGAACTGCTCTATCCGGGAAAATGGGAATCCGGTCTATGTCCACTGACAACATTTGATGGTGAAGCCCTGTATGTTGCGGGGCGGGAACCGGCGAACGATGAAATAGAACGGCGTGTGGCCACCTGGTGGGATCCCTATCACGAGCATATTCGAGGTGAACTGGCACGCATCAGGCGCTTGCACGGCTATGCCATTCTCTGGGATGCACATTCCATTCGCGGAGAAGTCCCCCGCCTGTTTGCAGGCTGCTTGCCTGATCTGAATTTTGGCACAGCGGACAACAGCTCCTGTGCCGGTAAATGGATTGATGTACTGGTGAATACCGCCAGGGAATCTTCAGATTACAGTGTGACATTAAACGAACGATTCAAGGGGGGCTATATCACCCGGCATTACGGTGATCCTTCCAACGACATCCATGCCATTCAACTGGAAATAAATCAGCATACCTATCTCGAAAAAACCCGACCTCCGAAAGTTGACCGGGAAAAGTCACAACGATTGTCGCAACAGCTGCAGCAACTTGTCCGCCTTCTTCTATGACTCTTCCCCCGGTCGAGTGGATGGTTTATTGCAGGGTCGAATTTCGACCACAGTCGGCACCCTCCACGAAGACAAGGAGCTCACCCTGTCCTACGATGGTTTACGCAGGGATGCTATTCCCGTTCTCATCATATGCGAGCCGGTTTAGTTCGTGATATTGGCCATTATCCTCATTGGGATTGCCTCTGGATGACAGGGCATGATGAAGCGCCCCTGGTCGAATTCGACCCTACAGGGTACACATATTGATAAAAACTGTTGATTTCCCCACTCGATCAGGGGAAGAGTCTCTTCTATAAACAGGATCTGTTCATGTCATCGTCAATGTGACGATACGGGCGGATGGACTAAAGCTCTCTTCTGTGGAAAATGGTCATTGCCATAACCAGTGGCAACACTATCCAGGCCAGCAGGGCAATCACCATTGACCAGACCGGCAATATCACCGTCCCGGTCAGATCCCCCATGCCGGATATCAGACCGGCACTTTCACTGCCGGTCAGATTGAACAGTCGATAGATATCTGTCGGATTCAGGTAAACCATTGCCGCCAGCACGCCGGCACTGATGTACTGCTGCTGGTCTGCCAGGATCAGACCCAGTAACATAAAATCATAAACAACAATCATCAACAACCACAGGGCAATGCAGGCGCCGACTGCTGATGCCCTGTCCCGGATAAGCACACTGAGCAGATATCCAATAGAGATAAAAACCGAACCCAGCAATAAAGTACTGATGATCATGCCGAAGTAGTTCAACCATTCAACGGCATTGACCTGATGCTTGACGACAATATACAGAGCGGCCAGACCATAGCCGATGATAACCGCCAGACTTAATATGGCCAGATGTCCTGTGAATTTTCCCGCCAGCACCTGCCAGCGTTTGATCGGATAGGTTAATAACAACAGCAGTGTGCCACGTTCGGTCTCACCGACAATGGCATCGAAGGCCAGCATCAGAGCAATCAGGGGGATCAGGTAGACACTGAGACTGGCCAGGCTCACAGTCGTGATATCCAGGGCACCGGCCTTGACTTCACCGATGGGCGTTGAACCCAACAGGGCCAGAGAAAAAGCAAACAAGGTCAAGCCGATAATGGCGGTGGCAATCCAGCGATTCCGCAAACCCTCGCGGATCTCGGCCATGGCCATAATCAGGATGGGCTTCATACTCGATCTTCCCTGCCGGCAAAATGAATAAACAATTCATCCAGTCCGGGCGGACTGATATCCAGGTCCTGCACATGTTCACTGTGTTGGCCCGTCAATTGTCCCAGTAACACCATTTTATCGCCGTTACGGCATTTCACATCGTAGACATGCTCATTGACCCTGCGGTATTCAAATCGATCTTCAAGCAGGGAAACGATAGCCTGTGCACCCCCCTGTTTCAGGGTAATGCGAATATTCACGCTCAACTGCGCCTGCCTGCGCAGCTCATCCATGCTGCCCTGACAGACTAAAGCACCCTCTTTCATGATGACAATACGATCTGTTTGTGCCTCGATCTCTGTCAATGAATGAGATGACAGCAAAACGGTACTGCCATTGGCCTGGCGTTCACGAATGATCCGGTAGAAACTACGTCGAAAAAGCGGATCCAGTCCTGAGGTCGGCTCATCCAGCACCAACAAGCGTGGATTGCCCAACAAGGCCTGGGCCAGGCCCAGACGCTGTCGCATACCCTTCGAATAAGTCGATACTTTATGACCGGCCGCCTCATCCAGTTCCACCTGCTGCAGCAGTTGACGGCATTCCCCGGCAGCGACGTTCTTCAGTTGCGCATAAAAATGCAGCACTTCCCAGCCGCTCATATTGCCTTTAAAGGCCACCGCTTCGGGTAGAAAACCCAGAGTATGCTGCGCTCGTACCGCCTGAGTGTCCGGTGCTTCGCCCCACAGGCTTATGCGGCCGGTGCTCGGCCGGGTTAAACCCAGAATGAGTTTCAACAAGGTGGTCTTACCCGCACCATTGTGTCCAATCAGGGCAAGACACTCACCTTCCTGTACGGACAAATCAAGAGATTGCAGCGCCTGAAGCTTGCCATAGCGTTTACTGACACCCTGCAGTGAGATGAGCTGATCTGACTTATTGGTCTGACTAACCATTAACATGATACTTCACTTCGGGATTTTGCATCAAAGGGGCACTGTCGATGACCCCACCGGGATAGAGGGAGGGAAATTGTGACTGGGCCCATTGTAATAATTTAAAGGCGGGACTGTTGACCAGAATCTTGGTCACAGGATGACGCCAGATAATCCGATCCACCAGGTTATTCGGTTGATAGGGCTTATCGGCAATGTTGTCCCCGTCCAGATCAAATGCCATGTTGTCCGACCAGTAATTCCCCTGACCATTCACTGACCACTCAAGATGACGGGTGCCGATGTACTTTACCTGGGTCTGATTGGCAATGAAGGCATTCCCTGATATTTGATTGTCTTCTGAACCGGCAGTGAAATGGATGCCGATTTGACATTGCTTCAGGATATTTCCTTCTATCCGATTGAAGTTGGAATTGTATATAAAAATACATTTCTCCGGGCCACCTTCAACACGATTCCGGCTCACTGTTGAATAATTTGCATAATTGAAAAACAGACCCCGATCCCGGTCGTCAATTGAATGATTATTGAATACATTCAGATGGGAAGAAAACATCAGGGCGTAGGCGATATGATTGTTCCGTGAGGTATTGCCGCTGATTTCACTGTTATTGGTATACATGTAATGTATGGCAAAACGCAGATCCTGAAAATGGTTGTTGCGAAAAATATTATTGTTGCTGGTGGTGACAAATATACCGTCACGTCCATAGCGCACATGATTGCCTTCGATAATGGAACCGGGTGTATTCCACAAATGTATACCGTTACCCCGTTCGTTCATACGCAGATCTGTTTTACCAGTGATGCGATTGTTTCTGACGATGGCATCGTCCGGACCCTTCAAATAAATACCGATGAGATTGTCGTTCAGCATGTTGTCTTCGATAAGAGCACGGTCAGCCTCTTTTGTAACAAAAATTCCGCTGTCCTCTTCAGACAGATCGATGCCTGAATTCCGGATTGAAATATGGCGAACGATGGTATCCACCGCCGTCACCGTCACAACCCTGCCCTTGCCGGCACCGTCAATAATACTGTTGCCGCTGCCCAACAGGGTGAGACTGCGATCAATGACCACCGGGCCGTAATAAATACCGTCCTGCAGTTGTAGAATATCGCCCCTTGCTGCATTGGCAATGGCCGTCTGCAAGCTGGTTCGACCCGGTGCAACATCCACGACAGCGGCGAAAATCCACTGCGTAAACAGCACCAGGCTGAAACACAGAAGTGTTTCAGCCCGGCATTTACGGATCAAGCTCACGGGGGTATTTACGCGGGCTTGACAAACATCCTGCCACGCATCTCCATGTGCAGGGCATGACAGAACCATTGGCAATAATACCAGTGCACCCCGGGTCGTTCGGCCTTGAACGTCGTAGAACTCGTGGCCTGCGGACCAATCTCCATGACCACACCATAATTTGCCATAGTAAAGCCGTGAGTCAGATCGTCCACCATATCCATATTGGTGACATAGATGGTCACTTCGTCACCCTGATTGACACTGAAGTCAGTCATACTGAAGTTCGGTGCCACTGACCACATATAAACACGCACCTTGTTGCCATCCCGAATCACCTTGCTGTCACCCATCAGTTTTATACCGTCTTTCTTCGCCTGCGCTTCGGCATCAGCAAACATTATGTCGCCACGGGTCCAGGTCTTGTCCGGATTAACGATGTCACTGCGAACAATAATACAATCATGGGGTTCGGCAAAAGTCGGGCCATCGTGCACCAGTTTCATCTTGCTGCCGGTAATATCAATGAGTTGCTCGTTTTCAGGCTTCAGCGGGCCGACATTGATATAGCGATCCTTGGAGAACTTGTTCAAAGACACCAGCCATTTGCCATCAGCTTCCTTCGTCTCTCCCATGGATGTATGGTTATGACCCGGTTGATAATGCACATCTATCTTGTCCAGGATCGGGTTGACATCTTTGCCCTGAAAAGCCGCAACTGCTTTTTCCAGGTTCCACTTGGCGATCTGGCTGTCGAGGAACAGGGTCGTGTAACAATTACCCTTGTTATCAAAAGCCGTATGCAGTGGACCAAGACCCAGTTCCGGTTCAGCAACAATAGCATCACGTGGCTTGATCTTGTCATTAAACAGATCCGGCAACTTGCGCAGGTCTATCACCGACACCGTGGGTGACAACTTGCCGTTGATGACAACATACTTGCCATCCGGAGCTGTGTTACAACCATGCGGACTGTTGGAGACCGGAATATAACGGGTATATTTGGATCCCTTGTGCCCATCCACGACCGGCACACCGTTAATCTTTTTATAGTCTCCCTTCTTGACGGCGGCCTCAATGGCCTTGATGTCAAAGACAATGGCCCAGTCCTGCTCGTTGGCCGTCATTTCGGCCAGTGTCACCCCTTCTTCACCGTTGTAACAGGTTGAAATGGCATACAGACCCTGATAATCCGCATCACAGTTATCAAGATTGCCATCCACCATCACCTGCCAGGCTATCTCCATCGTATCGCCGTCTATGGCGGTAAAGATGGCCTCATACTTGTCCGGCTCGTCCAGTATGGAGCCATCGTTGGGAATGGGTACACGATGCTCACCATTGGCAAAAACATAGCCGGTGCGTGGGAACTTCTGTGGACGCAGACCGTGAATATCCGCCGCATTGGGGATTTCAATAATCTTGTCGCACTTCATCACATCGCAACGAATTCGGGCGACCCGGGTGTTGGCTTTGTCGTTGATGAAAAGATAGCGTCCGTCATAGGTGCCATCAGTGAACGACATATGCGGATGATGGGCATCACCATTCAACCAGACCCCGCCCTTGTCTTTCAGATACTCCTTTGTTTCCGGCAACAGGCCTTCTGTCAGGATCTTTCTGCTTTCATTGGTTTGTCCCCAGCCCGTCGCACTGCAACGATTAAATACCGGGATACGCATCAACTCACGCATGGAGGGAACCCCGACGATGCGTACTTCACCGGCCTGGCCGCTGCTCCAGAAACCGTAATATTCATCCAGTTCACCGGGACCGACCTGGGCGCTGTTATTTGCCGCTGCCTGCGCTTCGCGCGGCATTGTCACGCCACTCAATGCCAACCCCCCCGCAGCGCTCACCCCGGCCAGACCGGCAACACCGGCAGAACGAGTCAATAAATCCCGACGGCTTATACCTTCATCTCTTTCGTCATCTAGTTTAGACATCATTTTTTCTCCAATGATTAATATAAAAAAACACTACGACCCGAAATAAAACACGGTTCAAACTCAAGAACTTTCTAATACCTTCTCCTTATTGGATTGCTTGATTTCTTCCAGGATCCTGTTAGCCAGCTCGGCTGTTTCTTCCGACGCCATGCCTTCGCGTCGTTCCCGCTTGACGCGTTTCTGGATCATGACAGGGCATTTATCTTCATCGGTATAGAGCTGCTGGCAGTGCAGACAGTTGAGGCATTCATTCGGATTAATATTACCTTCAGGATGAATGGCCTGGACCATGCATTCATTGGCACATCGCTGACAGGGATGGCCGCACTGTCGATAGCGCTTCAACCAGTCAAACATACGCATACGGGCGGGAATGGCCAGGGCGGCACCGAGGGGACACAGATAACGGCAATAAAACCTTTCGATAAACAGACCGGCGGCCAATATGACAAGGGCATACAGGACATAGGGCCAGTCACGGATAAACTTGATGATAATCACGGTCTTGAACGGTTCGACTTCGGCCAGTCGCTCTGCCCAGTCCAGAGAATGCAGGGAAACACCGAACAAACCCATGAAGATAATATATTTCAAAGGCCAGAGTCGTTCGTGTATGCCCCAGGGCACAACATATTGAGGAATCCGTGCCAGTTTCGCCAGCTTGTTCAACAACTCCTGCAAGGCACCGAACGGACACAACCAGCCACAATAGGCACCCCGGCCCCAGAATAAAATGGCGGCGGCAACGCTGGCCCAGAGAATAAAGATCAGAGGGTCCATCAGAAAATAGGCCCAGTCGAAACCGGTGATAAGCGCATTAAACACAGTCAGGATATTCACGACTGACAGTTGCGCATTGGCGTAGAAGCCGATACCGAACAAAGTGAACATCAAAAAGCCGATGCGGATCCGCTGAAACAGCAGCGGGCGTCTGACCAGCCAAATCTGGAAGAAGAAAATCCACGATATAAAGACCAATGACAGGATCAGGACACCCGATGACCAGATCTTTTCCCACCACAGGACCTGCCAGAGCGGCGTCTCTTCTTCGGCGGTCAATAAATTAAACGTATCATCCGTTTTGCCACTCTGTTTCACCACCGGGTCACCGGCTTTCAGATAAGTGGCCGGCACCTGATAATCCAGCCCGAAAGTGACAAAGACCTTGTTCCTTGGCCCCGTTTCCCGGTTTACCAGCAATTCCAGTTCCCAGGGCTTGCCGGGATCAAACTCAGCGTCAGCCGGCAACCGGAACAAATCGACATCCTTTAAATCCGGTGCACCCTCCGCTGCCAGTTGCCGCAAGCGTTTATGCTGAATGTCGCGAAAACGTATTGCATTGTCACTCTGGATCACTTCAAAACGATCAAAAATACCGCCGCGGACATAAGCGGAGCCTTTGAAAGAATAGTTGCCCCTCGCCGCCAGCAGGATGGCATGATTGCCGGGTGGCAGCTTTGCCATAAGGTTTTTATATTCTCTTTCACCCAACAGACTGCGACCGATGGCAGGGACGGAGACCAGGGCGGCATACAGTTCGATAAACAAGTCATCCGCAGCAACATCACCACGTGTGTTGCTGACGCCACTGGCCGCAAATGCCGCATCAACGTCTTTCTCCAGCAGCTTGAGACGCCTGACCGACCCTTCGCTCAGCAGGTCAGTCCAGTCCCGGATCTGATCCTGCTCCATATCAATTTCCATTTTCGGCCCGGTATCTCTGGGAGCCAGAGGCTTCAGGCCACCCAGACCATACCAGCGGGCGATCTTGGTGGCCGAGCGTATAATACTGTCATCGATCACCCGCACAGTGACAGTCGCACCGCTCAGGGCATCGTAGGGTAATTCCCGTTTTTTGTTGCCGACGACAGCGACGATATCCAGGCCGATATAACTGTCTATTACCGCCCTGATTTTTGCCTCCGGGATGCCGATCAGGACAATGGGTTCATGGTGCTCTACCAGCTTTGCTGACTCGATCAGCCCCTGCATGTTGATACCGATAAGGACGTGAATAGGTTTCCCGGAATACCCCGTTGCATTGACAACGTCGCTGTTCAAATACAACAGGCCCAGTTGTTTGCCCCCGGCAAATACTTTAGCGACACGCTTATCTCCTTCCACCACTTCCGCGCGCTCCGCAGCCGGATACAGTTGAGCAAGGGGAGTCTTGATGAATATCTCGTCAAGACTGAGTGCATTGGCAGGTCCGCTCAGTATCAGGCAGACAAGATAAACGCTTAAATTGAACATCGCACATCGACCTGGCATATTGATTACACTATTCATCTGGTTATTCTATTGAAAATCAACGAGCTATGCAGCATCGCTTTTCAGCCGGGTTGATGCGCCGACTATATATAATTATGAACTGATTTATTTGACCCTGATCAATTGGAGCTTACTATCCTGTGTCTCACTCATACATACGGGGGGCCAACTGGGTAAAAGGGGGCGGGTGTACAGGGTAAAAATCTGTTAAGGGTTCAGGGCCTGTTATATCCATCACAGTAGTGAAATTACTGAAAATATTGATCTGTGTCAAAAACATCTGCCCTGAAATTATGCTAAATAAATGTGCCAGAACAGAAAATTTACGCGGGCAGATGCCGTCTGGGCTGTTTTTTGGGAAGCGTGGGTGTATCGAAAGGAACCAGGAAGCGAATTTGTTGAATATTAGTTAAATGATGCCGCAGCAAGCTGCGGTCAATTAAACCCAAAGAGATTGATGCTATGAGAAATGTTATTACGGTCACACTGCTTTCTGTTTTCCTGTCCGCATGCGGTAACAGTTCGACTGAAGTCAGTTCAGCAACGGCAGAACCCAGTCCGGTAAGCGTTGAAAGCAGTCGCGTGGACCAGGGTGAAGCAAAACAGGTCAATACCGCTGCTGATCAAAAAGCGGATGAGGCGCTCGCCACCGTGACGGAAAAGGCGCAGGCCGCCCCGGAGAAAGCGACGACATCTGCTGCGGCAGTCGCCGCCAGGGCTGACAAGCCCTACCAGCTTGTTGATGGAAAAATCAGCAGCAATGCCATCGAAGGCTGGAAAACCTACAACGGTGGCGGCTGCGGTGTATGCCATGGCAAAGGCGGTATGGGTGGAGTTGGACCTAACCTCAGCGAAAGTTTAACGACAAAATTAAGCGAGGATGATTTTAAAAATATCGTTATCCACGGCAAACCCGGCACATTGATGCGTCCCAATAATGCCAACAAACGTGTAATGGATAATCTGGATAATCTGTATGCCTATCTTGTTGCGCGTGCTGATGGTGTGCTCGGTACCGAGAACCTGATCAAATTCCCGCTGGGCAAAAAGGAATAATACTCTGCGGTTTTGCGCGTGGCCTGCAAGGCCGCTCGACCGAAGTTATTCAGGGCTGAACAGGTGATCAAACGCTGCCATAGCGGTGTTCCACATAATCGTTGACAATTTGCTGGAATTCTTCAGCGATGTTGTCACCACGCAGCGTCATCGCCTTCGCGCCGTCAATAAAGACCGGCGCAGTCGGGGATTCGCCAGTGCCCGGCAGGCTGATGCCGATATCAGCATGCTTGCTTTCACCCGGGCCGTTGACGATGCAGCCCATCACCGCAAGATTCATGTCTTCCACACCTGGATAATGTTCCCGCCAGAGGGGCATCTGACGGCGTACATAGTTCTGAATGCTGTCCGCCAGTTCCTGAAATACGGTGCTGGTCGTCCGACCACAGCCGGGACAGGCCGTCACCAGCGGTGTAAATGAGCGCAGGCCCATGGTTTGCAGGATCTCCTGTGCGACAATCACTTCTTTGGTACGATCACCGCCCGGCTCAGGTGTCAGGGAGATACGGATGGTATCGCCGATACCTTCCTGCAACAGCACGCCTATCGCGGCGGTCGAAGCGACAATACCTTTCGAGCCCATGCCCGCCTCAGTCAGACCGAGATGCAGGGCATAATCACATCGCTTCGCCAGATCACGATAGACGGCGATGAGTTTCTGTACACCGCTTACCTTGCAGGAAAGTACTATGCGATCTCTGCCCAGACCAATTTCTTCCGCTTTCTGTGCGTTGCTGATGGCCGATACGATCAGTGCCTCACGCATGACATCTTCAGCGTCGAGCGGCGCTGACAACCGTGAGTTATCATCCATCATACCGGTCAGCAGGGCCTGATCCAGACTGCCCCAGTTGACACCAATTCGCACCGGCTTGTCGTATTCAATCGCCTTCTCAATCATCGTGCTGAACTGGCTGTCTTTCTTACGTCCGAAACCCACATTGCCCGGATTAATCCGGTACTTGGCCAGGGCCTGTGCACATTCCGGATATTTATCCAGCAACTGGTGACCGTTGTAATGAAAATCACCCACAATGGGCACGCTGCATCCGCCGGCGTCCAGTTTTTCCCATATCGTCGCCACCTGACTGGCCGCCGCTTCGGTGTCCACGGTGATACGGACCAGCTCCGAACCGGCCTCAGCAAGTTCCTGTATCTGTCGGGCAGTGGCCTCGGCATCCGCCGTATCCGTGTTGGTCATCGATTGCACGACGACAGGGGCCTGTCCACCAATACTGATGCCGCCTACTTTCACGGCAACGGTCTCGTGCCGGGCCAATCGTCCTGTATTATTTAGCATATATTTGAGTGTCTGAGAATTTGACTGAAACGAGTCTAACGACCGAATAAAGACTGTCAAGGTATTTACCCTGGGCCGCGGGCGGGCAGGTTTACCCTGAACTATTGCGGTATCGAAGTAGACTTTCGCTGCTGTGCTGGATATCATCCCCCCGCCCCGGGCAAGAGCGTAGGATCAACAATTCTCACTCAAAATCAAATTCTCAATATCGGGTCGCGATTATGCTGAACAGTCTCCAGGCCGGTGCCTGATATACACGGCTGTTTTATCCGCATATACCTGATTTTAGAGAGAATTAAACGGGAAAATAGCCCATCATCATGAGATACTAGTGCCTCCATGCAGAAGAAGAAAAACAATTATTCGCGGGACGAACTGCTGGCCTGCGGTCGTGGTGAGTTATTCGGAGAAGGCAATGCCCAACTGCCTTTGCCGGATTTACTCATGTTTGACCGGATTACCAGTGTCAGTAAGGACGGTGGCAGCAGGGACAAGGGCCATATCACGGCCGAACTGGATATTCACCCTGACTTATGGTTCTTTGATTGTCACTTCCAGGGAGATCCGGTCATGCCCGGCTGCCTGGGGCTTGATGCGATGTGGCAGTTGATCGGCTTCTATCTCGGCTGGCTGGGTGCCGAAGGGCGCGGGCGGGCGCTGGGCTCCGGCCAGGTGAAATTTACCGGTCAGGTCACGCCGGGTAACCGCCGCGTGAGCTACCATATCGATATCAAACGTGTCGTACTCAGAAAACTGATCATGGGAGTGGCAGATGGACGAATGGAAGTCGATGGCAAAGAGATCTACACTGCAAAGGATCTCAGAGTCGGTTTATTTAAATCAACTGAACAATTTTAGGAGTTTGTTTTGAAACGCGTCGTTATCACCGGACTCGGTATCAAATCGAGTATTGGCAACAGTAAAGAAGAAGTCAGCGCTTCTTTGCGGGATACCCGTTCGGGTATTGAACATTCCGCTGTATACGAAGAGCTGGGTTTCCGCTCACATGTACACGGGCCCATTCACCTCGATCTGGATACCCTGATTGACCGCAAGTTGAAACGCTTTATGGGCGACACCTCCGCTTTCAGCTACCTGGCCATGCGGGACGCCATTGCCGATGCGAATCTGCCGGAAACCCTGATCTCAAACACACGTACCGGCCTCATCGCCGGCAGCGGCGGGGCCTCCAACGAAAACCTGGTGCTGGCGGTGGATACACTGCGCAACAGAGGCGCCAAAAAAGTGGGGCCGACCATGGTGCCACGTATTATGTCCAGCACCGTCAGTGCCTGTCTGTCTGTCGCCTATAAGATAAAAGGTGTCAATTATTCGATCAGTTCCGCCTGCGCCACCAGTGCTCATTGCATTGGTAACGCCTATGAACTCATTCAGAATGGCAAGCAGGACATTATCTTCGCCGGCGGCGGAGATGAAGTCCATTGGACCAGTACGATCTTGTTTGACGGCATGGGCGCACTGTCCTCACGCTACAATCAGACACCTGAGTCCGCTTCGCGTCCTTTCGATGCCGATCGTGATGGTTTTGTCATCTCCGGCGGTGGCGGCATCGTGGTACTGGAAGAGCTGGAACACGCACGGGCAAGAGACGCCAGGATTTATGCGGAGGTGGTCGGTTACGGTGCAACATCCGATGGCATGGACATGGTAAAACCCTCAGGCGAAGGCGCCGCCCGCTGCATGCAGCAGGCACTCGCTACAGTGACGAGCCCGATAGACTATATCAACGCCCATGCCACCAGCACCCCGGCCGGCGATATCAGCGAATTGCGGGCCATCAAGGAAGTT